>NZ_CVRT01000071.1 GCF_001261915.1 Halorubrum sp. SD626R
GAGCGCTCTCCGAGCGCTCACCGCGAGGCTGGGGAGGCGTGAGGTGCGGTTGCGGTGCGGCCGGGTGGGACTCAAAGGGGCAGCCGGGAGGACGGCGCAGGCGACGCAAGCACCGCAGGAACGAGCAGAGCGAGTGACGAGGAGCGCAGCGAGCGTGCGCCGTCCTCCCGGCTGGGGCTTTGGGAGTGTCTCGGTGGATGCAGTCACATATCGCCGAGCGGCTGGGGCTTCGGAGGTGTTCGCCTTCGGTTCGTCGTCAGGCTCGTATAAACGACTGAACGGGTCCTCGGAAGCCACCAACCCATCGAACCCTGTGACCCTCACAAACACTCGATCCGGCACCGAAGGTACAAGCCGCTCGTCGCCTAACGCTGTCACATGCCATCATCGCTCGCGGACGAGCCGGTCGAACACGCGGAGGGGGGAGACGAGCCGCTGACCGAGGACGGGTACGCCGAGTACCTCGCGGAGCTCGGGGACGCGTGGGAGGTCGTCGACGACCACCACCTGGAGGCCAGCTACGGGTTCGAGGACTTCGCGACCGCGCTGGCGTTCACCAACGACGTCGGCGAGCTCGCCGAGGAGGAGTGGCACCACCCGGACCTCCACCTCTCGTGGGGCGAGGTCGGCGTCGAGATGTGGAGCCACGACATCGACGGGCTCCACGAGTCCGACTTCGTGATGGCCGCGCGCATGGACCGGATCTACGAGGGCTACGACGACGACTGAGCTACCTCTTCGGATCCGTCTGCCCGTCTTCCCGATCCGGCGTCGTCCCCCGACCGGGGGTCATCTTCCGACCGGGCGCCGATCCCTGACGGCGGCGACGCGGCAACGGACGGGTTTAAAACCCTCCCGGCGAAAACGGAGGCAATGAGCGCGAACGTCTTCCTGGTCCCGATAGACCCGGAGAACTTCGATCGAACGGTCCGGTCCGCGGTCGATCTCACCGAGTACGACGACCGACCGGACCCCCTCGCGGACCTCGACGAGGCCCGGCTGTGGGCCGTCGACGACGAGAGCGGCAACGGATCCACCTTCGAGCGGATGTCCGAGGGCGACCTCCTGCTGTTCTACCACGACGGCGAGTACCTCGCGACCGGCCGCGTCGGGACGACCTTCGAGGACGACGACCGCTGGATCTCCAGCACGTTCTGGACCGCGTTCCCGACGACCCGCGTCTACACCGTCACCGACTTCGCGGCGGTCTCCGCGCCGAAGCGCGCCGTCAACGCCATCTTCGACTACTCCGACTCCTACACGCCCGGCTTCATGCGCGTCGCCGACTCGCGGGTGAACGCCGACCTCTCCTCCATCGAGTCCGCGATCGACCACTACACGAAGCGCAACGCGTAACCGACGGCCCAACGCGTAACCGACGCCCCGCCCCGCTCCTCGCCCGCCGTCAGACCGCCTCGCACAGCGCCGCGTACGCGGCCCCGTAGCGCTCCGCGACCCGCTCCGGATTCCCCCGCACCTCGCCGCCGAGCGCGGGCAGGTCGACCGTCCCTAACGGCTCGATCATGTCGGTCACGGTCCCCGTATGTTCCTCCATCGTCCCCTCGCGGGGGCTCCCCGAGGCGACCGCGCGGGCCTTCGCGTACCGATCGCCCGCGTAGATCCGCGCTCGCCCCGGGTCGACGACGGCGACCGCGTCGGGCGTCACCGGGCCGTCTCGCGGGAGCGGGCCGGCCACGTCCGCGTACGACTCGACGACGACGGGCGCGGTCGTCGCCGCGACCCGCTCCGCAAGCCGGTCGAACGCCGGGAGGTAGTCGGCGGCCATCACGTCGTTGAACGCCCCCACGTCGTCCACGCGGGTCGCGTCCGCGACCGGGAGCCGCTCCGCGAGGCCGTCGGGCAGGAGGCCCGCCGCCTCGGCCGCGCCGTTGACGACGAACCGGCTTCCGTCCGCGCCGGTGACGCGGTCGCAGAGGAACGTGCGGTCCGGGTCGCCGAGCATCCCGGTCCGTCCCGGCGTCGGCCGCCAGAGCCGGTGGACGGGGTTGATCGACTCGGGCGCGACCGCCTCGGGCCGAGGCCGCCCCCCGCCGCCCGCCGCCGCGAGCGGTCGCGTGCTCGCGGCCGCGAGCCGCCGCGCGTCCTTCCCGTAGAGGCGCCCGCCGTCGGTCGCGATCCGGTAGTCGTCGTGGTCGAACCAGTGATCGTTACCGGCGCGGGGTTTGACGCCGACCGCGTCGCCGCTCCGGTCGGCGAGCCACGCCGTCAGACCGATCGAGAACGTCGTCTTGCCGGCGTCGACGCGGGCGCCGCCCGCGACGAGCAGGACCGGCGCGTCGTCGGGTCGGTCCCCGCTCACGCGTCCCCGTCGCCGCCGGTGGCGTCTCCCTCGGCGTCGTCCCGCTCGCCGCTCCCCTCGCCCCCGTCGACCGCGTGCTCGGCGACCCCGTAGTAGCCGGGGCCGTCCTCCTCCAGCGGCTCCGCGATGACGATGTCCTCGGCGTGGGTCATCACCCAGGGGATCGCCCAGTCGATCAGGACCGCCTCGGTGTCGGGATCGACCCCCGCGTCCGGCTCCAATCCCTGCAGGAGCCGGGCGATCTCGGGGACGGTGTACATGAGGTCCGGTTCGAACAGCTCCGCCGGCTCGTAGAACTCGCACGGGTAGGTCGCGTCGAACGTCGACTTCGGCTCGGGCATGGCCGGCGGTACGGCGGCGGCTCCGTAAACGCTGCCGATACGGCTCGAATCGATCGCCACACGACCGATTTGAGGCCACACGATCAACTGCGGTGGCGCGTGCCTGCGAGCGTCCGAAGGACGCGAACCAGCACGCGCGAGGGAGTCGCTGGCGGCGACAGCCGCCAGCGACGAGGCTGGGGAGGCGTGAGGTGCGGTCGCGGTGCGGGGCAGGAATCAAAGGGGCAGCCGGGAGGCGGGCGCAGGCGACGCAAGCACCACAGGGAGCGAGCAGCGCGAGCGACCGAGGAGCGCAGCGAGCGTGCGCCCGCCTCCCGGCTGGGGCTTTGCGAGTGTTCGTCAGTAACCCGGTGTCAACCGGGTACCAAGGCCGTTCTCCGCTGACCCATCGGCGACCACTCATAAATCAGCCAGCCTGAACGGATCTGCCACTCACCACACAGCGCCCTGCGAAAAAATGCGGATCTCGACGCGCGTAACGCGTCCTCTCGAACGCGCTTACTCGAACAGCTCGACGGCCTGCTCGTAGCGAGTGGACGGCTCCTCCCAGTCGACGACTTCGAAGAAGTTGTCGACGAACTCGCCGCGGGCCGGGCCGTAGTCGTGGTAGTAGGAGTGTTCCCAGACGTCGAGCGCGAGGATCGGGTGACCGCCCCAGACCGCGCCCTGGTCGTGCTTGTCGACCACGACGTTGCGGAGCTGGTTCGAGAACGTGTCGTACACCAGGAGCGCCCAGCCGGAGGCGTTGCCGGCGGCGGCCTCGAACTCGCCCTTCCAGGCCTCGTAGGAGCCGAAGTCCTCCGCGATGCGGTCGGCCAGCGCCCCCTCGGGCTCGTCGCCGCCCTCCGGCGACATGTTCTGCCAGAACAGGTCGTGGAGGATGTGCCCCGAGGAGTTGTGGGTCACGTTGCGGATGGCCCCGGCAGACGAAGAGAAGTCGTGGGACTCACGGTTCTCTTCGAGCGTCTCTTCGGCCGAGTTCCAGCCGTTGACGTACCCCTGATGGTGGGTGTCGTGATGCCATTCGAGCACCTGCTCGGAGATGTGCGGTTCCAGCGCGTCGTAATCGTACGGTAGCGGATCGAGTTCGTAGCTCATCGTTGTATCACCTATCTCTAACATGTGTTGGAAACCTGTTAAAGATAATGCGGCACGCGATAACACACGCCACCAGACTGGAGTGTCGTCGCTCGCTTCGGGCGATTAGCGGTGTGATTGCGGTTCAAGGCGCGCGGAGCGGCGATTCGGTCGCCGTCGAGTGAGGCCAGAGTCCGCGTAGACGTAACTGAATCCGTTTTCTCCACCGGTGGCTTGGGGGTCACACGGAAGACCTACTCGCGTGACCATGGAAACTCGTTCGGGTGCCGCGGATCGCGGGCTTCGAATCCCGCACGAGGCGCGCGCGGCGCGGAATGCGCCCCGCGCTTACGGTGGGACTGGGATTTGAACCCAGGAAGCCGTGAGGCTACCGGTTTTCAAGACCGGCGCAATGGGCCACTCTGCCATCCCACCACGTCCGGACGGTCGGCATCGTTCGACTAAGTGGTGTCGGTCCGCGGTCCGCGAGTCAGTCTCGCACCACCCGCTCTGCGCCGCCCTCGACGACCACGTCCAGCCCGTGCTGGTGGACGAACGCGGCGGTGTAGTCGGGGACGACGCGCTCGGCGGCGAACCGCGCGCGCAGCAGGGGGACGGCGTCGAGCAGGTCGTCGCCGTCGACCATCGAAGGCGAGGACTCCAAGAACTCCACGTCGAGGTCGGCGTCGGCGCCGCGCGCCGCCAGCGTCGGGAGGCTCGGCGCCTCGAACGCGCCGTCGAAGTCGATCGGCGCGGTGAAGCCCGCGTAGTAGACGCGTCCTCGGGTGGAGGGGCCGAGCACGACCTCGTTCGTCCGGAGCTTCATCGCGGCCGAGTCGATGACGGTGCGCGAGAGCAGCGGCGCCTGCGGGGTGACGACGGCGACGGAGTCGGCGTTCTCCTCGCGGAGCAGGTGGGTGACGGTGTTCCCGGCGCGCGCGCCGAACGACGACCCGACCTGTCGCTCGAAGCGGGCGTCCCCGGTGCCGCCGAGGGTGTCGGCGACGAGCGTGCGCAGCTCGGCCTCGGGGGCGGTGTCGGTGCGGTGTTCGGCGGGGAGGTCGTCGTCGACCGGGTAGTTGACGAGGAGCTCGCCGCCGGAGCGGTCGACCGCGAGGACGGCGTCGCGGAACAGCGCCTCGTACAGGTCGGCGGCCTCGGCGGTCGAGAGCGGCGTCGACTCCGCGATCCCGGTCGCGACGAGCCCCTCGCGGGGCGGCTGCGCCATGACGACGACGACGGTCATACCCGAACGAGTCGCCCGCGCGTCTTCAACGCGCCGCTTCGGATCGAATCACCGTTCCGAGCGAAACGGGACCGCTCAGGAGAAGTCGCGCCGCATCGCGATCTCGAACCACGGGCAGAGCCGGAGCTGGCGGTACAGCGACGGGTTCTCGTGGAGGTGCTCGTAGTCGACCCACAGCATGCCGCCGATCTCGGCCTCGTCGGGGTCGAGCGAGGTGTCGTCCAGGGTGACCTTCAGCACCGAGCAGACCTCCCACTCGACGCCCTCGTTGGGGTAGTAACGCTTGTACTCGAACTTGTCCGTCACCCGGAGGTCGCCGTACTGGTCGGGCGTGATCCCCAGCTCCTCTTCGAGGCGCTGTTCGGTCGCGTCCGCCTGCGACTGTCCGTCGACCGGGTGTGAGGCGACCGTCCCGTCCCAGTGGCCGTCCCACAGCCGCTTCGTCGGCGCGCGCTGGGCCAGCAGGATCCGGTCGTCGGTGTCGTAGACGAGGCAGGTGAACGCCCGGTGGCGGATCCCGTCACCGGTGTGGGCGTCGAGCCGGTTCACCGTCCCCCGCTCCGTGTCGTCGGGGTCGACGGCAATCACGTCCTGGAGCGCGTTCTCGTGGTCCTCGTCGGCGTCGGCCCCTCCGGAGGGGTCGCCGGGGGCGGCCGCGTCCTCTGAGCTCATGGCAGGTAGGTCTGTCACCAGGGCTAATAAGCGTTCGATACGATATGGGGCGGGCGACGTGTCCTCGTCGTCGCCGGCGGTCGCGACCACGGCTCGACACCGGCAGTCGCGACCGCGGTTCGACGCGCTTAACCGCGTCCCGCGGCTACGTCGCGCGGATGAGTGACCCGGCGCTCGACGTCGTCGAGTTCGTGCTGACGACGCACCTCTACACGGAGAACCGCGACCTCGACGAGAACGACCTGCCCCCGCGCTTCCGCCAGGTGTTCTGGTCGGACGACGCCGCCGAGGACGCCCCCGGGGGCGTCGAGCGACCGCTCAAGGCGACGAGCGAGACCACGCGAACCGCCACGGGGGTCGAACACCCGTGGGACGCCGTCTCCGACCTCCTCTTCACCCAGCGCACCGAGTTCTCCGGCGAGATCTCGCTGACCCAGCCGGCGATGGCGCTGGAGTGGTACCGCGACCGCGCCGGCGCCGACCGGATCGCCGAGAACCCGACGATCGTCGCCGCGCTCGAACTCGCCGCGGACCTCGACGCGCCCGTGACCCACGAGGAGGCGCGCGACAACGTGCGCCCGATCCAGGCCGACCGCGTCTGGATCGACGCCCTGCTGGAGGAGTACTTCGACGAGGACGAGGACGGCGAGATGCTCGACCTCGTCAACGTCCAGGCCCCCGAGGAGATCGAGACGACGCTCGCGGACCTCGTGCTCACCGGCGACCAGGAGGGCGAGATCCAGAAGATCGTGAAGGCGATCGAGCACCGCGAGTACCTCGCGAGCATCGGGCTCCGCGAGATCGGGAAGCTGCTGTTCGTCGGCCCGCCGGGAACCGGGAAGACGACCGTCTCTCGCGCGCTCGCCCACCAGCTCGGCATCCCGCTCGTCGAGGTGAAGATGTCGATGATCACGAGCCAGTACCTCGGCGAGACGGCCAAGAACGTCGAGAAGACGTTCGAGGTCGCCAAGCGGCTCTCCCCCTGTATCCTCTTCATCGACGAGTTCGACTCGGTGGCGAAGACCCGCCGCTCCGACGAGCACGCCGCCCTGAAGCGCGCGGTCAACACCCTCCTCAAGTCCATCGACGAGGTGTCGCTCGTGCGCGACGAGGTGCTCCTCATCGGCGCGACGAACCACCCGGACCAGCTCGACGCGGCCGCGTGGCGCCGGTTCGACGAGATCGTCAACTTCCCCAAGCCGGACCGCGACATGCGCGCGGACATTCTCCGGGTCGTCACCCGCGAGATGCAGATCGCCGACTTCGACCCCGAGGAGGTCGCCGACCGCACCAGCGGGCTCACGGGCTCCGACCTCCGGATGGTGCTGCGCGAGGCCGTCCTCGGCGCGCTCACGGAGGACCGGATGACGATCACCCAGGAGGACGTGATGGAGGCCGTCGAGGACTTCGAGGAGCGCGACAACCTCAAGAACATGGACATGATCGACGGCGAGGGCGCCGAGGTGCTCGGCGAGACGGACTCGGGCGAGCAGGACCACACCCACGACGAGTCCGGCGACGGAGAGGGCGTCGCTCACGATCACGGCGCGCACAGCCACTCGCACGACTAGCGCTCGACTCGTCGGTCGGCTCGGTCGTTTATCCCGCTCGCTTGACTCCCGCCACCGTGTAGCCGAAGCCCCGGTCGACGATCCGGGGGTCGAGTCCCGCGTCGTCGAACGCGGCCGCGAGGGCCGCGGGCGTCCGGAACCGCGACCCCATTCCGATCGCGTGCTCGGCCGCGACGAGGGCCCGTCCGAGGGGATGCTCGGGGTCGAACTCCCGGACCACGAGCGCGCCCCCCGGCGCAAGCACGCGCGCGGCCTCCCGGACCGCGGCCGCCTGGTCGGGCAGGTGATGGAGCGCGTCGACGACCGTGACCGCGTCGACCGACGCGTCGCGGAACGGGAGCCGCCCCGCGTCGCCGGCGACGCCGGAGAGCCCGCGGGCGTCCCGGGCGCGGGAGAGCATCCCGAGGGAGGCGTCGACGACCGCGATCTCGGGGCCGGTCAGCGCGGCGGCCGCCCGGCCCGATCCGCCGCCGACGTCGAGCAGGCGGTCGATCGGTCGCGTCGCGTGGTCGAGTCCCGCGGCCAGCGCCTCCCCGTTCGCCGGCGGCATGACGCGGTCGTACAGGGGCGCTACCCGGTCGAAGAAGCCGACGTCGCCGAGGCCGTGCATGGCGGCGATCGGCGTCGACGGGAGTTAAAACCGGCCTCGACACCCAGCGCTCATTTACCCGCGCGACCCCATCGGCGCGTATGGAGTACGCGCTCGTCGGCGAACCGGGCTCGGGGGCGACCCTGCGGCTCGACTACCGCGCCTTCGCCTACGCCGGCAAGTTCGTCGTCGGCGCCCCGGGGAAGGCCGTCCTCCGTACCCCCGACGGCTCGCCGGCGGTCCCGGAGTGGGAACCGGACGAGCCCCTCCCCTCGACCGTCGAGGCGGGCGCGTTCGACGACGACGTGATCGCGGCGATCTCCTTCTCGCCCGACCGGACTGACCCCGCCTGCTGCCGGCTCCGGTACGTCACCGTCCACGTCGCGCGCCGGGGCGAGGGGCTCGGCCCGCGGCTCGTCGACCGGACCGTCGAGCGGCTCGCCGCCGACGGCTACGACCGGGTGCGGATCGCGGTGAACAACCCGTTCGCCTACGCCGCCCTGTGCAAGTGCGGCTTCGCGTACACCGGCGAGCGGACCGGGCTCGCCGAGCTGGAGCTGGAGCGACCGGCGGCGGAGCCCGCCTCGGAGAGCGACGTCGACGGTGACGGGGAGAGCGCGAAGAGCGACCGGTACCGCACCGGGCTGCGGGCGTTCCGCGAGGACGACCGCGAGCTCGACCCCCGCGAGCGGCGGTTCATCGCGAACCGGCTCGGAGAAGGTGCGGATCCCGAATAAGGGCGGCTCTCCCCGCCTACATCGCGTCGTAGTCCTCGCGGAACGTCTCCAGCGTCGCCGCGAGCACGCCGATGACGATGGGCCCGACGAACAGCCCGGTGAACCCGATCGAGTAGATCCCGCCGAACACGCCGAGGAGGATCACCGCGGGGTTCAGGTGCGCCTGCTGGTCGATGACGAGCGGTCGGGCGTAGTTGTCCACCATCGCGATGACGAACACCCCGTACAGCGCGAGCAACACGCCGGCCGTGGCCTGGTCGATGACGACGAGGTAGACCGCGGCCGGCCCCCAGACGAAGAACGCCCCGATCAGCGGTAACAGCGCGAGCACGGCCATGACGAACGTCCAGAAGACGACGTTCGGGATCCCGGCCGCCCAGAGGCCGACGCCCGCGATCACCGCCTGCAGCAGCGCCACGACGATGTGACCGATCACCACCCCGCGGGTCATCGCGTCGACGCGGTCGACGAGGTCGGCGGTGACCGCCGACGGGAGCGGACTCGTCGACCGGAGCCACCGCACGAACGCCGGCCCGTCGAGCAGCGTGTAGTAGACTAAAAAGAGGGCGAGCGAGAGCCCGACCGACGCGCGGAACGCGGTGGTGACGACCCCGCTGACACCGCCGAACAGCGCGTTGACGAGGGTCTGTCCGACCGTCGCCAACACGTCGCCGACCTCGACGGTCTGGCCGGTGAGCGCCGTGATCTCGGCCTCGATCGCCGCGACGTCGATATCGGTGTTCCCTCGGGCGATCGCCGTGAGGTCGCGCACGAACACCCACGAGATGTACGCCAGCGGGAGGATGACGGCGACGATCGACGCGACGATGAGCGAGATGCCCGAGAGCATCCGACTCAGGCGACGCGCCATCGACTCTCGTACCCGGCCCGCCAGCGCCCCCCGGATCGCCCGCGACAGCCGGACGTGGAAGGGGTAGAGCACGTACGCGAGGATCGCCGACGCGATGACGTACTCGACGAACGGCAGGATGACGAACAGCGTCAGCAGCGCGACCGCCCCGATGAGGAGGAGGAGGAACGACTGACCGCGGTTCATGTCGGCCACTGTCGCCGCCGGGTCATAAACGTAGGCGGCTCTCGGGGCGGCGCGCGTCGCCGCCGTCGCGCGCTCGTTCTCCTCCCCGATCGCTACGTACCTCCGACTGGTCTTGCCCGCCACGCGCTTCCGATCGTCCGGCTACGCGCTCGCCTCGTCCTCGTCGAGCCCGGGCGCGGCGGACGGGTCGACGTCCTCGGGCTCCTCCGTCTCGCCGCCGACGACCGTCTCGCCGTCGTCGGTCTCGACGTACACGTCGTCGGCGAAGCCGGCGAGCGCGTTCTCGTACTCCGCGGTCTTCAGCCGCTCCGGGGTCTCGGGCGCCTCGGCGACGCCCCCGACGGGCCGGAAGTCGCCGAGCGGGTCGTCGATGGTGATCCCGTGTTCGACGAAGAACTCCTCGTAGCGCCGGTAGTGTTCCTCCAGCTCGTCGCCCGGAATCTCCATCATCTCCGTCCAGCCGTGGTTGAAGAAGTCGAAGTTGGCCTGCACGTGGGTGACCTCGCGGGCCTCGGCCTCGGTGAAGCCGGCCTCCAGGGCGGCGACGTACGTGTCCATCGTCGCGTCGAAGAAGCTGTCGAGGTGATCGCGGCGCTCCTCCCGGCGCTCCTCGTCGGCCTTGTTGAGGAAGATGCTCGTGTGGAGGTCGACCAGCTTGTCGTTCGCGACGTCGCCGACGACCGGCGTCGTCAACGCCTTCTTCGCGGCCCAGTGTCGGATGTTCTGCCGGATCTTCATACGTCTCGTTCGGCCGGGACGACCTTGAATCTGTGGCGTTCAGTCGCTTTCTGAGCCGCGCTGTGTCGGAGTATCATGATCTTCAACGCGGATGACAACCCACATTAACCCCGAATCCGAACGCCCGCACATGAGCGATTCGTACGTGATCGTCGGGGACGGTATCGCGGGCGCGTCCGCGGCCGAGACGCTCCGAGAGCAAGCGCCCGACGCCGAGATCACGGTTCTCACCGACGAGGGGGAGTCCCTCTACAACCGGATTCTGATCAAGGAGTACGCGAAGGGGAAGCTCCCCGAGGCGCCCATCTCGATCCACCAGGAGTCGTGGTACGACGAGCACGACGTCGACCTCCGGCTCAACACGGTCGTCGTCGACATCGACGTCGAGGGCGACGCGGTCCACACCCACGAGGGCGAGACGTTCGAGTACGACTCCCTGCTGCTCGCGATCGGCGGGACCCCCCAGCAGCTCCCGGTCGAGAACGCCGACGCCGACGGGATCCACCACTTCTGGACGTTCCAGGACGCCCGCCGGATCAAGGAGAGCGTCGAGGACGCCGAGAACGCCGTCATCGTCGGCGCCGGCCTCCTCGGTATCGACTTCGCGGCCATCTGCGGCGCGCAGGAGGTCGAGGCGAAGTACCTGATGCGCGGCGACAACTGGTGGCGCTACGCCCTCTCGGAGGAGGGCGCGGAGATCATGCACGAGGCGATGCGCGAGCGCGGCGTCGAGCCCGTCTTCGACTCCGGGGTCGACCGCTTCGAGGTCGACGACGACGGCCACGTCGAGGCCGCGGTCGACCCGAACGGCGAGCGCTACGAGTGCGACTTCGCGGGCGTCGCCATCGGGCTGAACTTCAACACCGAGCTCGTCGAGGCGACGCCGCTGGAGCTCGACGACGGCGTCGTCGTCGACGAGTTCATGCGCACCAACGTCGACAACGTGTTCGCCGCCGGCGACATCACGACGTTCAACGACCTCATCTTGGGCGACCGGGCGAAGAACGGCTCGTGGGGCTCGGCCAAGGAACAGGGGACGATCGCCGCCCGCAACATGCTCGACTACGGCAGCGAGGAGTTCAGGTGGGTCTCCTCGTACTCGATCACGCACTTCGACTTCCCGTTCCTCTCGTTCGGCCACCCGACGCTCGGCGACGACTCGGTCGAGGCGACCACCGCCGAGGGCGAGTGGCGCCGCGTGGCCCTCAAGCACGGCAAGGTCGTCGGCGGGGTCCTCATCGGCGACCTCTCGCCGCAGTCCGCGTTCAAACAGCTCATGCGCGAGGGTCGCGACGTGAGCGACCAGACGGAGGTCCTCATGGAGCCCGGCTTCTCCGTCGACGACCTGGCGGCGACGACCGAACAGTAGGGCCCGCGCTCCCCTCGACACCTCTCCGATTTCGCCTCGCGAGCGTCCCGGTTACCGTCCTTCCCCCGTCACTCGCTCCGTTCCCACGAACGTGCAAACCCGGCCAGTAGCTTTTCACGTCGAGCCGCCATATCCCCCACAGCGATGTCACGCGAATCGTCCGCCGACCCGCCGGCGGGGCCGGGCGACGACTTCTTCGCCTCGTTCGTCGAGGGGTGTTCGGACCCGATCCTCTCCGTCGACGGCGACGGCGTGATCGTCTACGCGAACCCCGCGGTCGGCTCGGCACTCGACCGCGATCCCGCGGCCCTCCGCGGGCGACGCCTCGCGGAACTCATCCCCGAGGACTGGGACGACGAGCGGGTCCGCTCGCTCCGTCGGCGGCTGTCGAGCGACGCCGGCCTGGGCGATGTCGGCGGTCTCACTTGCCCCCTGCGGCGCGCCGACGGACGGACGGTGGTCTTCTCCGTGCGGTTCCACGAACACCGGTCGTCCGGAGAGCCCGTCTACACCGGCGTGTTCCGGGACTGCGTCGAGGAGGCGACCGCGCGCGACCTGCGGACCTTCCGCAACGTCGTCGAACACGCCGGTCACGCCGTCTACGTCACCGGCCCGGACGGGACGATCGAGTACGTCAACCCCGCGTTCACGGACAACACGGGCTACGAGCCCGACGACGCGATCGGCCGGACGCCGACGATACTCAATTCGGGGGAGATGTCGGACGAGTACTTCGCGGCGCTGTGGGAGACGGTCGGGTCCGGCGAGGTGTGGGAAGAGGAGATCGTCGACCGGCGGCGCGACGGCGAGGCGTACCACGCCCACCAGACGATCGCGCCGGTGTTCGACGCGGACGGCGAGGTCTCTCGGTTCGTCGCGATCCAGACCGACGTGACGGAGAAGCGGGAGGCGATGGGGCGGCTGAAACAGCACCGCGAGATCGTCGAGGCGCTCGACGACCCGATCCTCCTCCAGAACCTCGACGGGGAGTTCGAGCTGCTCAACGAGGCGGTGAGCGAGTTCGCGGGCGTCCCCCGCGAGGAGCTGTACGGGGCCGACGAGTTCGCCTTCATGGACCCCGAGACCGCGGCCGAGATCGACGAGCGGAAGCGCGAGGTGCTGGAGACGGAGGAGCCGGTCGCGTACGAGACCTCGCCGACGTTCGAGCGCAGCGGTCGCGAGGCGACGTTCAGCACGCGGCGGTACCCCCACTACGACGCCGACGGCGAGCTGGCGGGCACGTTCGCGATCTGCCGCGACGTCACCGAGATGAAGCGCCGCGAGGCGGAGCTCGAACGCTACGAGCGCGCCGTCAACGGGGCGACCGACCTCATCGCCGCGGTCGACCGTGAGGGCCGCTTCCTGTTCGCGAACCCCCAGTACCGGGCGTACCACGGGATCGAGACGGACGACGTGCGCGACCTGTCGATCTCGGACGTCGTCGACGACGAGCGCTACCCGGACGTGAAGCGACACGTGAACCGCGCGCTGCAAGGCCGGCCGGTCGAGTACCGGACGAAACGGACGCACCCGGCCCGGGGGACGCGCACGGTCGACGTCCGGTACTACCCGCTGGCGGACCCCGACGCCGACGGGGCCGCCGGCGTGGTCGGCGTCCTCCGCGACGTGACCGACAGCGAGAACCGGGCGCGTCAGCTCAGCGTCGTCGATCGGGTGCTTCAGCACAACCTCCGGAACGCGCTGACGGTGATCCGGGGACGGGCGCGGGAGCTCGTCGAGGACGCTCCCGACGACGACCGCGGCGACGGCGTCGCCGAGTCGGCCTCGTACATCGTCTCGCGGGCGGACGACCTCCTGACGACGAGCGAGAAGGCCCACGACATCACCGAGATCCTGAGCGACGCGCCCGAGGTCGAGCCGATCGACGTCGGCCAGGCGGTCGACGGGACCCTCGTGTCGCTCGCCGATGAGTTCCCGGACGCGCGGCTCTCGGCGTCGACGCCGGCCGGGGGAGAAGCGGTCGCCTCGGCGACCGCGTGGCTCGACCGCGCGCTGGCGGAGCTGATCCGGAACGCGGTCGTCCACCACGACCGCGACCGGCCGACGGTCGATGTCGCCGTCGAGGCGACCGCGGACGCGGTCGAGGTGCGGATCGCCGACGACGGGCCGGGCATGAACGACATGAACCGCGACGTGCTCGAGACGGGCCACGCGGTGGACGCGCTGTACCACGGGAGCGGGCTCGGGCTGTGGCTCGTCTACTGGGTCCTGCAGCAGTCGGGCGGATCGGCGACGGTCGCGGACGCGGACCCCCGCGGGACCGTCATAACGGTGACGCTGGCACGCCCGCCCCAGTAGCTCCGGCGTCGGTCGGACTCCCGCAACCCTCCACGCGCTCGGAACCGGCGCAACGCTTATGATAAATCATGACATATGCTATCGCATGTCAATCAGGGAGACGGGGCGACGGCTTCGCCTCCGCCGGACCGGCCTGATCCCGCCTGACACGCGGGTCCGACACTACGACGAGCTCAGTGAGGAGGCCCAGGTCCTCGTCAGGGAGCTCGCCGGACGACCGGAGACGGCGCCGGAGACGGGCGAACTCGACGACGGCGACGTCGTGAAGTTCACCGACTACTACCAGGTCCGCACGCGCTGAGGGGGCTTGAGCCGAAGTTCCGCTTGCGACCGCTCCGGCCGCCGCCTCGGAAGCGAAGTTGTTTTCGCCCGCCGCGAGAACCGCTCTCTATGGACAGTGGCGGATCTACCGACATGACGCTCGCGTTCGAGCTGGAGGCGCTGAAGTCGCTCGCGGACCCCAACGACGTGTTCAACAACGCCCGGCAGTGGACCGAGTACGTCGGCGTCGTCAGCGAGAAGCCGACGTACGTCGTCACCAACTTCACCCGGAAGCACCGCGTGCGTCAGGACTTCTTCTCGGGCCCGCGCGGCGTCGAGGAGAGCCTGGAGAACATCGCCGGCCAGTTCGACACGGACCGACACGTGTTCGTCGGCGTCGACGACGAGGACGAGGCGGTCGCCGAGGCCACCGGCTGGGAGTTCCTGCACGTCGAGGACGCGGCCGAGGCCGCCGGGTGGATCCTCGCGACGGCCGAGCCGGACGAGGAGGAGCCGGACGAAGATGAGTCGCGCGACGACTGGCCCTGAGCGGGGGTCGCCGGGTTCTCGGACGGAGCCCGACGTCCCGGCGCGCCGGGCAGGTGTTTTCACGGTCGCCGAGGAAGATGAGGGCATGAGCGACGGGCACGACCACGAGGATGGAGACGGGGACCACGGCGACCACGACGGGCACGGCCACGACGGACACGGACACGAGCACGGCGACCACGACCACGGCGGCGATCACGACCACCATCACCACGACGCCGACTCGGTCGCGGTCGCGGTCGTGACGGTCTCCTCCTCGCGGTCGCTCGACGAAGACCCCTCCGGCGACCACGTCGCCGCCGCGTTCGAGGAGGCCGGCCACGAGGTCGCGACCCGTGAGCTGGTCCCCGACGAGTACGACAGCGTGCAGGGGACCGTCGACCGCCTGGCGCGCCGCGAGGACACAGATGTCGTCGTGACCACGGGCGGGACCGGCGTGACGCCCGACGACGTGACGCCCGAGGCGGTGAAGGGGCTGTTCGCGAAGACGCTCCCCGGGTTCGGCGAGCTGTTCCGCCGGCGCTCGGTCGAGGAGATCGGGACGCGGACGATCGGTTCCCGGGCGATCGCCGGAATCGTCTCCGCCACGCCCGTCTTCTGTCTCCCCGGCTCCGAGAACGCTGTCCGGCTCGGCGTCGACGAGATCGTCCTCCCCGAGGTCGGCCACCTCGTCGGGCTCGCTGGGCGGGGGGCCGACGAAACCGGCGACGGGGAGACGAAGAACGGCGATGGGGAGACGGACGGCGACGAAACGGACGACGCCCCCCGCTAGACGGATTCGAGGAAGTTCCGGATCAGCTCGTGGCCCGCCGCGGTCAGCACGCTCTCCGGGTGGAACTGCACCGCCTCGATCGGGTGTTCGTGGTGGCGGATCCCCATCACGATTTCGTCGGCCTCGTGCTCGGTCGTCGCCGTCACCGCGAAGGCGTCGGGGACCTCGGTCGCGGCCAGCGAGTGGTACCGGCCGGCGCGGAACCCCTGGTCGAGCCCGGCGAACACCCCCTCGCCGTCGTGCTCGACCGGGAACGCCTTGCCGTGGATCGGCTCCGGCGCGTGGCCGACGGTCCCGCCGTACTCGTAGACGGCGGCCTCCAGCCCGAGACAGACGCCGAGCGTCGGGACCTCGGGCGAGAGATCCCGGAGCACGTCGGCCGTCACGCCCACGTCGCGCTCGTTCCTCGGGTGACCGGGGCCGGGGCTGATGATCACCGCGTCCGGGTCCGTCTCCCGGATCTCCTCCAGCGACGCGGTGTTCTTGAACACCTCGACGTCGATCGATTCCGGCTCCGCGCCCGCCTCGTCGCCGGCTTCCCCGTCCCCGCCGAGCGTCTGGTCGGACACGTACTCGACGAGGTTGTACGTGAACGAGTCGAAGTTGTCGACGACGACGACGTTCATTCGTCGGCCTCCGTGCCGGCGGGGAGGGGCTCGTCCGGGTCGGCGTCGCCGGAGTCGCCGCTCGCGTCGTCCCCCTCCCGGATCCGGTCGATCGCGGTCAACACGCCGTCCATCTTCTGCTCGGTCTCCTCGTACTCGGCGGCCGGGTCGGAGTCGGCGACGAGCCCGGCGCCGGCCCGGACAGTCACCGCGGTCTCGTCCGGGTCGCTCGCGCCGGCTGGCGACTCGTCGAGCGTCGCGGTCCGGATCACGATGGCGAAGTCGGCGTCGCCGGTCCACGCGTAGTAGCCGACGCCGCCGCCGTACGCCCCCCGCGGCGTCGCCTCCAGCGCCTCGATGATCTCCATCGCGCGCACCTTCGGCGCGCCGGTGAGCGTCCCGGCGGGGAACGTCGCGCGCGTCGCGTCGAAGGCGTCCGCGTCGCCCGCGAGCGTCCCCGTCACGGTCGACTCGATGTGCTGGACGTGGCTGTACTTCAGCACGTTCATGAACTCCTCGACGCGGACCGACCCCGCCTCGGAGACGCGGCGCACGTCGTTGCGCGCGAGGTCGACTAACATTGTGTGCTCGGCGCGCTCCTTCGCGTCGGCGAGCATCTCGCCGGCGAGCCGGCGGTCCTCCACCGGGCTCGTCCCCCGCGGGCAGGTGCCCGCGATGGGGTTCGAGACGATCCGGTCGCCCTGCACCGACACGAGCGTCTCCGGGCTCGCGCCGACGATGCTGCGGTCGTCGTGGCGCAACACGTACATATACGGCGAGGGGTTCACCTCGCGGAGCGCCGCGTACAGCCCCAGCGAGTCGACCTCGCCGCGGAGCTCCCGGCTCCGCGAGATCACGCCCTGGTAGATGTCGCCGTCGAGCACGTGACGCTTCGCGGTCCGGACCGCCTCCTCGTACTCCTCGCGGGGGTCCGCCGACTCCGACTCGACGCGGATCCCGTCCGGCTCCGGCGGCGCGGCCTCGCGCAGCGCTGCGCTCACGCGCTCCGCCTCGGCGACGAGGTCGTCGTAGACCGCCGCGGGGTCGTCGTCGACGCCGATCACGGGAGTGAAGACGAGCTCGGCGCTCCCCTCCTTCTCGTCGAAGACGACCGTGCGGGTCGTCAGCGCGAACTCGGCGTCGGGGAACTCGGTCTCGGGGCGCTCGACGCCCACCTCCTCCAACCAGAGGTCGTAGACGGCCTCGTACGCGAGGAAGCCGACGAACCCGCCGGAGAGGATCTGCCGGTCGGTGTCCGGGAAGCCGCGCAGGCTCACGTCGGGGAACGCCGCGCGGATCCGGTCGACCGCGTCGCCGGCCTCGGGGCCGATATCCCTCTCGGATCCGTCTCCGACGAACTCCGCGGCGGTGCCGAGCCGGGTCACGTCGGTGCGGTCGGGGTGGACGGAGACGATCGCCTCGGGGTCGTACCCGACGAACGAGTAGCGCGCGTGCCGGTCGGCCTTCCCGCCAGACGTGAACGCGCCGTCGGGGTCGCTGGAGGCGACCTTCTCGCCGGACTCCAAGAGGAACCCGTACGGTCCCTCGCCGACGAGCGTCGCGTACGCCGCGAGCGGGGTCACGTCGGCGTCGAGCGTCGCGGACGCCCGGACGACGACCGGCTTCTCCGCGTCGGCCGCGAGATCGGCGAACGCGCCTTTCGAGCGGTCGAGCGGGGAGCCGTCGTCGGTCATGCGAGCTCCATCTCCCGGCCCGCGTTGGCGACGAAGCGGGCCACCGCGTTGTGGTCCTTCCGCCCGTCCGACAGCTCGACGCCGGAGGCGACGTCGACGGCGAACGGGTCGGCCACGCGGACCGCCTCGGCGACGTTGTCGGCCGTGAGCCCGCCCGCGAGCACGACCGGCGACGTGAGCCGGGCCGCCAGCTCCCCCGTCTTCGCCCAGTCGTGGGTCTCGCCGGTGCCGCCGGCGCCCGAGTCGTCCGTCGAGTCGATCACGAGCGCGTCGGCGACCGCGTCGAACTCCTCGGCGCGGACCGGGTCGTCGGCGTCGACCGCGAGCAGCACCTTCCGCTCGGTCTCGGCGCGGACGTACCGGATCTCGTCTGCGGTCCACTCCCCGTGGAGCTGGAGCGCGTCGGGGCCGGTCGTCCGGACCAGCTCGACCGCGCGCTCGGCCGAGTCGGGCATCGTGACGAGCGTCGCCGTGACGAACGGCGGGACGTCGGCGAGCAGCTCGGCGGCCTTCGCGGGGTCGACCTCGCGCGCCGAGTCGACGGGCACCTCCGAGATCACGCCGACCGCGTCGGCGCCCGCGTCGACCGCGGCCCGGAGGTCCGCGCCGCGCGTCAGGCCGCAGATCTTCACCCGGGCCATCAGTCGTCGTCCTCCGCGCCCGGGGGCGTCTCCGCTCTCGACGCCGCCTCCTCCCCGCACAGCGCCGCGAACTTCTCGGCGGCCGCGCCGGAGTCGATCGCCTCGGCCGCGCGCTCGACGCCCGCCGCGAGCGAGTCGGCCTCGCCGGCGACGTAGATCGCCGCGCCGGCGTTCGCGAGGATGAGATCGCGCTTCGGCCCCGTGACGGAGCCGTCGACGATCCCGCGCAGGTCGGCCGCGTTCTCCTCGGGCGTCCCGCCGGCGACCGCCTCGATGGGGGCGCGGTCGAGGCCCAGGTCCTCGGGCGCGATGGTGAACTCCCGCACCTCGTCGCCGTCGACCTCGGCGGCGACCGTCTCGTCGTGGCTCCCGATCTCGTCCATCCCCGCGCCGTGGACGACGAGGGCGCGCTCGACCGGCATGTGCGCGAGCGACCGCGCGATGAGGGGGACCAGCTCCGGGTCGTAGACGCCGAGCACCTGCGCGTCGGCGCCGGCGGGGTTGGTGAGCGGGCCGAGCACGTTGAAGATCGTCCGCATCCCGAGCTCCTTGCGCGGGCCGATGACGGCCTTCATCGCCGGGTGGAAGACGGGCGCGAGCATGAAGCCGATCCCGTCCTCCTCGATCGCCGCCTCCACGGCCGGCGGCTCGGCCTCCACGTCGGCGCCCGCGACCTCCAGCACGTCGGCGCTCCCGGAGGAGGAAGACACCGAGTAGTTGCCGTGCTTGGCGATCGGGACGCCGGCGCCGGCGGCGACGATGGCCGCGGTCGTCGAGACGTTGATCGTGTCGTAGTCGTCGCCGCCCGTCCCGCAGGTGTCGACGAGGGGCTCCCGGTCCGGCTCGATCGTCCGGGCGGCGTCGCGCATCCCCCGCGCGAAGCCGGCGATCTCGGCCTCGGTCTCGCCCTTCGCTCGGAGGGCGGCGAGGAGGGCGCCGATCTGCGCCTCGGTGGCCTCCTCGAAGACCAGGCGCGCGGCCTCGCGCGACTCCTCGACAGTCAGATCCGTCCCGTCCGTCACGCGTTCGACCGTGTCGTTGATATCCATAGTGTTCACCGATGTATTACTTCGCGTTGTGATGTACAAGTCTGTACACCAATTTAACGCTGTCGCCGCGGTGCTACGCACTCGCACGGTTCCCGCGCGATAATCGCTGTCACGCGGTTTCCGTCGCGATATCGCCGGAGACGGCTCTCGCGGAGCGAGCGAACGCCGCGACCGCGGAGCGCCGGCTACGCGACGTCGAGCGACGTCTCCCCGTCGGCCTCGACGACGACCACGGGGACCTCGGCGTCGTCGATCACGGTGTCGGTCGTGGAGCCGAAGACGAACCGACCGACGGTGCCGGTGGTGGGCGCGCCGACGACGATGAGGTCGTAGTACGGCGACTGCTCGACGATGGCGCCGGCGGCGGTGCGGTCTTCGACGAGCCACCGGTCCACACGGTCGAAGTCGCCGAGGCGGTCGCGGGCGGCCGAGAGGAGCCGGTCGCCGGCCGCGGCGTACTTGTCGGGGTCGGCCTCCCCGTCGACCGCTGTCGCGTCCCCGTCGACGAGCGCGCGGTCGGAGGGGACGACGTGGAACAGTTCGAGCCACGCGCCGGTCGCGTCGGCGACCTCGCGGGCCACGTCGACGGTCGCCCCGGTGTGGGGGCCCGCGCCCACGGCCACGAGGATCGACGACACGCGGTCCGGCCGCGCCGCGCGCTCGATCCCCTTCAGCCGGGCGTGTGCCGCGGTCGGCGTCGACGCGGCCGCCTCTCTGACGGCCGGCTCGACGACGGGCTCGCCGACGCCGTCGCCGACCGTCGGCGCCTCGGCGCTCGCCTCGTCCGCGTCGCTCCCGTGCATGCGTGTACCGTCAGACGCGCGTCCGATAAATCCCGTTGGTCCGAGTCGATCCGCGGGAACGGCCGCCGCCTGTCCGCCTCAGTCCCGGAAGAACGCCTCGCGCTCGAACGGCTCGTCCTCGCCCTCGACGGCGACGACGTCGAGCGCGGTCACCGCGGCGCCGACGCCGAGCAGCCCGGCGAGGCTCGGCTCGGTGCGGCCCTCGTCTCCCGAGATCAGCTCCTTGATGTAGAGCCCGCCCGCGCCGCGGATCTCGACGGTCGCGCGGCGCGGGTCGTCGAGCTCGGCGGTCGCCTCGTACACGTCGCGCTCGCGGGTGATGCTCGCGCGCCGGTGGTCCACCCGGTTCGGGGTGTACTGCTCGACGGTCGTCCCCTCCAGCTCGTCGACCGCCTCGGCGAGCGCGTCGGCGTCGACGTCGGCGTCGAAGGTCACGTCGGCTCGGTATCGCTTGGCGGCGTCGAGCTCCTTCACGCGCTCGACGGTGTCGTAGGTCGCGAGCCGCAGGCCCTCGACTTCCACGGCGCCGTCGGCGAACGCGTTGATGTCCGACTGGAGGCGCTCCACGTCGACCCGGCGCCGGCGCGGCTCATCGACCTCGACCACGAACGGGCGGCCGGTGCCGAGCATGAGGGCGTCCACGTCCTCGCGGCCCGCGCCGTGGAACGTCGCTTCCGTCCCGTCCATCACGTCCTCGACGATCGGCGCGGTGTACTCCTCGACGCTGTCGTCGTAGAGGTAGCCCGAGCCGCCGCAGTGGTCGCAGGGGTCCGCGCCCTGCCGCCCGGAGCCCTTGCACTCGCGACAGGGCCACTCGGTCTGCGGGATGTCGCGCTCCAGCTTTCTGTATCGGCCGTAGACGAACGCCGAGTTCACCTTCGCGTCGATCTCGTCGGCGGCGAGATCGATCGTGAACTGCACGTCCGGCCGGTCGAAGGAGACCTCGGTGTCGGTGAGGCGGCCGAACCGCTTGCCGACCTCGCGGTTGAACTCCGACTTGAACGGCTCGCCGGCGTCCTCGTCGAGCCCGGCGTCCGCGCGGAGGAGCGCCTCGTTCTCCTCGATCAGCGGCGGCGGGCGCGTGCCGACGTTGTAGGTGGAAAACTCGGTCCCCTCGACCGCCTCGGCGGCGCGCTCGGCCCACGCGTCGAACTCGGCGCAGCGGCCCTCGCAGACCCAGCAGTCGGCCGTGTCGACCGACTCGTGGTCCTCGTCGTCGCGCAGCGCGAGCGAGACGCGCAGCGCCGACCCGCGATCGGCGTTCGACAGCCCGAAGCTCCGGTCGGCGACGAGCCGGCCGAGACAGGCGTCGCAGACCGGCCCCGTCTCGGTCGCCCGCGCCGCGACCTCCAGTACGTCCATACGCCCTCCAGCGCCCGGCGTGGTAACTGTCTTACTACATCGGGGGCCGACCGCTGCTCCCGCTCGACGCTCGCCCTGCCGCCTCCCGGCCGAATTAAGAGGGTCCGATTCGTTTCGCCGGGCGTGAACGAGCCGGCGTCCCGGGAGGAGAAGCTGGAGCTCGGCGTCGAGCTGCTCGCGCACCTCGAACGCGAGGAGCTGGCGCTGCCGGACGCGATCGACCGGATCGAGACGGTGACGACGAGCCCGGCGCTCACCCGCGACATCCTCGACGCCGCCGAGAAGCGCGGCGTCATCGAGCGCGAGGACGCCCGGCTCAGAATCCGGCGCGGCGGGACCTACGTGAACTACGACAGCCAGGTGGTCCGGCGCGAGGGTGAGTTCGAGTGCCGCCGGTGCGGCACCTCGATCACCACCGGTCACTTCGTAAAGCTGGACGCGGGCGAGCTCGGCCCGTTCGGCTCCTCCTGTATCCGGAAGGTGACCGGCCGCGACGACGAGTGAGAACGGTGGCTTCGATGCGTATTTTAAACATCCACTGCGGTGGCGCGCGCCTCCGAACGCCCTGTGGGCGTGAGGAGCGCGTGCGAGGGAGTCGCTGGCGGCGCCAGCCGCCAGCGACGAGGCTGGGGAGGCGTGAG
>NZ_CVRT01000072.1 GCF_001261915.1 Halorubrum sp. SD626R
CCGCACCGCAGCCTCACGCCTCCCCAGCCTCGCGGTTCGCGCTCTCCGAGCGCTCACCGCGTCCCTCGCACCGTCGGCTCGCGGCCCTTCGGGCCGCTCACCGGGGCGCGCCGACCGCAGACTCATTGTAAATAACCGCGTTGCCGCCTCCTCACGCCACCTTCGTCGACACCGCGATCCCGTTGCCGACCGGGAGGATCGCGGTCTCGACCGCGTCGTCCGAGCGCACGGTGCCGACGTACTCGCCGATCCCCCGGGTCTCGTCGTCGACCTCGGGGTCAGGTAGCGGCGCGCCGTCCTCGAAGTGCGCCACGAGGTCGCCGAGGTCGATTGGCCCCCTCGTGATGTTGTCGGCGATAATCACGCCGCCGGTCCGGACCTTCGGAAGGACGGTGCGGTAGGCCTCGGCGTAGCGGCCCTTCTGGTGGTCGATGAGGACGACGTCGAACGGCCCGTCGTAGCGCTCGATCGTCTCCATCGCGTCGCCCACCTCGAAGGTGACGCTGTCGGCGTACCCGCCGTCGGCGGCGAACCGGACACCGCGCTCGGCCTCCTCTTCGTCGAACTCCGTACAGACCACCGCCTCGGCGCCGCCGCGTAGGAACCACGTCGCCGAGTAGCCGAAGCCGGAGCCGAACTCGAAGACGCGCTCGGCGTCGGTCAGGCGGGCGAGCAGCCGGAGCACCGCGCCCGCCTCCGGCCCGATGATCGGGAACCCCCAGTCGTCGGCCAGCTCGGCCATCGCCGCCTGCGTCGCGGTGTGTTCCGGCGCCGTCGCGGCGAGGAAGCGCTCGGCCGAGTCGGAGAGGACGTCCATGACCGCTAATGGACCGCACGGCACTTGAAACCGGTCGTCGGGAGCGGTCGGGCGCCCGCGCCCGACGCCGACTCCGAAAACTGTTAAGTCCCGCTCGGTCGTCCGTTTCGGTAATGTACGACCCTGAGGAACTGGCCGCGATCCGGGAGGCGAAGGAGTCGTGGGAGGAGGGAACCTACGGCGAGACGGTCGACCGGTTCGGGGAGCGCAAGGAGGAGTTCACCACCGACACGGGCGGCCAGGAGGTCGACCCGCTGTACACCCCCGCCGACGTCCCCGACCACGACTATCGCGATGACCTGGGGAACCCGGGCGAGGAGCCGTACACCCGCGGCGTCTACTCGACGATGCACCGCGGGCGCCTCTGGACGATGCGCCAGTACGCCGGCATGGGCACCGCCGCGGAGACGAACGAGCGGTTCAACTACCTCATCGACGAGGGCTCCTCCGGGCTCTCGATGGCGTTCGACCTCCCGACGCAGATGGGGTACGACTCCGACGCCGCGATGGCCGAGGGCGAGGTGGGGCGGTCGGGCGTCGCCATCGACACCCTCGACGACTTCGAGACCGTCTTCGACGGGATCCCCTTAGACGAGGTGTCGACGTCGATGACGATCAACGCCCCGGCCGCCGTCCTCCTCGCGATGTACGTCGCGATGGGCGACGAGCAGGGGGTCCCGCGCGAACAGCTCCGCGGGACGATCCAGAACGACATCATGAAGGAGTACATCGCGCGGAACCTCTACATCTACCCCCCGAAGCAGTCGATGCGGCTGATCACGGACATCTTCGAGTTCTGCGCGGCCGAGACCCCCAACTTCAACACGATCTCCATCTCGGGGTACCACATCCGCGAGGCGGGCTCGACGGCGGCCCAGGAGGTCGCGTTCACGCTCGGCAACGGGATCGAGTACGTGCGGGCCGCGATCGACGCCGGGCTCGACGTCGACGAGTTCGCCCCGCAGCTCTCCTTCTTCTTCAACGCGCACAACAACGTCTTCGAGGAGGCCGCGAAGTTCCGCGCCGCCCGGCGGATGTGGGCGCAGATCATGGACGAGCGGTTCGACGCGCAGAACCCGAAGTCGAAACAGCTGAAGTTCCACACGCAGACCGGCGGCTCCACTCTCACCGCCCAGCAGATCGAGAACAACGTCGTCCGGGTCGCGTACCAGGCGCTCGCGGCCGTCCTGGGTGGGACCCAGAGCCTCCACACCAACGGGAAGGACGAGGCGCTCGCGCTTCCCACCGAGAAGTCGGTCCGCACCGCGCTGCGCACCCAGCAGATCCTCGCGCACGAGTCGGGCGCGGCCGACACGATCGACCCGCTCGCCGGGTCCTATTACGTCGAGAGCCTCACCGACGGGATCGAGGAGGACGCCTTCGAGATCCTAGAGGAGGTCGATCGTCGCGGCGGCATGCTGGAGGCGGTCGAGAGCCAGTGGGTCCAGCGGCAGATCCAGGACGTCGCCTTCGACCGCCAGCAGGAGATCGAGGAGGGCGAGCGGATCATCGTCGGCGTCAACGAGTTCGAGGTCGACGAGGAGCCCGAGATGGACCTCGAAGAGGTCGACCCGGAACAGGAGCAGAACCAGCGCGAGCGCCTGAACGAGGTGAAGGCCGACCGCGACGGCGACGCGGTCGACGACGCGCTCGCGTCGCTCCGCGAGGCCGCCCGCGGCTCCGAGAACGTGATGCCCCACATCGTCGACGCGGTGAAGGCGTACGCGACCGTCCAAGAGATCTCTGACGTGCTCCGCGACGAGTTCGGCGAGTACAAGCCCGGGCGGTAAGGGAGTCCCCTCCGAGGGCGTCAGCCGACGACGGCGGCGGGGGGCGTCCGGCTCCGCGACGCGCTCAGTTCGCGCCGCGGACGACGTGGCCGTACTTCAGCAGCGCGACGAACACCGCGCCGCCGAAGGCGTTGCCGACCGTCGCGAGCACCAGGAATCCGGCGTAGTCGGCCAGCGAGATGGCGTCCGAGACGATCAGCCCGAACAGCACCTCCACGTTGCCCGCGATCGAGTGCGGGAGGTGGAGGAGCCCGATCGTGCCGGTGACGATCAGCACGAGGAGGATCCGGGCGGTCGTGTCCTGCGCCGCCGTCACGAGCCACGCCAGCAGTCCCATCAGCCAGCCGGCGAAGACCCCGCCGACGAACAGCCACGGGAGGTCGTGGTCGACGAGCTTCAGGGCGATGGTCTCGAACGACTGCGGGTCGACGACGCCGAGCTCCGGCATCAGCAGGGTCACGAGCAGGGTGAACAGGGGCCCGCCGACGATGTTCCCGACGTACACCAGCCCCCAGAGGCGGCCCAACTGTTTGAACGACGCCTGCCGGTCGAGCACCGGTATCACGGCCAGCGTCGTGTGCTCGGTGAACAGCTCCGAGCGGCCCAGGATGACGAACATGAAGCCGATGGAGTAGACGCCGGCGAGCAGCAGCTCGGTCCCGAGGTCGCCGAAGCCCCCCGGCGAGAGGGTCAACACCACCGCCATCATCAGCGGGCCGAAGCCGATGTCGAGCCCCGCCGACAGCCCCGAGAGCAGCAGCCCGGACCGCTCTCGCTGCATCTCGTGGAGCGCGCTGTCGAGCAGCGAGCCGAGGATGTTCCGGGACGACATCTGCTCCGTCGCCGCGTCGGTCTGTGAGTCGCTCACTGGAGTCGCTCCCTCCTTCTCCCGGACCGCACCCAAACCTTTGGATCCCGGCGCGGCGGCGCGGGTACCGCGGCCCCGCTCGGTCGTTATAAGTCGGCGGCAAACGATCCGCGACGCATGCGCTTCGACCACGTCGGCGTCGCCACCCGCGACGCCGCCGACCTCGCCGAGCTGTTCGACGGCCTCCTCGACGCGCCCGTCGCCCACGAGGAGACGTTCGACGGGATGGCCGTCGCCTTCCTCGAACTGGACGGCGGGGGGTACTTCGAGCTGTTAGAGCCCGCCGACGGCGGCGCGATCGCCGACTACCTCGACCGGGAGGGACCGGGGATCCACCACGTCGCGCTCGCGACCGACGACGTCGAGGGGGCGCTGGACCGCGCCCGCGACCTCGGCGTCGACCTCGTCGACGAGGCGCCGCGTCCCGGCGCGTGGGGCCACGAGGTCGCCTTCTGCCACCCGAGCTCGACGGGCGGGGTCCTCGTCGAGTTCGTCGAACACTGAGGGCGGCGGGCCGTCACCGGGACGCAGGCCGCGACCGACACCGCGCCTCAGTCCCCGTCATCGACCGCCGGGTCGTGCGTCTCGTACCAGTTGAGGATCTTCTCCAGCCGGTGGATCGCGCGGTCCGGATCACCGATGTCGTGGTGCTCGTCCGGGTAGACGACGAGCTCGGCGTCGACCCCCTGTTTCCGGGCCGCGACGTAGAGCTGCTCGGACTGTGAGGGCGGACACCGCCAATCCTCGCCGCCAGCCATCACGAGCAGCGGCGTCTCGATCTCCCCGGCGTCGAGGACCGCCGTCGCCGCGTCGTACGCCTCCGGCTCCTCCCACGGGAGGCCGTACTCCGCCTCGAACCAGGTGTGCGTGTCGTCGGTGCCGAACGCCGACCGGAGGTCGTAGATGCCGTGCTCCGGCGCCGCCGCCGCGAAGAGGTCGGGGCGGCGCGTGACGAGGAACCCCTGCGCGATCCCCCCGTAGGAGAAGCCGTGGCCGAAGACGCGGTCGGGGTCGACCCAGCCGCGATCGGCGAGCGACGCGACGCCGGCCGCGATGTCGTCCACCTCGGCGGTCCCCCACGCGCCGGTCAGCTCGGCGGTGAACGCCCGCCCGCGGGAGGTGCCGCCGCGGTAGTTCGGGCGGAGGACGAGGTATCCGCGGCTCGTCAGCGCGGCGTGCGCGAAGTCGAAGACGGGCTCGTCGTACGACGTCGGGCCGCCGTGGATCGCCACCACGAGCGGGTGGTCACCCTCGGTCGGGTCCACGGTCGGGTCGTGATAGACGATCCCGTCGATCGTCCACCCGTCGGACTCCCACTCGACCCGGGTCGCCTCCGGCACCGCGAACTCGTCGATCAGCGGCTCGTTGACCGCGGTGAGCCGCCGGAGGGAGTCGGGCTCCGCGGGCGGGTCGCCGAGGTCGCCCCCGTCGTCGAGGTCGGCGACATCGACCGCGTACAGGTCGGTCCCTTCGGTCGGGTCCGAAAGGACCGCCACCGCCGTCGAGCCGTCGGCCGAGACGTCGAACCCGGTTAGCGCACGGTCGCGCCCCTGCGCCGCGAAGACGCGCTCGGCGGTCCCGTCCGTCCCCGCGCGGACCAGCCGCGTGTGGCTCTCGTCGCCGACGGCGACGTACACCGCGCCGTCGGCCCAGACCGGCTCGCCGCCGCGCGCGACCGTCCGATCGAGGTCGGCGGTGAGCGAGACGACGGTCCCCTCGCCGTCCTCGCCGCCCTCGTCGCGGTCGGCGCTCCCCCCGTCTCCGCCGTCGACGAGGTACACCTCGGCCGGCGCGGGCGGGTCGTCCGGGTCGTCGGCGACCGTCACCAGCTCGTCGGCGCCCGGGCGCCACGTCGGGACGCCGTGGGCGAGGTCGCCGCCGGTGAGCCGCTCGGCCTCGCCGCCAGCGGGCGACACCGCGTAGACGTCGCGGACGGTGGTGTCGTCCGGGCGGTCGAGCCGGCAGGCGGTGAACGCGATCCGCCCGGTCGCCCCCCAGTGGGGGTCCATCCCGGCGATGTCTTGGAAGGCGCCGCCGCCGTACCCGTCGTCGAGCCGCCGCGGGTCGTGCTCGGGGTCGTCGAGGTCGACGACGAAGAGGTACGGCGTCACCTCGTCGGTCCAGCCGACGCCGTTCAGCTTGTGCTGGAGCCGCGTCGTCTCGATCGGCCCGCCCTCTCCGCGCACCCGATCGAGGTAGTCGGCCTCCTCGTCGGTCGGGTCGCGCGACTCGATCACCAGCCGGTCGCCGTCGGGAGACCAGTCGAAGTCGGCGACGCCCTCGTCGCGCTCGGTGACCTGTCTCGCGTCGCCGCCCAAGGCGAGGTCGAACAGCCACACCTGCGGCTTCGGCTCGTCGTCGCCGGCGGGCGCATCCGCGTCTCCGTTCTCGGCGTCGCCGTCGGTCTCGGCGTCCTCGTCGTCCTCCCGGTCCCGCCATCCGACTCGTCGCTCGGCGTCGCGGTCGCGGGCGGCCACGAACGCGAGGCGGTCGCCGTCCGGTCCCCACGCCGGCGCGGAGGTGCCGGCCGCGCTCGTCAGGCGGTGCGGCTCGCGGGAGCCGTCGGTCGGGACGACGAACAGCGAGCTCACGGCCTCGTCCGCGCGCTGGTCGTACTCGGTGGCGGTGAAGGCGACGCGGTCGCCGGCGGGGGAAACGGCGACCTCGCCGACCTCCGTCAGGTCGTAGTAGGCGTCGAGCGGCAGTGCCGACATAGGCGCACCGAGCGGCGGCCGGCGCAAATACGTTCGGGCAGCGGAAGCGGAGCGGCCGACGGCGACCGATTTAACAGCGCGGCGGGCGACTCCAGTCCGTGTTCCGCGACCTCTCCCGCCCGATCGAGACCGGAATGCCGACGTACCCCGGCGACCCCGCGGTGTCGCTCGCGCCCGACGCGACCTACGAGGCCCACGGCTACGCGACGAGCGAGCTCCGGACCGGCACCCACGCCGGGACGCACGTCGACGCGCCGCGCCACACGCTCTCGGAGGGGGCGACCGTGGACGAGGTCGATCCGGGCCGGTTCGCGTTCGACGCCCGCCTCGTCGACCTCCGGCCGCTGGAGCCGCGGGAGCCGATCACGGCCGAGGCGCTCGCGGCGGCCCTCGGCGACGAGGAGAGCGCGGTCGACGAGGCGTCGGCTCCGGGCGATCCCGGAGTCGACCTCCTCGTCCTGCGGACCGGCTGGGCGTCCTACTGGGGGGCCGACCGCTACCGCGACCACCCGTACCTGACCGAGGCGGCCGCGACGCGGTGCCGGGATCTCGGCGTCGGCGTCGGGGTCGACACCTTCGGGCCGGATCCGACGCCGACAGCGACGGCGACCGACGCCGCGACCGCGAGTGACGAGCCCGACGGGACGCCGGCTCACGACGCCCTGTTGGCGGCGGACCTCCCGATCGTCGAGAACCTCCGCGGGCTCGACGGGCTCCCGTCGCGGTTCCGGCTCTACGCGTTCCCGCTCCGCCTGCGCGACGGGGACGGCTCGCCGGTGCGGGCGGTCGCGGAGTGGGAAGGGTGAAGAGACGGTGCACGGCGGCGCGGACGCCGTGGTCCCGATCGCCGGCTGGGAGCCAGACCAAACCCGTTTTAAGCGTCGGCGACGAACCGCGACTCAAGGTCGATATCCATGGAGATGCCACGTCGTTTCAACACGTACTGTCCACACTGTGACTCGCACCACGAGCACGAAGTGGAGAAGGTTCGATCGGGTCGGGCGACCGGAATGAAGCGGGACGCGCGCCAACGGCGCCGCGCGCTCGCGACGATCGGTAACGCCGGCGGGTACTCGAAGGTGCCCGGTGGCGACAAGCCGACGAAGAAGACCCACCTGAAGTACCGCTGCGGCGACTGCGGCAAGGCCCACATGCGCGAGGGCTGGCGCGCCGGCCGGCTCACGTTCCAGGAGTAAGCATGGCGGGAAGCTTCCACCGCGTCGCCTGCGGCGACTGCGAGAACGAACAGGTCGTCTTCGGCAAGGCCTCCTCTGTGGTGTCGTGCGCGGTCTGCGGCACGACGCTCGCGACCCCGACCGGCGGGGAGGCCGAGCTCCACGGCGAGATCGTCGAAACCGTTGAGGCGCGGTAACCGCCTCTGACCCCCGTATGAAGTACAGCGGCTGGCCCGAACCCGGCGAGCTGGTGGTCGGCGACGTCGACGAGATCGCCGACTTCGGCGTCTTCGTCGACCTCGACGAGTACGAGGAGAAGCGCGGCCTCTGTCACATCAGCGAGGTCGCCTCCGGCTGGATCAAGAACGTCCGCGACCACGTCCGCGAGGGACAGACGGTCGTCGCGAAGGTGCTCGACGTCGACGAGTCGTCGAACCAGATCGACCTCTCGATCAAAGACGTCAACGAGCACCAGCGAAAGGACAAGATACAGGCCTGGAAGAACTCGCAGAAGGCCGACAACTGGATGCTCATCGCGCTCGGCGAGGACGTCGACGACGACCGCTACACCGCGGTCGCCAACGCGCTCCTCGTCGAGTACGACTCGCTGTACGACGCCTTCGAGGCGGCCGCGATCAGCGGCGACGAGGCCCTCGAAGATGTCGAGGTCGACGACGACGCCCGCGAGTCGATCGTCGAGGCCGCCCGAGACAACGTCTCGGTCCCGTACGTCGACGTGACCGGCTACGTCGACCTCGAATCCGCGGCCTCCGACGGCGTCGACGACGTGAAGGCGGCGCTCGAAGCCGCCGAGGGCAACGGCGAAGTGCCTGACGGCGTCGACCTCGAAGTCGGCTACGTCGGCTCGCCCGAGTACCGGATCAAGGTCCGCGCGCCCGACTACAAGACGGCCGAGGACCAGCTGGAGGCCGCCGCGGCCCGCGCCAGCGAGGCCATCGAGGCCGCCGGCGGCGCCGGCGAGTTCCACCGCGAGCGCCGCGAGGACGACGAGTAGTCGCCCGCGGTCCGCTTTTTATCCTTTCACTCCGTGAAATCCGACATCCGCGTCTGCGCGAACTGGGAGACCGCCCACGACCGGCCGGTGTACACGCTCGGCGACAGCTGTCCCGACTGCGGCGGTCCGACGGCGAACAGCGCGCCCGCGCCGTTCGGTCCCGAGGACCCCTACGGCGAGTACCGGCGGCGGGCGCGGCGGCGTCGGGAGTCGGAGTAGGCCCCGGCTCGGGCCGTGCAGCGCTCCGGCCGCACCGCGTTCCGCCCGCACGCCCGCGCCGCCGGAATAGCCACCCTCTTGTGACCGCCGCCCCGACGGACCCGGTATGGACGACATCGAGATCGACGAGGTCGCGACGCCGGAGCTCGACGACCCGGTGCTCATCGAGGGGCTGCCGGGCGTCGGCCACGTGGGGAAGCTCGGGGCGGAACACCTGTTGGAGGAGTTCGACGGCGAGTTGGTCCGCCGGGTGTACACCACCGAGTTCCCGCCGCAGGTTGACGTCGACGGCGACGGGGTCGCCGAGCTGACCTGCGCCGAGTTCCACGCCGTCGAGACCGACGGCGCCGACCTGCTCGTGTTGACCGGCGACCACCAGGCCGGCTCGAACAAGGGCCACTACACGCTCACGACGACGTTCCTCGACGTCGCCGAGGAGTTCGGCGCGACGCGGGCGTACGCGCTCGGCGGCGTCCCGACCGGCGAGCTCGTCGAGGAGTACACCGTCCTCGGCGCGGTCTCCGACGGCGACCTCGTCGACGAGCTGGAGGCGGCCGGCGTCGAGTTCCGACCCGACGAGCCCGCGGGCGGGATCGTCGGCGTCTCCGGACTCGTGCTCGGGCTGGGCGGGCGCCGCGGCGTCGCCGCCGCCTGCCTGATGGGCGAGACGAGCGGCTACCTCGTCGACCCGAAGAGCGCCCGTGCGGTGCTGGAGGTACTGGAGGAGGTGCTCGAGTTCGACGTCGACTACGAGAGCTTAGAGGACCGCGCCGAGGAGATGGAGGAGGTCGTCGGCAAGATCCGCGAGATGCAGGACGGGCCCGCGGTGCCCGACGACGACCTGCGGTACATCGGCTGATTCTCCCGGGGCGCGCCCCGGCCGCGGCGTCCCGAACCCAGCGTCCCGAACCCGACGCGCCGGCCCCCCGCGAGCGCCACCCCTTCCGGCAACGATAAACCGGTCCCCGAGTATCGTCCCCGTATGACTGACGTACGCGTCGCCGGAGTGGGGCTCACGCGCTTCGGGAGCCACGCGGACCGCGCGGGACGCGACCTCTTCGCGACGGCCGCGGAGCGCGCGTTCGAGGACGCCGGCGTCCCGAGAGCAGACGTCGAGGAGCTGAACTACGGGAACTTCATGGGCGCGCTCGCCGAGCATCAGGGCCACCAGGCGCCGCTGATGGCCGAGGCCGCCGGCGTGTCCTGCCCCGCGACCCGCTACGAGTCGGCGTGCGCCTCCGCGGGCGTCGCGGTCCGCGAGGCGGTCCGGACCGTCGCCGCGGGCGACGCCGACGTCGTCCTCGCGGGCGGCATGGAGCGCATGACGAATCTGCCGACCGACGAGGTGACGGAGGGGCTCGCGATGGCCGCCGACGACCTGTTCGAGGTGCGGTCCGGCGTCACCTTCCCCGGCGCGTACGCGCTGATGGCGACCGCCTACTTCGAGGCGTACGGGGGGGAGCGGCGGGACCTGGCCCACGTCGCCTCGAAGAACCACGCGAACGCGCTCCCGAACGAGTACGCCCAGTACCGCCGGGAGGTGTCCGTCGACGAGGCGATGGACGCGCCGCCCGTCGCCGAGCCGCTCCACCTCTACGACGCCTGCCCGATCACCGACGGCGCGAGCGCGCTGGTGATCGTCTCCGCGGAGTACGCCGCCGAGCACGACGTGGACGCCCCCGTCGCGGTGACGGGGACCGGCCAGGGGACCGACCGCATGGCGCTCGCCGACCGCGAGCACCTCGCTCGCACGCCGGCCGCCGACGACGCGGCCGAGAGCGCCTACGCGGCCGCCGGCGTGAGGCCCGAGGACGTCGACGTCGCGGAGGTCCACGACTGCTTCACCATCGCCGAGGTGCTCGCCACGGAGTCGCTCGGCCTCTTCGAGGTCGGCGAGGGGATCGCCGCCGCCCGCGAGGGCGTCACGGCCGCCGACGGCGACCTCCCGGTGAACCTCTCGGGCGGCCTGAAGGCGAAGGGCCACCCGGTCGGCGCGACCGGCGGCTCGCAGATCGCCGAGCTGACGCGGCTGCTCCGCGGCGACCACCCGAACAGCGAACACGTCCCCGACGCCGATGTCGGCGTCGCGCACAACGCCGGCGGGACGGTCGCCAGCGCGGTCGTCCACGTGCTGGAGGTGGCGGAATGAGCGACGGCGGCGACTCGGGCGACGGCGCGGGAAGCGGGGACGCGGGCGACGTCGATCTCGCGGAGCGCGCGCCGACCCCGGTCACCGACGCCGACCACGACGAGTGGCTCGACGCGCTCGCGGCGGGCGAGGGGTACGCCTTGGTCTGTCCCGACGGACACGGGTCGCTCCCGCCGCGGCGGATCTGCCCGGAGTGCGGGTCGGCGTCGCTCTCGCGGGAGCCGCTCGGCGACACCGGTCGGGTCGAGACGTTCAGCGTCGTCCACGTCCCCTCGCCGCGGTTCGCGGACGACGCCCCGTACGTCACCGCGGTCGTCGACCTCGGTCCGGTCCGAACGACGGGCGTCCTGCGCGGCGTCGAACCGGCGGGCGACGCGATCGAGGTCGGGCTGTCGGTCGCGGTCGGCGTGGAAGAGCGGGCGACGGACGGGGAGCCGCTGGTCGTTTTCCGGCCCGCTAACGACGGGTAACGGCGGCGTGACCGCTCGTCGGGAGCCGACCGACGTTTCCGTCCTGCGACCAAATGGTTATACGCCCGTCACCTGTACCCGTGTTCAATGACCGACCGGATCCGCGTCCTTCTCGTCGACGACGACGCCGACCTCGCGGACGTGACCGGGTCGTTCCTCGAACGGGAGGACGAGCGGATCGCGGTCGAGACCGCCCCGAGCGCGACGGCGGGACTGGAGCGGCTCGGCGAGGGCGGGATCGACTGCGTCGTCTCCGACCACGACATGCCCGGGCCGAACGGGATCGAGTTCCTGGAACGCGTCCGGGAGCGAGGCGGCGACCTCCCGTTCATCCTGTACACCGGGAAGGGGTCCGAGACGGTCGCCAGCGAGGCGATCTCCGCCGGCGTGACGGACTACCTCCAGAAGAGCGGCGGCACCGAGCAGTACGAGATCCTCGCCAACCGGATCGCCGACGCCGTGCTAAAGCGCCGCGCCGAGCGCGAGGCCGAGCGGACCCGGACGCACCTGCGGGCGATCACCGACAACTCGATGGACGCGATCGTCACGGTCGACGCCGAGGGCGCGATCCTGTTCGCGAACCCGGCCGTCGAGCGGCTGTTCGGCTACGCGCCGGACGAGCTCGAGGGGGAGCCGCTGTCGACGCTGATGCCGGACCGCGAGGCCGACGACCGCGAGGCGGTCGACCGCTACCTGACGGGCGTCGACCCGACGACGGACCGGTCGGCCGTCGAGCTCCCGGGCCGACACCGCGACGGCCGCGAGGTGCCGTTATCGATCTCCTTCGGCGAGTTCGAGGAGGACGGCGAGCGGCGGTTCGTCGGGGTCATCCGGGACGTGACGGAGCGCGAGCGACACCGGGCGTTCGTCGAGCGCTCGAACGACGTCGTCGCCGCGCTCGACGCGGACGGGACGTTCCAGTACGTGAGCCCGTCCGTCGAGTCGTTACTCGGCTTCGAACCGGCGGAGCTCTCGGGAGCGGACGCGTTCGAGTACGTCCACCCGGACGACCGCGAGCACGTCCTCGACGCGTTCCGCCGGTCGATCGCCGGGGAGATCGAGAACCCCACGATCGAGTACCGGCTGCGGCGCGCCGACGGCGACTACCTGTGGGTGGAGTCGGTCGGCAGCGACCGGCTCGGCGACCGCGGGATCGGCGGCTACGTCGTCAACACGCGGGACGTCTCCGACCGGAAGCGGCGCGAGGAGAAGCTGGCGCGCCTCCGCGAGTGGACGCGGGAGCTCAACTACGCCCGGACCGTCGAGGAGACGACGCGGCTGGCGGTCGACGCCGCGTCGGAGATCATCGGCGCGGAGCTGAGCGGGATCCACCTGCTGAACGGCGCCGGCGACGCGCTCGAACCGGTCGCGCTCGCCGAGTCCGTCCCGGCGTTCTTCGACGAGCAGCCCTCGTACGACCGGGACGCGCCTCCCGGGTCCCGCGCCGCTCTGGCGTGGGGAGCGTACCGCGGCGACGAGCCCGTCGTGGTCGACTCACTGTCGTCCTCCGACCGCCTCGACGAGGAGACGCCGGCGGAGAGCCTGGTCCTCCACCCGATCGGGGCGCACGGGCTGTTCGTCGTCTCCGCGTCGACGCCGGACGCGTTCACCGACACCGACGTCCTCATCGCCGAGATCCTGGCGAACCACCTGGAGGCCGCCCTCGACCGCGTCGACCGCGAGACGAGCCTCGAACGGCTCCACGACGCGACGCGAAACCTGATCCGCGCGGACTCCAGAGAGGCGATCGCCGAGCGGGTCATCGAGGCCGCCGCGGAGGTGCTCGGCTTCTCCGTGACCACCGTCCGGCTCTACGACGAGGACGCCGGCGGGCTGGTCCCCGTCGCCGTCTCGGAGGCGGTGCAGGCGGCGCTCCCCGAGCGGGAGGTGTTCACCCCCGACGGCGGGAGCCTCAACTGGGCGGCCTACGAGGCGGGCGAGGTCCGCCTGTACGACGACATCGAGACCACCGGCGCGGTCGACCAGGGCACGGGGCTCCGGAGCCTGCTTATCCTCCCCGTCGGCGAGCACGGGACGGTCTCGATCGGCGAGACCGAGCCGGGCGTCTTCGACGACACCGACGAGTTCCTCGCGCGCATCCTCGCGACCGCGACGGAGACGGCCTTCGAGTCCGAGGCCCGGACCGAGCGGCTCCACCACCGGAGTGCCGAGCTGGAGCGCCAGAACGAGCGGTTGGAGGAGTTCGCCAGCGTCGTCTCGCACGACCTCCGCAACCCGCTCAACGTGGCGCAGGGGCGGGTGGAGCTGGCGCGCGAGGAGTGCGACTCGGTGCACCTCGACGCGGCCGCCAAGGCCCACGACCGGATGGACACCCTGATCAGCGACCTGCTCGCGCTCGCCCGGCAGGGGGAACGCGTGAGCGAGACGGAGCCGGTCGACCTCGCCGCGGTCGTCGAGTCCTGCTGGCTGAACGTCGACACCGTGGACGCGACGCTCGCCGTCGAGACCGACCTGACGCTGCTCTCCGACGAGAGCCGGCTGCAACAGCTGATCGAGAACTTGATTCGTAACGCGGTCGAGCACGGCGGCAACGGCGTCGCCGTCGCGGTCGGTACGCTCACCGACGGCGACGGGTTCTTCGTCGCGGACGACGGGCCGGGGATCCCGCCCGAGAAGCGCGCCGACGCGTTCGACGCCGGCTACTCGACCTCGGAGGACGGGACCGGATTCGGGCTCCGGATCGTCGAACAGGTGGCGACCGCCCACGGCTGGCAGGTGTGGATCACGGACGATCCGGAGCTGGGCGGGGCGCGCTTCGAGGTGAGCGGCGTCGACATCGCGGAGCCGGCGGCCGACGAGTAGGGATCGGCGGCGTCGCGAAGTGAGAAGTGGAGTCGCGGTGCGAGAGGCGGCGCCGCGGAGCGAACGGTGGGGGCGCGACCGCCCCGATCCGTTCTACTCCCGGACGAGCAGTTCGATCTCGTGGCCGTCCTGGTCCTTCGTGAACGCGTAGTTGTGGTCGCACGACTCGGGATCGCGGTAGTCCGGCGCCTCGCGGGTCATCAGGTCGTCCCACGCCTCGTCGAGGTCGTCGACGCGGACGCAGAGGTGGCCCCAGCCGTCGCCCATCGTGTACTCGCGGCCGTCGTAGTTGTAGGTGAGTTCCAGCTTCATCGCCTCCTCCGGGGCGTCCTCGGGGGCCATGAAGTAGTTCGAGAAGCTGTCCGCCTCCCACCGGCCGGACGGCTGCTCGGTGTACTCGAACTTGCGGGTCCAGTAGCCGAGCGCCTCGTCGGCGTCCTCGACGCGGATCATCGTGTGGTCGATGCTCCACTTCTCGCCGAAGTCGCGCTTGACGATCTCGATCTCGTGGCCGTCGGGGTCCTTCACGAACGCGTAGCGGTTCCCGCATGACTCGGGGTCGCGGTAGTCCTCGACGCCCTCCGCCATCAGCTGGTCGTACGACTCCTGGAGCGCGTCCTCGGGCACGCGCACGGCGATGTGGCCCCACGCGTCGCCGATCTCGTAGGTGTGGTCGCCGTGGTTGTAGGTGAGCTCCAACAGCGCGCCGTCCTCGTGGACGTCCTCGGGACCGAGGTAGACGTTGGTGAACGTCTCGGCCTCCCAGCGGCCCTTCTCCTCGTAGTTCAGGTGCGTCTGGTACCAGTCGAGGCTCTCCTCTAAGTCCTCGACGCGGATCATCGTGTGATCGAAGGTTCCGTCCATACGCGACGGATCGGCCGCTCGCCCCAAAAGCGTACTGAAGGGGGCGCGGATTCGCCGGCGACCGGTCGGCGGTGATGGCCCTGGGGGCGCGAACCGAGGAGCGCGAACCGATCGGCGCGGTTCGGCAGGCACTAGTTCGCCCCGCCCGACCGGTCGGTATGGACGCCACCTACCTCCCCTACGCGCTCCTCGCGATGGGCGCGTACGCGCTCGTCTCGCCGCTGATGCGCGTCGCGACCACGGGGCCGGACGCGGTCCCGAGCGACGTCGCCGTCGTCATCTCCAACACGCTGCTCATCTGTATCGCCGTCGGCGTGCTCGCGTACACCGGACAGGGGTTCGTCACTCACCTCTCGTCGCCGAAGATCCTCCACGTGCTCGCCGCGGGGGTGTTCCTCGGGATCGGCATCCTGGCGCTGTACCGCTCGATCGCGCTCGGACCGGTGAGCGTCGTGACGCCCATCTTCGCGATGTTCCTCGTCTTCTCGTCGGTGATCGGCTTCCTCTTCCTCGGCGAGTCGTTCACGGCCCGCAAGGCGCTCGGGATCGCCTTCGCCGCCGCGTCCGTCTACCTCGTGTCGGGCGCCTGAGAGCCGCCGTCTCCGGGACGGTCGCCTCGACGCTCGCGTTCGCCCTTCGATCCGGGTCCGCCCGCCGCGTGACGAAATCCCTTTAGCGCCGACCGGGAAAGGGTCGGACCCGCCGTGGACCGCCTTCCGAACCCCTTCCGCGCGCTAATCTTGTACATCGGCTTCGCCCTCGCGAGGGTCGGGCTGATCGACCGCCACCGCGTGGTCCGGACGACGGACCTGGCGTGGCCGCGGATCGTCACGGGGATCGCCCGGATGTCGAAGAACGCCGTCGACGTCGCGATGGTCGGCGTCGCCGTCGGCACCAGCGCGGTCGCCGGCGTCGGCTTCGCCGGCCCGTACTGGGGGCTCGCGTTCGCGCTGGGCGGCGGCGTCGCCGGCGGCACCATCGCCCTGGTCTCTCAGCGATACGGCGCCGAGGCGCGCGCCGAGCTCGGCGACGCGGTGCGGTCGAGCGTCCTCCTCGCCGTCGCGGTCACGCTCCCCGTCAGCGCGGCGTTCTGGCTGTACGCCCCGGCCTTCATCGACGCGCTGAGCAGCAATGAGGCCGCGATCGCGCTGGGCGCCGACTACCTCCGGGTCGTCGGGCTCGGCGTCCCGTTCGCCGCGCTCAACCTCGTCGGGAGCCGCGTGCTGGTCGGCTGCGACGACGCCTACACCGCGATGCAGGTGCGGGCGGGCGGCGCGGTCGCGAACGTTGCGCTGAGCGCGCTGTTCATCTTCGGCCTCGGCTGGGGGGTCGAGGGCGCCGCGGTCGGCACCGTGCTCTCGAACGTCCTCGCGGTCGCCGGCTTCGCCGTCGGCCTCGTCCGCGGGCGCGCCCCGCTGATCGGCGAGTTCCCGGTCGCCGTCGACCCGGTCGGCTCGTACCTGAACCCGGAGATGCTCCGAGACCTCGTCGAGATCGGCCTCCCGGTCGGCGCGCGCAACCTCGTCTGGACGGCCGCGGAGTTCCCGATGTTAGCCATCCTCGACGTCTTCGGCGAGAGCACCGTCGCCGCGTTCGTCATCACCCGGCGCATCTGGGGGATCATGAACGCGCCCGGCTGGGGGTTCGGCCTCGCCTCCTCCAGCCTGGTCGGCCAGGAGCTCGGCGGGGAGGACCCGGCGGAGGCCGAGGCGTACGCCCGCGACATCATCCGCTTCTCCGTGGCGACGTACCTGGTGTTCGCGGCGCTGACGGCCCTCTTCGCGACCGACATCGTGACGCTGTTCGCGGAGAGCCCGCGGAGCCCGGAGGTCCCCATCGCCGTGAGCCTCGTGTACGCCGCCTGCGTCGCCGTCGTGTTTCAAGGGGTCTCCGGCGGCGCGGCGGGGCCGCTCGACGCCGCCGGCGACACGAAGATCCCCTTCGCGAGCCAGTTCCTCGGGATGTTCTGCGTCTCGATCCCGCTGGCGTACGTCGGCGCCAACGACGCGACGCCCGCGATCGACGTCCCCCTCACCGGGCTCACGGTCCCCGAGGTCGCGCTCCCCGCGATCGGGCTGTGGGGGCTCTACCTGGCGTTCCTCGCGGAGACGACGATCCCCGCCGCGATCAACTACTGGCGGTTCCGCTCCGGGAAGTGGAAGGGGATCAGCGAGGCGTACCGCCCGGAGGCGCCCGCGGACGACTGAGACGGGCGCCGCGAGCGCGCCGCGTCCGCGGGCGCGGCGCCGTCGCCGTCGGCCGCGAAGGACGGAAAGCGTCAGCGTTTACGGCTCGTGCCGCCTCCTCTCGACAATGACCGTCCCCTGCGTCGCGGTCGAGCGCGAGCGCGGCGAGACCGTTCGCGAGCGGCTCGCCGAGGCCGACGCCCTCGACGGCGACCACGAGATCGCGGTCGACGGCGACGCGATCTACATCCCGGTCGTCGGCCTCGACGCGGTCCCCGCCGATCTGGCGTCGACGATCGTCGAGCGCGACGCCGCCGAGCGCGACCGCCCGCGGACCCCCGCGCAGATACTGGGGTACGATCCCTCGCTGGAGCGGCTGGGCGACATCGTCATCGTCGACGAGGACGACGACGAGCGCGCCCGCGAGATCGCCGACGCCGTGATGACCTCCGACGTGCCCTGCGAGACGGTGCTCAACCGCGCCTCGCCGATCGAGGGCGAGCTCCGCGTCCGCCGGTGGGACGTGCTGGCCGGGAACGGCACCGAGACGGTCCACCGCGAGTACGGCCACGAGTTCCTGCTCGACGTCGCCGAGGTGTACTTCTCCCCGCGGCTCGCGACCGAGCGCCACCGCGTGGTCGAGCAGACCGAGCCGGGCGAGACCGCGATCGACATGTTCGCCGGCGTCGGCCCCTACGCCGTTCCGTTGGCGTCCCGCGGCGCCGAGGTGGTCGCCTGCGACCTCAACGAGCGCGCCGTCGACTACCTCCGCGAGAACGCGGCCCGGAACGGCGTCGCCGACCGCGTGACCGCGATCGCCGGCGACGTGCGCGAGATCGGGGACGAGCACGCGGGCGCGGCCGACCGCCTCGTGATGAACCTCCCGCACTCCGCCGACGCGTTCCTCGACACCGCCGTCCGGCTGGCCGGCGACGACTGCGTGATTCACTACTACGACATCCAACACGAGGACGACCCGTTCGGCCCCGGAACGCGGGCGATCCGCGAGGCGGCCGGCGAGGGGTACGCGGTCGCCGTCGAGACCGAGCGCGTCGTCAGGTCGTACGCGCCCCACGAGTACAACGTCTGTCTCGACGTCAGGCTGACGCGGCCCTGACCGCCGACCGGCCCGGTTCGACTGCGCCGGTAGTTTCGGCAGTGTCACAATTTTATGTTACTGTGGCACGTGTTTCCTATCGCCTATGAGCGACACCGTAGACCCGGAGGAGCGCATCGACGAGACGACGACGTGGCCCGACCTCGCGATCGGCCTCTACGACAGGCTGACCGGGCGCAACGCGGAGATCGTCTACGAGTTCGAGGAGCTGAGCGTCGACGTCCCGAGCGGCACCGGCGACGACGTCGAGCACGCCAACTGGCGGCTCGACGGCACCGTTCGGGTCACGACCCGTGAGCGGGACTGACGCGACGGCGCCGCTCTCGGTCGTCACGGAGGACCTGACGCTCAGCGTCGACGGCGTCGACCTCGACGTCCGGTCGACTGGCGACCGCCTGTTCGTCGAGGTGGCGACCGTCCGCGACGCGGTCCGCGTCGCGCGACGCCTGCCGAACGACGGCGACGCCGAGGGCCCGGCGGCGCTGCTGACCGCGACGGCGCTCACCGCCGAGGTCCGCGTCCGCGGTCGGACGGTCGCCGTCATCGGCGGCGACGCCCGACCCGGCCTCCTGTCCCGCGAGCTCGGCGTCGCGCCCGCAGAGATTCGGATCGCCGGCGCCCTGGCGGCCGGAGCGAACGGCCTCTCGGCGGTCGTGAGGGCGCCGCGACGGCTCTTCGCCTGACGAACGCATCGGAGGATCCCCTCCTGACGAGCGCTCCCGCTCGCTGATCGGTTCTCTTCGGCTCGTCGATCGGCTCTCCCGCCGACGGAACGGGGTGTACGTAGCGACAGCGTGACCGCCGTCCCACCCGTGACCGCGCGGGCTGGGACGGCACGGCCCGTCACATGACAAGAGGCCGCGGTCGTCGGACCGTCGAGGCCAGAGGCGATTTCGCGCTTGGCACGTCGGAGACGTGGGTCAGACGACGGCCGCGGTGGATCGCTGATGGTGGTGACCGCCACGTCGGGTCGCCGTGGGGGGTGCGACCGACGAGACTACAGACGCCCGGCACGGGCTTCGACCGGGCACGCACCGTCGAGGGAGTCGATCCCCGCCGTCTCGGCACGCGATCGGTGCGACCACATCCGAATTGAAGTTCGAACGTGTATTTATGCTTTTTCCTTATACACTTGTGATTATAATCGGTGAAACATACGTATCCGACTGATTTGATGGTAAAAGCGAAACGAACGGTATCTGGCGGCTCGTCTGTGTGTGGTCAGGGATTTCGGCGCACGGGTGCGCGTTGAGTCCCGGCGCCGTCACCGTTTCGGAACCCTTATTTTGCCGTTCGGAAATTGTTAGACGCGCGCCGGAGTAGCTCAGCTGGCAGAGCGATTCCTTCGTAAGGAATAGGTCGAGGGTTCAAATCCCTCCTCCGGCTTAAGGTCGGCTACGCCTCCCTTAGGAACGTTATCACTCCTTAGAGAGGCTCACGTATCAATATTCGCCTTAGGACCACACTTGAGAGAGACATTTGTATAGGTTTGTAGGTCTCCCCTTGCCGGATACATTTGAATAGGTGAGCGATACGGGGCGGCTGCGTCTTGCGATTTCCAAAAAGGAGTTCGTACACGGCGAGAAGCGCGCGCGGCCTACACCCAATCCCCTCCGCGCGGAGAAGGGGTTGGGTTTTGACACGAGTCCCGATCGCGGGCCGCGGAACAGCGTAACCCGGCTCACAAATTTTTGAGTATTTTCCCGCGCGCGAGAGACGATACCCAATAGTCTGGCTACGATTCTCCGAAAGAGGGCTTCTGGGCGTCGTAACCACAGACGGATCTGGGGGATACACTTAATACACTCCTTGAGAGCGATAGCGGGGAGAGTTGTGTACTACTAACCCGTAGTGTCTACTTCAGATTTCTCCCTATGTACTATGAGTTCCACAACGACACACGCTTACAAAGGTCTCGAAGAGCCGGATACTAACAACTCGACATGGTTCGATCCAGATGAACAGTCTATTAACGAAAATTGGGACTCTGGTGACTGGTGGGATGCCTCCTCGGGTTTCCGATTTCAAAAGAAATCTGTATGGTGGACGTACCTCGAACAATTAAATCAGGGAGTTCGGAATGGTAAATATACTAATGGAGCGTATTGGACTTACCGCGACAACGTTGACCTGATACATAATGTATCTGATCAAATAGGGACAACATCTGTTCAGTCAGAGCGGGCCAAGGAGGTCTATTTTTACGTACATCATAAGGATCGAATTGATGGGACTCGAAAGGATGCCACAGCGGTGGCCGTTGTGGCTTATATTATTGAGTACGATGATAACGACAAGCGCCGTTTCGAGCCACAGTGGAAGTCTGATAGTGGAGAAACAGTTGCGGAAACCTTGTCTGAATTATTTAATGTTGATGCCAGACTTATCATCAGTATCTATGGAAAAGTCCGACATTATGTTCGGCTGGCGGATTCTTTTGGCAAACTACCTACCTTCGATTCACAGAATATGGACCGAAGAGGACTGGATATAGAGCCAGATTTCGACGACCCGGAACAGCATATAAAGTCATAATCAAGAATCGTGTGAGGGGGGAGGGGGGTATATATACCCTTAACCATTCTCTATGTTGAGGGCAAAGAGTAGTCCCCAGATAGAACAGGACGAGGGAGAACCCTGTTCAATCTACCTGTTTCAGCAAGAAGGCGCAAGTCTAACAGACACCTATCCAACCCAGCACCGGGAGTACCGGGTTGAAACAGGCTGTTTAGGACCGAGCACTTCTCGCACCACTCGACTCCGTTCGTATCCGGGGTACCGATCCGTGCCGGTTTGAATCCAGAGTCAACAAAAATGACAAGCATTTGGCGACAATATACGGTCCGAGAACAGGACGTAGAACACATCGAACGACTCCGAGAACTGCGGGAAGCGGGTGACGAGATGGAGACGAGCGAGGAACTGGAGGCAAGCCTTCTTGCCCGCTTCGGCGACCCCGAAGCCACCGAAACGTATGAGTGGGCGACGGAAAGTCCGAAAATCGGGTTGTACGAGTCCGAGGCATGGGCCCGAGACGGCGTGCTGGACGGCGACTACCCGAAGACGTTGAGCGAGAACTCCCAAGCGTGACTCCGTGTGGCTTTTGTGGCGGTCCGAAGATGAATGGGATGCCGAGGATACGAAAGACTGTAATCACACAATCTGTTAGTCCATACCCTTTTGAATACCTGAAGCGCGAAGTCAGTAGCCGTGACCAGTATAATGAGAGAGTACGATCTGGAGGAACAGGACGTAGGTTTGACTCGGTTAGTAGTGGTGATCTGGAAAATCTACCTATAGCCGTTCCACCGATCGAGGAACAAGAGCAGATTGCTAACACACTGAAGTTGGTCCAAGATCGGCTTAGATTTACCGAGGACTACACCAACCGGCTCCGGCGACTCAAACAAGGTCTTCAACAGGATCTTCTCTCTGGAACAGTCAGAACAACCGACACTAACATAGAGGTTCCCGACGAAATCACCCAACATGGTTAGCGTCCCCAACGAAGGCGGCGTTGAACGGTCCCTCCTTTCGTGGCTTGACGCCGTCGGTTGGGAAACACACGGACAAGACGGAAGTCGTGGCGCGAATGTTCTCGACGGAAAGTACGACCGCCGGAGTAACGAGGTCATCTACTGGAACCTCCTGAAAGAGCAAATAATCGAAATCAACGACGAAATCACCGAAGACAACGCCGATCGATTCCTCAACTCACTCCGTCGCGAACTTGATTACGAGAACCTACTGGAAGGAAATCAGAATTTCCACGAACTACTCACCAAAGGAAAGTCTTTCACTATCCAAAATGGCGAGAACAGCGGTGAAACAGTCTACGTTGATCTGATCGACTTCGACGATTTGGATGACAACCGATTTCATGCCGTCAATCAGTTCTCCGTCTCCCGAGGAACCACGATCCGCCCGGATGTGACTCTGTTCATCAACGGGATCCCACTCGTTACGATGGAACTGAAGAGTGTCGCACAAGACAACGACTACTACGACGCTATTAGCGATCTCCAACAGTATGAGGACGATGTTCCCCGGATGTTCATGCCGGGACTATTCAACATCGCCGCCGACACGATGGAACTCCGATACGGCTCTGTCGGGGCATCAGGTGAGTTCTACGAACCATGGGACGACGCCCCCGAGAGATATGCTGTAGAAGATAATTCGATGAAACAGGCGGTCATAGCCCTCTGTAACCCTGACACCCTGTTAGACGTACTGAAGAACTTCGTCTTCTTTGAGAAGCGTCCCGGTGGTGACGCCAAGATCATTCCCCGTCATATGCAGTTCTATGCGGTCAACAGAATCCTCGACAGAGTCCAAGAAGGCGTTCATGACCGAGGGCTAATCTGGCACACTCAAGGCTCGGGGAAGTCGTTCACGATGCTGTACGCGGCCGAGAATCTTCTCTCTCGGAGCGAGGTCGCCCGCAACCCGCAGGTCTTCATCATCGTTGATACGGACAAACTCAATAGTCAGATGCGGGATCAACTCGCGAATCTCTCGCTGGCTCAATGGACGGAAGCCGAGTCAATTGACCATCTCCAGGAATTGATTGAGGAAGGGGGTAGCCAACTCGTTCTCACAACCATCCAGAAATTCCAAGACGTTGAGCCGAATGTTCAGGGGAACGACGAAGTTGTAGTCATGTCTGACGAGGCCCACCGATTCATGGAGGCCGATCTCGGAAGTCGTCTTGACGCCGCACTCCCTGATTGTACCCACTTTGGATTTACCGGAACTCCTGTGCGAGAAGGGGAACGCGAGAAGGACAAGAATACGTTCCGCGAGTTCAGTCCCGAGGGGGAAGACTACCTCCACCGCTACTCTGTCAAACAGGGGATCGATGACGGCCTCATTCTCCCGGTCTACTTCACCCTCCGTCATGAGATGGAGTGGGAAGTCTCCGAGGACGCCATTGACGAGGAGTTTGAACACGAGTTCCGGGGAATGACGGCCGAGGAGAAGCGAGAGTTCATCAATAAAAACGTGACCAGCCGGACTATGGCCGAGTTAGAACCTCGTGTTGATCGGGCGGTTCAGGAAATAGAGGAGCATTACGGCGAGAAGGTGGCTCCGAATGGATGGAAGGGTATGGTTGTCACTCCGAGCCGTCGGTCAGCGGCTATGTATGGGGAGCGTCTGATTGGTTCTCTCGGGGAGGACGCTGTCGAAGTTCTCTATACAGCGACTAAGGATGACCCGGACCTGATCCAGCAGTTCCACACCGACAATGAGGAGCGAGACAGTATCGTCAAGCGGTTCAAAGAGGCAGATGAAGAGCCGAGTCTTCTTGTGGTCCACAATATGCTCTTGACGGGATTTGACGCGCCGATCCTGAAGACAATGTATCTGGATCGGAACCTCAAAGACCACAACCTCATGCAAGCGATTGCCCGGACGAACCGGCCCGCTTCAGGGAAGGAAAACGGAGAGATCGTGGACTTCCAAGGAGTCTTCGAGAACATTGACGAGGCGCTTGACTACGACTCGGAGACGAAGGCGTATGCGGCTCGTGACAAGAGCGAGTTGTTCGAAGATCTCGTTGACGAACTGGAAGCGGTCATGAGTATCTTTGACGGTATTCCGAAAGACGACTCGCAGGAGGCTACCAACGAGGCAATATCGCGGATTAGTAAACATCCACAACGTCGCGATTTCAAACAGGGCTTTCGCCGGCTCCAGAACCTCTATGAGTCTGTTGCGCCCGATGGTCGACTCATTGAGGAAGGGATTCAAGAACAATACAAGTGGTTGAGCCGTATTCAGGTGGCCTTTGAGCGTACTACATCCGGAAAAGAGGCCCCGGAAGACGACATGCGGGAGAAGACGCGAGAGATAATCAATGAGAATGTAGATGTGGATGAGATCCGCGACGACTTTCCGACGTATAAACTTGGAGAAGAATATCTGGAAGACGTAGAGGGCTTAGATAATCCCGGCGTGAAAGCCTCCCAAATCGCCCACGCAACACAAGACCATCTTCACCCGAGAACTGGTCAGAATCCTCGCTATCAACGTTTGAGCGAACGGGTGACAGAGATCGTTGAGCGATGGCAAGGCGGAGAGGTGGCCGATCCGGAGGCTGTAGAGGCACTCAAATCAGTTGAGGATGAAGTCCTTGAGGTTGAGCAAGCGGCTGGTGAAGAGGCCGCTGAACGTGCCAAATTTGCCATTCACACTCACTTGACCGAGGAACTTGATGACGGATTTGAGGATGGCGAGAAGGCGACTGAACTGGCAGACTCGATCGTAGATAGGTTTGAGGACCATGTTGATCGGGATTACCCCGGATGGCAAACGAACAAGTCTACTGAACAAGACATAGAGGAGTTGATCCTCGAAGTGGTCGCGCTTGAGTACGATCGGCCCGACTTGATTGATGATCCATTCATGGACGCGATCCGAGATTACCTCATAAACAACTATGTCTGAATCGGCACCTCGGAAGATACCATTGGGAAGCGAAAAGGTCGCCTATGAGGTACGCGAGAGCGACGAGGCAACGCAACCACGGATAGATGTAGACATTCACGGAGTCCGGGTCATCCTTCCAGAAGATTCGACTACGAATCCCGACACGCTTCTCAAAGAGAACGCCGCATGGATTCTCGAAAAGAAGGCGAAGTACGACCAGTACCGCGAGCGTGTACCGGAACGGAAGTTCGAGCCGGGTGAGCGATTTCCGTACCTTGGAGACCAGTATGAGATCGTTGTCGAGCGTCGTTCTTCCTCGCAGATCGCCGAGAACGAATTTCGACTGGCGAAGCACCATATCGAACAGACTTCGGTCCAGCGGGCGTTGGAGATGCTGTATCGGAGGAAAGCCCGGGAGCGGTTCGAGAAGCGGTCTTCTCGGTTTGCGGACGAGATGGGTGTAGAGTACGACGAGATCGAGATCCGGAACCAGCGGACAAAGTGGGGAAGTTGTTCAACGACCGGGACGCTCGGACTGAATTGGCGACTAATGATGGCCCCTCCCGAGGTTGTTGATTATATCATGGTTCACGAACTGGCACACCTTCGGGAACAGAACCATACTGACGAATTCTGGTGCCTCGTCGCGGAACATGATCCGGAGTACGAGAAGCACGCTCACTGGTTAAGCGAGAATAGCCCTCGGCTCGTCTTCTCGGATGAGGACCTCTGAAAGCACCAAAACTGCTGTTTCAGAACTTTTGCGGCGAGAAGCCCGCGAATCCTCGGGACTCTAAGGGTATCCTCACCGCCTCTAATTCGGTACTTTTCACGTTCTGTGAGTTATTTCGTAGTATTCGTCAATTTGTCTATTGCTCGATCTGGCCTCTTTGGGTCGGTTGACGGTTCCATAGGATCTTAGGCGGAGTCCGCTATTGGTCAGGGTACGACGGCTGGCCCCATTCGGGTGTACCGGCCTGTATAGGGGTAGAGACAAATCCTTCTGGCTGGATCCGGACACTCCTATGGGGACAGCGGGACTGTTGCGGTACGTTGCTTAGTCGTAACGGGGGCCTTCTTGCCGAGACAGGATAGTCCTGATAGGAACAGCGGGGCTGTTGCTGTGCTGTTGCTGTCTGTACGTTCCCCTTCTTGCCAGATCAGGATTCCAAATAGGAACAGCGGACCCAATAGGTATCTCCGCACTCCACTCTATCCCACCCCCTCTGTAAGTCTCCCCCTCCCTTTCTCTCCTCGCTCCTCATAGTGGGTGGTTGCCCCAGCCGGGAGAAACATCGATATTTTTGATGTTTCTGTGATTGTATTGTCTAACTCTTTCTCCTGTACCTGTCAGACGCACGAGGATCATCCCAGTTCAATTCTATAGGGGTCCGAATGGTTCTGTCGTGTTTAAAAAAGATTCAACCACGGGCCTCACAGAGAGTCTTAGAGAGGGTGTAGTTTTACTAATCTGACTATTGGTGTTGTAGAGGTGGAGATCTTATTTTGGATAGTCTGCTCTTTCCCTGATTTGGTTTTGATAACGTTTGGTGGTTAGAACTTTATATTCCACTTATTGCGATACGAGAGAACTGCCCTTTAGAGTATGCTCTGTGGTTATATCCACAAGACACAGACACAAAGTGTGTATTGAGAAATGATCCGTGTACGGTAGTTCTCTTATTTCGGCTGTTCTTTTGGATAGTCGATCCACGTGTCCGGTGCCAGATCGACTCTGTCCCAATCCTCCTGACCCCGAAATTGTTCGTAGCGGTTGACCGATTCATTTATTTGTTCGATTAGATCTACAGAGTCTACCCGGTGCCATTCGGAAAGGCAGTTGCTAATACTCCGATCATCGGCCTCGGTTACGTTATAATACGTTCCGAATGTGCGTGCTAATCTTTCTACGGAGGTAGATCCAACTCCGTCTACGTTGATTACTGGGGAATGTTGGCCGGTGTAATCTGTTGAATCGTTCGGCGAATTGAGACCATGTCCGCCGGCTGGATAGGTAGAGAGTCGTTCGATTTCAGCGTTGAATTTGGTAGCCGATTGGACACTGTCTACTGCGTTCTCGATGTGACCGGTTGCGGTTCTGACAGAACCAGTTACTATCGGGTCAACGAAAGTCCCTCGTATGGTGTATTTTTGTGCCTTTTGTGAGGATATAGTTGCTGACACATCATCAGGGGGTTGAGTGTAGCCATTTGGGTCTACATCATGTTTGTCGTCGTACCACTGATCGTAGGTTACCTGTATTCCGTTTGTTAGAGCGATCCACTGTGTGGGCTCGATCTGTTCGGGGAGGTATGCGAGGTGTAGCGATTTAGAGGGATACTCGTTCTTTCTGACTTGGCGATATTCACTTTCGGAGGCGATAGATGAACTGAACGGGCGGTCAACATATGCCCGCTCGTACACTTCCCACTCTCCGAAACGGTGGGGGGACAGTTGGGTGAGTAGAGTGTCAATTTGGCTAATCCACGTATCGCTGGGGGCGTACAGATCCTTTCGGAGTGAGATGGTACACCTACGGGCTCGAAGGTCTTAAACATATCAACTAACTAATAATTCGGAAGGGGTCTTCTGGGCTTTAGAGGTGCCTTGCCCGGGTATTTCTCACCTCATATATCCCGTAAGTGGTCTTTTCGACGTTCGGCTTTTTCATCGTATGAGCCTTTGTCGTAGTGTTTTTCGAGAACCTTGCCGCCCATGTTGACTCGGTCTCCGGTCACGTCTTTGGGTTGGCCGGCGTTTCGTGCGGCCGTGACGTATCCCCGACGAAGGGCGTGGGGGCTGACCGAGCCGGGACATTTGTTGGCTTGGTCGAACGCAAGGGCGTCACAGGTCTCGGTGTCCTTGCCGAAGGGGCACTTCCCGCCGTTGTAGGTACAGGGTCGGGTAGCGGTGTAGATGTTCTTCTGGATCGTCGTGCGGGCGACTCGGCCGTGAGTAGAGGCGAGAAGTGGCGATCGCCCGTTTTCGTCTTTCACGTCCGGTCGGGTGTCGGTGACGTAGTCGTCTATTACGTCGGCTGTTTCCCAGTTCAGGAGTACGTCGCGTTCGCCCTTTGTTTTCTGTTTCAGGGGGGTGCGAGTTTCGGGTCGGTGTCGGATTTCCAGCGCGGGGCGGGCGGTGTCGAAGTCTTCGAGGTCCAGCGCCCGGAGTCCGCCTATCCGCATACCCGTTTTCCAGAGTATGAGGGTGGTGATGTGTCGGGTGCTGGCGTATTCGTATTTGTTCAGGTATTCCAGTATGTCGCTCGCTTCTTGCCGCGTGAGTATGTCGTCACAGATCTCGTCGTCTTCAGAGACTTTGGTGGGGATAACGAGTTCGTGGAGTCCGACAGGGACGGCCTGTATGGACTCACAAAATTGGATGAAGTTGCTGACGGTCCGCATGTCATTGCGGCATGTTATCGGTTTGACGCTGTTGAGCCGCCATGATTCGAACCGGACGAGTTCGTCGCTGTCTACGTCCCGCATGTCGTCTATGTTCCGCTCGTCCAGAAACTCCAACAGCCGTTTGAGGGCCGTGTTGTAGTTGTAGTATGTCTTGTCGGAGACGTGGGCTTGTTTCTTTTTGAGGTATCGTTGCTTGGCGTCGTGCGGCGGTGTCGGTTTGAGTTCCATGGGTGTTCCGCGCACGTTCCCGCTGGAGGCTCGTCCGCGTATGGACCAGCGGTAGCGACGAGGTACAGCGTGCCTCGGCGCGTAGAGGGTTCAAATCCCTCCTCCGGCTCTCCTGACGAAACGAAGTGGAGTCGAAGAGACGCGAGAGGATTTGAATCGGAGAGTGGAGCGAAACGGAACGACCGTGGCTCACAATCTCCTCCTCCGGCTTCCCGCTTCTGTCTCCGACCGAGACCGCTGCGCACGACGCTCCTCAGCTCCGCCGTGCGGTGATCCGCGCGACCACGACGCCGGCGGCGACGAGCATGGCGGCGATGAGACCGTTCAACGCAAGTCCGAGCGATTCGCCGGCGGCCGCGTTCGCGGCGCCGAGGTACAGGAAGAACGCGGCGACCGCGGCGTGGAGGACGAAGACGCCGGTCGGCGCGTTCGCCCCGAGATCGAAACCGATTTCCATATCTCCCGTACGTCGATTCCGGTGAAAAAGGAACCGGGTTCCGGCCCTCCTTCCACCGGGACCGGCGGCTTGGCACATCCATGCCACCGTCACCGCCGCCGTGCCGGCCGTTCCGTCCGGAATCCGATCGTTCGTCCACCCGGCCGCGGAGTGAGTGTTATATTCTATAAAGAATAATAGGGCCGACCCTATGTGACTCGGTGTCATATGTCCTATTATGCGACCGAAATCCGAGAGCGACGGACAAGAACTGTACGAGTGTTTCGAATGCGGGGCGCGGACGGACTCCGGCGGCACGTGCGAGTGCGGCGGCGAACTCAGGCACCTCGGCCGATCGCGGGACCTGTGACGCGAGCCGGTGCGTGGCGGGTCGGCTCCCCTCCGTAGGGAACCGGCCGATTCGCGATCACCGCTCCCGTCACTCGTCGTCGCGGTCCCCGCCGTCGACCCCCTCGTCGTCGCCTTCCGCAGTCGCGTCGTACTCCGGCAGCGAGAGGACGTTCTCGCGGCCGAGTCGGAACCCGTCGAGATCGCCCTCGTCGCGGAGCCCCGTCACGACCTGGCTCGTCTTGGCGGCGGTCCAGTCGAGCTCCTCGGCGACCCGCTTCTGTTTCATCCGCCCGCCGTTCGCCTCGACGAGCCGGAGCACCTGTTCCTCGTTGCTCAGCAGATCGTCGTCGACCGGTGGCACGCTGGCGTCGTCGACCGATTCGCCGGATTCGGGCTCCGACCCGTCGCCGGCCGCCGCGGTCGCGCTCGCTCCGGCCGCGCCGCCACCGGCGACTGCGTCGCCGTCTGCCGCGCTCGCAGCGGTCGCGTCCGCCTCCGAGGCCGCCGTCGCCGCCGACGCTCCGTCGGGACCCGACCCCCGCCACGGTCGGCGGCGATACCCGACGGCGACGGCGACCGCCACGAGCAGCCCGAGGCCGACGAGCGGGAGGAAGCCGGCGCCGAGCCCCGCCGGCTCGATCGTCACGCGCGGCTCGCCCTCGGTAAAGTCGACCGGTCCCTCCCAGACGACGGCGGCCTCGCGGGTCTCCGTCGGCGATGGGGACGCCTCGCCGAGCCGGTAACCGTCGGGCCACGAGACGATGAGCGACGTGGTCTCGTCGAGGAACAGCGCGTCGACGGCGTCCCCGACGCGGACTCGGTCATCCTCGACGGCCGCGAA
>NZ_CVRT01000073.1 GCF_001261915.1 Halorubrum sp. SD626R
CCGACGGCGTCCACCTCTACAGCCACGACCACGACCTCGTCGACCAGACCGAGGTCCGCAACTTCCACACGATCGTCGAGGACGACGCCCGCGTCACCTACGACGCGATGGTGCGCGCCGGCTGCCGGATCGGCGAGAACAGCGTCGTCGGCGCGCGCTCGGTCGTCCAGGGCGACGTCCCGGACCACCACGTCGTCGTCGGTTCCCCCGCCCGGAGCGTCCGCGTGAAACCGGGCTGGGAGGACGTCGCCGAGGAGCTGGAGGACGGCCGGCTCCCCGACAGCCAGGACGAGCGCGAGATCGGGTACGAACTCCCCGAGGACCTCGACCGGTTCGACGAGTTCGGGCGGGACCTCCGGCCGCCGAACTAAACCGCCGGCTCGCGGGAGGGGGCGCGCCCCCGGCTACTCCTCTGTGTCACCGATCAACAGCGTGTTCGAAACCAGAGTGGCGATACCGCGCCGGAGACGTTCGGTGACGGCCTGATCGGAGATATCGAACCCGTCCGCGAGCTCCTTCGTGGACATCTCCCGCGGCAGCGAGTAGTACCCGGACTCGACGGCGTGCGCGAGCGTCTCGCGCTGCGGGGGCGTCAGCCCGTACCAGGGGCCGGCGTCGGGCTTCGTGGGGTTGTAGATGCGCTCGATCGACACCTGAATGTCCTCGTCGATGTAGTGGTCCTGAAACGCCGAGAGTGCGTCGTGGGACGGGAACCTGAGTTCGAGCGCCCACGTGTCGGCGGTGCCGGTCGCGTCCAACAGCACTGCGTCCAGGTTGAGGATCGCCCGCAGCAGCGACTTCTCGGACGGCTCCCAGTCCAGCGCGTACAGCGTCTCGTCCCCGTGGGTGTTGACGAGCGTGATCTCGTTGACCGCCGAGTGCTCGCGGACCGATCGCTCGAACGTCTCCCGCTGGTCGTTCCGGACCCGGACGAACGGGGTCGGCCTTCCCCCCAGCGGCACCATCGTTTCGAGCGTGATCCGGGTGCCCCCTTCGACCCGGAGGATCCGTCCCAGCTCGAACGCCGCGGACGGAATAGTTATCTCGACGATGACACTCATTCGATACGTGTCCGTTTCGGTGCAACCGCGTTAAAAGCTCGGTAGCGGCCGTCTCTCCGAGCGATGGCAACCCTGGTGTACCATGCGTTTCGGTGGTGTTATCCGTTCACGGTACATATCAGATACCGTAGAAAAGCGACTGCGATCCGTTCGTGCGGGGGCGCGTTCCCCTCCGCGACGACGCCGTCTCGCAGTCGAGTACACGCTTCACCATGACAACCGATGACACAGCCGACGACGAGCTATCGAGCACGGCGGAGTTCGAGATCGCCCTCGGTCGGGTGATTCGCACCGCCCTCGAGAACGGCGTCGACCCCCGCGGAACGTGGGAGTACCGGAACAACGGAACGGACGCGGACGTGGAGGTCATGGTCGTGGAGCTGGCGGACTGACCCCTCAGAGGTGACTCACCGACGAGCTGATAACTACCATGACACACCATCCGAAACGGATTGGCGGTCGGGGACGAGGGTGTTCGCATGGCGGACGCTCCCAATTGCTCCGACTCCCGCACCGACCGGTCCGGATCGGGAGACGACGTCGATCGCCGGCTCGTCGAGGGCGTCTCGACGCACGCGATCTTCATGCTCGACGCGGACGGCACCATCGCCACGTGGCCCGCCCCGGCGACCGCGCTCTACGGCCACGAGGCGGCGGCGGTCCGCGGCCGACACGTGCGGCTGCTGGTCGCCGACGACGAGGACGGCGCGGAGCCCGACTCGCTCCCCGCGGAGTTCTTCGCGGAGCCGCAGACCGATCCGACCGAGTTCGAACACTGGCACCGGCGCGCGGACGGGTCCGTCTTCTGGGGAACCCTGACGCTGTCGCCGCTGCGGGACGACGCGTTTCGCGGGTACGCGGCGGTCTGTCGAGACACGACGGCGAAAAAGGAGTACGAGCGGATGTTAGAGCGCCAGAACGACCGGCTCAAGGAGTTCACCGACATCCTCGCGCACGACCTCAGGAACCCCCTGAACCTCATCGAGGGGAGCCTCACGCTGTACGAGGACACCGGCGACGAGACGCACCTCGATCGGATCGACGAGACGACCGACAGGATGGCGCGGCTCGTCGAGGACCTGCTTCGGGTGGCCCGACAGGGAGACGTCGTCACGGACCCGGAGCCGACCGACATCGGCGACGTCGCCGACGCGGCTTGGCGGGATCTGAACGTCGACGCGACCCTTCGCTACGAGGACGTCCGACCGGTGAGCGGGGATTCCGACCGGCTCCGCGAGCTGTTCGTGAACCTCTTTCAGAACGCCGTGGACCACGGCGGCGACGACGTGACGGTTCAGGTCGGCCCGCTCGACACCGGCTTTTTCCTGGGGGATAACGGTCCCGGAATCCCGGCCGACCGCAGGGAGGAGGTCTTCGATCACGGGTTCACCACGAGGGAGGGCGGCCACGGGTACGGGCTCTCGGTCGTCCGGACGATCGTCAACGCGCACGGCTGGGACATCGTCGCCACCGACGCGCCGGGCGGCGGCGCGCGGTTCGAGGTCACCGGTATCGACCTGCTCGGCTGACCGCGACGCCGGGGAGATGGCGCCGTGTGTTACCACCTGCCAATAGCGTTATTTGTCAGCGGCGCGTACGGCCGCGTGGTGTTGCAAACATGACAGGACAACGGATCCTGATGATCGTCGGCGACTTCGGGGAGGACTACGAGATCATGGTCCCGTTCCAGGCGCTACAGGCGGTCGGCCACGAGGTCCACGCCGTCTGCCCGGAGAAAGAGGACGGAGAGACGGTTAAGACCGCGATCCACGACTTCCGCGGCGATCAGACCTACCTGGAGAGCCGCGGCCACGACTTCGCGCTCACCCACGGGTTCGACGACGTCGACCCGGCCGACTACGACGCGCTGGTCGTTCCCGGCGGGCGCGCGCCGGAGTACCTCCGCGGGTATGACGCGGTGCTCGACGCGGTGCGCCACTTCTTCGAGGCCGACAAGCCCGTCGCGTCGATCTGCCACGGCCCCCAGATCCTCGCGGCCGCCGGCGTGCTCGACGGCTACGAGATCACCGCCTACCCCGCGGTCAGGCCCGAGGTCGAGGCCGCCGGCTGCTCGTGGGTCGACGGCGTGACGACCGACGGGAATCTCGTCACCGGCCAGGCGTGGCCCGATCACCCCGAGTGGATCGCGCAGTTCCTCGACCTGCTCGGCACCGAGATCGACCACGACGCGCCCGCCGCCGCGGCGGACTGACCCGTCCGGAGTCCTCATTTTTAATGGCCGACCCCCGCGCCGTCGCCGTCAACGTCGCCGCCAATACGAACCAGCCCGGCTTCCGCGGCCCCGTCTATCCCGACGGCTCGTTCGCGTACGTGCCGATCCCCGAGTCGGCGGCGACGCTCCCGCCCGGGCGGTTCCCGGTCGACGAGCCGCTCCCGACGTACGGCGACCTCGACCTCCCCTTTGAGATACCCGCAGACCTGCGTGAGACTCCGGTCCACCTCGACCCGGAACTCCCGGGCGTCCACGGCCGCGACCGCGCGACCTACGGCGACCCCCACGGCGTGAAGGCCGGGCGGATCGCCGGCCTCGGACCGGGCGACTGGCTGTTCTTCTACGCGACGCTGTCGCTGCGCCCGCACGGCTGGGCCGGGCCGGGGGAGGGGCCCACCGGAGGCGGAGCCGAGCGCGACGCGCCCGACCCCGACGACGACCTCGCGCCCGACTGGGGGGCGTACCTCTTCGCGGGGATCCGCGTCGAGCGGACGCTCGCGGTCGGCGACCGCTCCGAGACGGGCGGCGACGCGTCCGGCAGCGGGGGCGACCCCCGCGCCGTCGACCGCGACGCGGCGGCCGCGGTCGCGCCGACGAACGCCCACCTGAAACGCGACCCGTTCGACGCGCGGGTCGTCGTCGCCGGCGACCCGGTGGCGTCCGGGCCCTTCGACCGCGTCGTTCCCCTGAGCGCCCCCGAGGCGGGCGCGGACGCGAACCGCCTCGTCACCGCGCTCTCCAGCGACTCGGGGAAGGGGCCGTGGTGGCGCCGCCCCATGGCGTTCGACGCCGACGCGACGGCGACCCTGCTGAACCGCATCGAGCGAGGCTGAGGCGGCCGGACCGGAGACGCGACGGAGAAAGGCACAAATATTGCTCGTTCTACTGGTGCGAACAGTTCACACGACACATCGAGGATCCGCCGATAGCGGGTCGTTTACGCCGATCAGCGACCGGTTTCCCGCCGGCGAGACGACCGAATACGTTCGGCTCTCGCAATATTTGCGCGAAGGCGGTTGCACCGCTCATCCTTGTCGGTTTCCGGAGTTATACCTTACAATAAAACTAAGGAGCATTCGATGTCAGATCTCAATGTCTCCCACGAATACTTCACGTGGAGACTCGTGCAGGACGTCGCGGAGGAGAACGGCTACTTCGAAGAGGAGGGCGTCGACGCCGACCTCTCGTACTTCGCGCCCGGGACGCAGGACTTCGAGGGCGAGAACGCCTTCGACGCCGACTGGTGGGACGACATGGACGAGGACGGCGGCACCCACGGCGTCTGCGAGTGGAACGCGGTCCAGGAGGTCTCCGAGACCGACCGTGACATCGTCGGCTCCTACAGCGAGTGGGACCGCGTCGTCTTCGTCGACGCCGACGACGACGCCGAGACGATCGACGACCTGCGCGGTCGCTCCGTCGGGATCAACAAGTACGCCACCTCCTTCTACTCGATGCGGGAGATGCTGGAGAACGAGGGGTTCGACGAGGACGATATCGTCCTCGAACACGTCGGCGAGGCCGAGGACCGCTTCGACGCGGTGAAGGAGGGCGAGGTCGACTCCATCGCGGTGCTGGAGCCGTTCGTCACGCTCGGCCGCTACGACGAGGAGCTGAAGGAGGTCTTCGACGGGCCGTGCCGCGCCGCCATCACCACGCGCGAGCAGCCCGAGCCGGAGAAGCTGGAGGGGTTCCTCGCGGCGCTGAACCGCGCGGTCGCCGACATCAACGACGACCTCGAAGGGTACACCGACCGCTACGTCGCGCTGCTGGAGGACGAGGCGGCCGACAAGGCGGCCTTCGACGACGTGAACTTCGACCGGCTGCGCGAGGAGTTCGAGCTCCGCGAGTTCCTCCCCGTTCGCGCCCCCGACGAGGACCGGATCGGCGCGACCACGGACTGGATGCGCGACAAGGGGTTCGTCCCGGACGACGCCGACATCGGGACCGCCGAGGAGGTCGAGAACGAGGGCGTGCTCCCGGACGACGAGGCCGAGTCCGAGGAGGACGAGCCCGAGGCGACGGCGGACTGACCGATGTCGCTCGAGTCCCGCGCGGCGACTGACGACGGCGGTGACGAGCCGGACGCTCGGTCCGACGTCGACGCCGCGTCCGCGGTCGGCGCCGACGCCGGCGACGCGGACCGCCGCGCCGACGACGCGGCGCCGATCGTCGCCAGCGACCTCACGAAGCGGTACGATGAGACCCTCGTCTTCGACGGGCTCGACCTGTCGGTCGACCCCGGCGAGGTCTGCTGTCTCCTCGGGCCGTCCGGCTGCGGGAAGACGACGCTGCTCCACCTGCTCGCGGGACTCGAAGACCCGACCGGCGGCCGCGTCGAGATCGACGGCGAGGCCGTGACGGGCCCCGACTACCGGTGGGGCGTCGTCTTTCAGGACCCGCTCCTCTACCCGTGGCTCTCGGTGCACGAGAACGTCGAGATCGGCCCGCGGCTCCGCGGCGAGGAGCCCGACCCCGACCTGATCGACGAGCTGCTCGAACTGGTCGGGCTCGACGGCTTCGAGGACGCCGACACCGCGGACCTCTCCGGCGGGATGGCGCAGCGCGCGTCGCTCGCGCGGACGCTCGCGAACGAGCCCGAGGTGCTGCTGCTCGACGAGCCGTTCTCGGCGCTCGACCAGCTGACGAAGATGGAGCTGCAGGACGAGCTGTTGCGGATCGTCGACGAGCTCGGCGTCACCGCCGTGTTCGTCACGCACGACATCGACGAGGCGGTGTACCTCGGCGACCGCGTCGCGGTCATGGGACCGGTCCCCGCGGGCATCGAACACGTCGAACCGATCGACAGCGACACGCGTTCGCGGGACGACGAGGCGTTCCTCTCCGAGCGGGCGGCGGTCTTCGAACGCCTGGAGGCGGTGGGACTCGAATGACGCACGACAATCACACGGACCACGACGACGTCGACCCCGACGTCGCCGAGAGCGCGCGCGAGCTCGTCGGCGGCGCCGGGTGGCAGAATCCGTCGGAGAAGGCCTGCACGAGCGGGCTCTCCCGACGCGAGTTCATGAAGGAGTCCGGCCTGGCGTCGCTCGCGGCGGCCGGCGTCGGCTCCACGGCCGGCTGTCTCGGCGGCGGTAGCGGGGGCGGCAACGGTCCGCCGACCGCGGAGATCGGCTACCTCCCGATCACGGATTCGGCGCCCCTGCTGACGGGGTACGCCAACGACCACTTCGCCGACCACGGCGTCGACGCCGCGGAGCCGACCCTGTTCCGCGGCTGGTCGGACCTCGCGGAGGCGTTCCTCTCCGGCGAAGTCAACGTCGCCCACTTCCTGATGCCGATGACGGTGTGGATGCGCTACGGCGACGAGCTGGACGCGAACGTGCAGGTCGTCGCGTGGGACCACACGGACGGCTCCGCGCTGACGGTCCAACAGGAGATCGACGAGTGGTCGGACCTCGGCGGCGGCACCGTCGCCGTCCCGTTCTGGTACTCGATCCACAACGTCATCCTCCAGCTCGGCCTCCGCGAGGCCGGGCTCACGCCCCGGACGGACTCCTCGGCCGACGAGGTGGCCGACGACGAGGTCAACCTCGTCGTCACGCCCCCGCCGGACATGCCCGCGGCGCTGGAGAACGGCTCCATCGAGGGATACATCGTCGCCGAGCCGTTCAACGCGATCGGCGAGCTCGACGCCGGCGGGAAGATCCTGCGGTTCACCGGCGACGTCTGGCGCGAGCACGCCTGCTGCGTCGTCGTGATGCGCGAGGAGCTGGTTGAGGCCCAGCCTGAGTGGACGACCGACGTGATGAGCGGGATCGTCGACGCCCAGCAGTACCTCCGCGAGAACCGGTCCGAGGCGGCGCAGCTGCTCTCCTCCGAGGGGAGCGGCCTGCTCCCGCAGGGGCCGGAGCCGATCGACCGCGCACTCACCCACTACGACGACCACCAGCCGTACCTCGACTCGGGCGCGATCCAGAACGCCGACTGGGACATCGACCGGATCGGCTTCTACCCGTACCCGTACCCGTCGTACACCGAGGAGCTGATCCGTCGCATGCGCGAGACGCGCGTGGAGGGCGAGGACGCCTTCCTCGACGACCTAGGACCCGCCGAGGTCGCCGACGACCTCGTCGCGTACGACCCCGTTCGCACAGCCTTAGAAGAGGCCGGCGGCCCGCCGGCGTTCGACGTTCCCGAGGACGATGGCTACGAGAGACAGGAGACGATACGGTTCTGAGCTGGTCGGGGAGAGCGGCCGCCTGCTGCCGGCGGTCGGGCTCCTCGGCGGCCTCGCCGTCTGGTGGGCGGTGACGGCGTTCGGCAGCGGCATCATCACCAACTTCGCGCCGGCTTCGACGTTCGCGGTCCTCGCCGAGCTCGTGGTCTCGCCCGCGTTCTACGACCACGTGTTCGTCAGCATCTACCGGTTCGCGGTCGCGCTCGCGCTCTGCCTGACGGTCGGGCTCCCGGTCGGGATCGTCGTCGGCTACTTCAAGGCCGCCGAGCGCGCTACGACCGTCCTCTTCCAGTTCATGCGGATGATCTCGCCGCTGGCGTGGTTCCCGATCGCCATCATCGTCTTCGGCGTGGGGACGCGGTCGGCGGTGTTCGTGATGTTCATGGCCGGCCTCTGGCCGATCGTGTTGAACACGGCCCACGGGATCGCGACCATCGACGACGACTGGCTCACGGTCGGCGAGTCGCTTGGCGGCGACACGCGCGCCCTGCTCCGCCGGGTCGTCGTCCCCGCGGTGATCCCGGACATGCTCACGGGGATCCGCCTCTCGATCGGCATCCTCTGGATCATCCTCGTCCCCGCGGAGATGCTCGGGGTCAACACCGGGCTGGGCTACCTCATCCTCGACGCCCGCGACCGGTTCTCCTACGCGGAGATCCCCGCGATCATGCTGGTGATCGGCTTCATCGGCTTCTGGCTCGACCTCTCCGTCCGCCGGCTTCACGCCCGGTGGAACTGGGGATAGCCGGGCGTCCGCTCCCTGCCGTCGCGCCGAGGGCGCCCGGCCCTCGCGCACGTCGATTTATGTGTCATGCTACCGTGGGTAGATCCATGAGCGACGACACCGAGGCGGTCGAGGCGGCGGACGGCGACGGAACGACGGCGGGGAGTCGCGGCGCGCCCTCGCGGCTCGGGCGCGTGTTGCTCGGGGTCGGCCTCGCGGCGCAGGCCTCCGAGGACTTCCGCGAGATGGACGAGACGATCGAGTACGCCGAGTCCGCGGGGGTGCCGGCGCCCGACCTCGCGGCCCCGTTCGCCTCCGGGATGATGCTCGTCTCTGGGATCGGGATCGCGCTCTGGCGGGCGCCGCGGGTCGCGACCGGCGCGGCCGTCGCCTTCCTGACGGTCGTGACCGCGACGATGCACGACTTCTGGAACGCCGATGAGGACGACAAGAGCGGCGAGCGGCTCGCGTTCTTCGGGAACCTCGCGATGCTCGGCGGCGCGCTTGTATTCCTGCGCGAGGCGTACAAGAACTGACAGAGGAGGCAGGGGACGGTTTCGAACTCCCCGGCAGCTCGGCTATACGTGACTGGTACTGGATCGACGCTGAACACTTCCAAAGCCCCAGCCGCGAGGCGGGCGCACGCTCGCTGCGCGCCTCACTCGGTCGCTCACTTCGTTCGCTCCCTCGTTACGGTGTCGCCGGCGGCGGAGCCGCCGGCTGCTCGTGGCACGTAGCGCCACGCTGCTTCCGTCGCCTGCGCCCGCCTCGCGGCTGCCCGTTTGAGCCCGTCCGACCGCAACCGCACAGCGCCTCACGCCTCCCCAGCCTCGTCGCTCGGTCGGGGCTCCCGGCGGTCGCCCGCTCTCTCGCGACTCCCTCGCACGCGCTCCTTCGCGGCCGCCGGGGGCGGCCGTTCGGAGGCGCGCGCCACCGCGTCTGTTACAGTTCGTCGGCGTCCAGCGGGTCCTCCAGCTGCCCCATCACCGCCTCCATGGCGTCGGTCGCGGTGAGCAACCCGACGACCTCGCCGTCCTCGACGACCAGGGCGAGCTCCTGTGATTCGGCTTGAAACCGGTCGTAGGCGTCGCTGACGCTCGCGTCCGCGGGGATCGTCATCGGCGGCGCCGCGACGTCCGCGAACGTCAGGTCGCCCTCCCGGAGCTCGTCGTAGCGGCTCACGATCGAGGGGGCGTACACGATCCCCTCGAAATCGGTCGGGTCGGCGCCGACGAGCGGGAAGCGGGTATGGGGCGTGTCGCGGATCCGGTCGAGGTTCGCCTCGACGGACGCTTCGGTCGTCAGCGAGACGACCTCGCCGGGAGGCGTCATCACGTCCGCGACCGTGACCCTGTCGACGTCGAGCGCGCTGAGCACCTCCTCCCGGCGCTCCTCGGGGAGCTCGACGTCCTCCATCATCGACCCGAGGCGGTTCCGGAGCTCCGCGCGCGTCTCCAACACCTCCTCTTCGGCCTCGGTCCACGAGCCGGTCATCTCGACGCCGAACAGTCCGAGCGTCGCCTTCGCGACCCAGTCGCCGACCTTGATCAGCGGCGAGATGAGCCACGCGAACCAGTACAGGGGCCGGGCGCCGTACCGGGCGACCTGCTTCGAGCGCTCGACGCCGAGGTACGTCGGCGTCTGCTCGCCGTGGGTCAGGTGGACCATGTTGATGAGGAAGAAGCCCAGCAGCGAACCGGCGCCGGCGGACGCGAGCGCCGTGTTCTCGAACACCGGGGCGAACAGCGCGGCGAGGCCGGGCTCCGCGACGATACCGAGCGCGATGCTCGTCCCGGAGATCCACACCTGACAGGTCGTCAGGTAGAACTCCAGGTCGTCGGTCATCTCCCACGCCCGCCGCAGTCCGGGGGTGTCCATCTCCGATTCGGGGTACTGACGCAGGCGCGTCAGCCCGAACTCGATCGCCACGAAGTACGCGTTGATCAGGATGAGGGCGACGCCCGCCGCAACGCGGAGGGCGATCTCGCTTGGGGGCATGGCGGTCGCGAGCGGGATCATCGTCCCTACGGTCCCGACGCGCGACGCAAAAGCGTTCAGGGATCGCGCCGCCCCGCGTTCCCGAGCGTCGCGTCGCCCTGTCCGGTCGGCTACTCGAAGTCCTTGTACGTCGGCAGCCCCTCGTCGGGCGGGAACTCCTCGACCGGGACGGTCGTCTCGTCGCCGCTCGCCATGTCTTTCACCGTGTACTCGCCGTTCTCCAAGTCGCGCTCGCCGACGACCACGACCGTCTCCGCGTTGATCGAGTCGGCGTAGCCGAGCTGCGCCCCGAACGATCGGTCGGAGATGTCCCCCTCGACGACCACGTCGTCGCCGAGCGCCCGGAGGTCGCGGGCGAGCGCGGCGGCCTCGCTCCGCGTGTCGCCCACCGAGAGCACGTAGTAGTCGGTCGAGAGCTCCTCGTCGGGCCAGACGCCGGCGCGCTGACAGAGGAGCTTGAGCGTGGCGTGGCCGGGGGCGACCCCGACCGCGGGGGTGGGCTGGCCGCCGAAGCTCTCGATGAGGTCGTCGTAGCGCCCGCCGCCGAAGACGGAGCGGGACACCTCGCCGGTGGAGTCGAAGCACTCGAAGACGACGCCGGTGTAGTAGTCGAGCCCGCGGGCGGTCGTCAGCGACACCTCGCAGAACTCGCCCGCACCGAAGTCGTCGGCCGCGGCGGGCACGTTCCGGAGGTTCTCGACGGCGGCCTCGACGTCCTCGCCGCCGGCCTCGGCGACCGCGTCGAGGTCGTCTGGAGCGTCGACGCCCGCGATGAGGTCGTCGAACTCGCGGGCGGTCGCGCGGTCGAGCCCGGCGTCCGAGAGGAGCCCGAGGTACTCGCCGTCGTCGACCTTCGCGCGCTTGTCGACCGCGCGGATCGCCGCTTTCGCGTCGACCGCGTCGGGGTCATCGGCGAGCGCCCGGACGAGCCCGCCGAGGACGTCGCGGTGCGAGACGCGGAACTCGAAGTCGTCGCCGGTGAGCCCGAGGTCGGTGAGCGCGTCGGCGGCGACCGCCAGCACCTCGGCGTCGGCCTCGGGCGCCGAGGAGCCGAACACGTCGATGTTCGTCTGATAGAACTCGCGGAAGCGACCCTGCTGGACCTGCTCGTAGCGCCAGAACGGCCGGGTGGAGACCCACTTGATCGGCTTCGACAGCTCCTGGCCCTTCGCGACGACCATCCGGGCGACGGTCGGGGTGAGTTCGGGCGTCATGGAGACGCCGCGGCCGCCCTTGTCGTCGAAGGCGTACAGCTCCTCGACGATCTCCTCGCCGGACTTGTCGACGTACATCTCCGTCCGCTCCAGGGCGGGGGTGGCGATCTCGCGGAAGCCGTACCGGCTCGCGGCGTCCTCGATCGCGTCGGTCACCTCCCGGCGGGCGGACTGCTCGCCGGGGTAGAAGTCGCGGAATCCCTTGAGACCGTCGTACATGGGCGTCGGTTCGGCGACCGCCCGCTTGAAACCATCCTTTCCGGGGCGCGACGACCGATCGGCTACTCGTTACCGTCGCGCGTCGGGAGGTCGGGCTCGAACGCGGCCGCCTCGACGGCCATGTCGAGGACCGCTTCGACGTTCTCGTCCTCGGTGACGCTCATCGTCGCGTCGACGGACTCCGCCTGAACGGCCTCGAAGCGGTCGTGTTTGTTCGCCACGGTGAGGAACGGGACCGCGTCGCCGAACAGTTCGCGGACCTCCTCGCGCAGCTCCAGCTGGACGTCGAGCGGGTAGCCGCAGTCCCCGGAGGGGTCGAGCACGAAGACGACGACGTCCGCGAGGTGTTCGAGGGCGCTGACCGCCTGCCGCTCGATGTCGTTGCGCTCGTCCTCCGGGCGGTCGAGCAGCCCGGGGGTGTCGACGATCTGGTACCGAACGTGGTCCCGCTCGAAGTGGCCGATCTGGACGCCGCGGGTCGTGAACGGGTACTCCGCGATCTCGTTCGAGGCGCGGGTGACGCGGTTGACGAACGACGACTTCCCGACGTTCGGGTAGCCGGCGATCACGATGGCGGGCTCGTCGGGGCGGATATCTGGCAAGACCTTCAGCTGGTCCCGCGAGTCGCCGATGTACCGCAGGTCGTCCTCGATCTGGTCCATCACGTCGGCCATGCGCGCGAACGCCTGCTTCCGGTGTTTCCGCGCAGTGTCGACGTCCGAGTTGCGGACCTTCGTCGTGTACTCGTCGCGGAGGTCCTCGATCTGCCGGCTGGCCCACATCACCTGCGAGAGCGCCTGCCGGAGGCGGTCGACGTCGACGATGGCGTCGGCGAGCTCGTAGTAGAACGGGTCGACGTCGAAGCCGAAGTCCGGCCACGAGACGACGACGTTCTCCAAGTTGTCCGAGAGCACGTTGCCCGCGGTCCGCAGCATCGACTCCTGCGCCTCGTGGCCGCGCTTCGCGCGTCCCGCACGGGCCGCCCGCGAGAACGCCTTGTCGACGAGCTCCTCCGAGCGGGGGGTCGTCGGGAGGCCCTCGAATATCATGTTGACGGTCCTAGCCCACCGACGCGTATAAGACCGTCCGTTCGGGGATCCGCGCGACACGGCGGCGCACGGTCGCTCCCGGAGGGACGCGGGCGACGCCGACGACCGCTCGCCGGCGAACCGCTCCCGACGCCGATGAACGATCGTTATCTTTCTCGCGCATATTTCGAGCTATATTTATGCTTCAAAAGAATACGAGCGCCCATGGCACGCTCGTTCACGCCCACGACGTACGAGGACCTCGACCCGGACCGCCGCCCGAGCCTGGCGGCGGCGCTAGTCCCGGTCCTCGCGGTCGTGGCGTTCCTCGGCATCGGCTCGGCCGTCCTCGGCCTCGACCCGCACGCGCCGCTCCTCTGGAGTATCGCCTTCGTCGGCGCCTTCGGCCTCTGGCTCGGCTACGACTGGGACGACCTGTTCGACGGCATCGCCAACGGTCTCGTGATGGGGCTCCAGGCGCTGCTCATCATCTTCACCATCTACGGACTCATCGCGACGTGGGTGAGCGCCGGGACGATCCCGGGGCTCATGTACTTCGGGCTGGAGACGCTCACGCCCGCGACGTTCCTCCCGGCCGCCGCGGTCGTCGCCGCGGTCGTCGCCTTCGCGATCGGCTCCTCGTGGACCACCGTCGGGACCCTCGGCGTCGCCTTCGTCGGCATCGGCGCGGGGCTCGGCGTCCCGGATCCGATGACGGTCGGGGCCGTGCTCTCGGGCGCGTACGCCGGCGACAAGCAGTCGCCGCTCTCGGACACGACGAACCTCGCCGCCGGGGTGGCGAACACCGACCTGTACGCGCACATCCGCCGGATGCGGACCGGCACCCTCCTCGCGTTCGGGCTCGCGGTGCTCGGCTTCCTCGCGCTCGGACTCCGCGCCAGCGGCTCGATTCCCGCCGGCCGGATCGCCGAGATCCAGGGCGCGCTTGCCGGAACGTACGCGATCACGCTGCTCGCCTTTATCCCGCTCGCCGTCACCTTCGGGCTGGCGCTGCGCGGCCACGCCCCGCTCCCGACGCTCGTCGCCGGCGTCTTCGCCGGCGTGCTCACGACGGTCCTCGTGCAGGGCGCCGGCTTCGTCGCCGCGTGGGACACGTTCATGTACGGGACCGCGCCCGACTCCGGCTCCGACCTGGTGAACGAGCTGCTCGCGACCGGTGGCCTCACCGGCTCCGCGTGGACGATCACGGTCGTCGTCGCGGCGCTCTCGCTCGGCGGGATCCTGGAGCGCACCGGCGTGCTGGCCGTGATCGCGCACGCGTTCACCTCCTCGGTGAAGAGGCCGGGCGCGCTCGTCGCCGGCACCGGCGTCTCGGCGATCGCCATCAACGCGCTCACCGCCCAGCAGTACATGAGCATCGTCCTGCCGAGCGTCACGCTCCGGAACACCTACGAGGAGTTCGGGATGGACACCGACCAGCTCTCCCGGGCCGTCGAGGCCGCCGGGACGCCGACCGGCGCGCTGTTCCCGTGGCACGCGGGCGCCGTCTACATGGCGGGCGTCACCGGCGTGCCGACGCTGGAGTACGCGCCCTACTACCTGTTCGCGTTCCTCTCGCCGCTCGTGTTGTTCGCCATGGCCGCGACCGGCTACGACCTGCACGCGACGCCGACCGACGCGGGCGCCGGCGCAGCCGACGCCGCGGCGACGGCGCCCCCGAACGACGACTGAGCGCGGTCGCCCTCGCTCTCCCCTCCGCTTCCTCGGTCCGCGCCCCCCGCGGTCCGGTAGGTTTACAGCCGTCGACGCCCCGCCGATCGCACATGAGCCTGGAGGTCGCCGTCGCCGTCCCGTTCAAACACCGCGCGAAGGAGCGGCTGGGCGAGGGCGAGTTCGTCGTCGCGCTGTCGCTCGACCGCGACTGGTTCTCACCTGACCAGGCGAAGCGGCTGGTCGACGTCGCCGTCGGCCGCGGGCTGGTGGCCGAGGAGGACGGCGACCTCGTCGCGCGGTTCGACCCCGACGAGGTGCTCGTTCCCGAGGGGTTCACGCCCGACGAGTCGATCCTCCGCGAGCAGTCGACGTTCGAGACCGCCCTCGACGCCATCGTCGCGGCCGGCGTCGAGAAGCAGCGCGCCGTCGCCGCGATCAACGAGCGGCAGCGCGCGCTCGCCGTCACCATCGAGGCGGCCGCGGTCCTCGTCGCGAAGGAGCACGGCGCCGCCGTCGATCACCTCGCGGCCGACGTGCGCGAGGAGCTCGCGGCGGCCGCCGACGGTGGAACGGCGGGCGACGCCGGCGGCGCGGGAGAGTCGGGCGACGCCAGCGACGCGACCGACGCCGCGGGTGACACCTGATGGTCGAAGACCGACTGACCGACGGCGTCCGGATCGGCCAGCTGCTCGCCTCCGAGGTCTCCGGGAACGAGGGGGGGCTGCGCGATCTCGCGCTCGCCGACGCCGATCCCGACGCGGAGCCGACGCCGGACGGCGCGCTCGCGTACCGGATCGTTCGCGGGGACGAGGGCGGCGAGGGGACGGGTGCCGAGGGAGCGAGTGCGGGCGCCGAAGCCGCCGACCCCGTCCTCGTCGCCGAGGTCTACGTCCACCCCGACCGCGCCCGGATCGAGTTCGTCGACGACGGGGACGGCGACGCGGATCTCCCGAGAGTCGCCGCCGCCGCGGCCGACGAGGCGGGGCTCCGCGTCAGGCCGAAGGCGGTCCGACCGCCGCGGACGCTGGTCTTCGTCGAGGACGGCGCGGAAGTGAAGCGCGCGCTGCCGGTGCTCGAAGCCGTCGTCGACGCGATGTAGAACGGATAGCCGCGAACCGCCGCGGTCGACGCCTCAGTCCGACTGCCCGCCGTCGCCCATCGCGACGTTACGCGCGCCCGGCGCCGACGGGTCGTCCGGCGACTCCTCGCCGACTTCGAACTTGCGGAGCAGCGCCCGGAGGCGCTCGGCCTGGTCGGCGAGCGAGCCGGCCTCGTCGGTCGCCTGCGACATCGCGGCGAGCTGTTCGTCTGCCGCCTCGCTGACCTCGTCGGCCTCGTCGGCGGTCGACTTGCTGATCCCCGCCACCTCCTCGACCATCGACACCGTCTCCTCCGTGCTCGCGGCCTGGTCGTCGGTCGCCTTGCTGATCTCGCGGATCCCGTCGTCGGTCTCCCCGGCGTTGTCGGCCACCTCGGCGAACGCGTCGGCGGCGTCCCTGACGGCCTCGGCGCCTTCCTCCATGTGCTCCTCGGCGGTCCGGACCTCCTCGACGGTCGCCTGCGTCTGCGCCTGCGTGCCGGCGATGAGCTCCTCGATCTCCTGGGCCGCCTCCTGGGTCTCCTCGGCCAGCTGTTTCACCTCGTCGGCGACGACCGCGAACCCGTCGCTCCCGCCGCCACCGCCGCCCGCCCGCGCGGCCTCAATATTGGCGTTCAACGCGAGCAGGTTCGTCTGCTCGGCGATGTCGCCGATGAGGTCGACGATCTCGCCGATGTCCTCCATCCGCTCGTCGAGGACCCTGACCTTCTCCGCCGTCTCGCCGATCGAGTCGCGGGACTCCTGTACGCTCTCTATCGCCTCGCCCGCGGTGTCCTGTCCCTCGTCGGCGATCGACGCCGTCTCCTGGGCCGCGTCCGCGACGGTCTCCGTCGAGGAGGCGACCTCCTCGATCGTCGCCGAGAGGTTGTTCATCTCGCCGGAGACCTGTTCGAGCATCTCGCGCTGGTCGTCCGCGCCCTCGGCGATCTCCTCGATAGACCGGCTCACGTCCTCGCTGCGCGCCTCCGCGGTGTCGACGCCCTCGACCGTCTTCTCGCTGGCCGCGGACACCTCGCCCGCGAACGACTGGACATCCCGCATCGTCGCCTCGATGTCGTCCATCATCTCGTTGAACGCGGCGCCGATCTGCGCCATCGCCTCGCTCTCGCTGTCGGCGTCGAGCCGGACCGTGAGGTCGCCGTCGGCCGCGCGGTCCATCGTCGCGCTGTAGTCGTCGGCCTTCGTCTCTAAGTGCTGGTTCAGCCACTCGACCTCCTCGCGGCGCTTCTCGACCTCGGCCTTCGCCTCCTCGACGTCTTGGATCTCCGCCTTCTGCTCGGCGACGAGGTCGAGCTGGCGCTGCGCCTCCTCCCGCGACTTCTCGATCGAGTACCAGTTGGCGATCAGCGCGCCCACGAGCCCCAGGACGAAGAACGCGTGAATGCCGCCCCAGACGATAGGGTTCTCGATCGCCGCCGCGTGGTTGTAGACGAGGCTCGCGTCGATCAGGCTGAACGCGCCGTGGCCGACCGCGACGTACCCGACGCCGACCGCGAACGGGAGCCAGTCCTCGTACAGCGCGAGCACCGCGACGAACACGAAGAAGCTGAAGTGCGCCTCGATGTAGCCGCCCGACAGCTTCACCAGCGCCATCGAGACGGTCATGAGGCTGAACGCCGTGAGCACCGTCCGCTGGCGGCGGCCGAGCCGCGACCAGTTCGCCAGCGCCGCCGTGCCGAGGATGAGGGCGGTGAACCCGCCGAGCATCCACATCGGCGCCGCGGGGATCCGCGCGCCGGTGAACGACTCGGTCCCCTCGTACAGCCCGAGCGCGATCAGAAACGGCACCTGCGCCACGATCAAGAGGAGGATGTTCCGGTGACGGCCGCTCCACATCTCCTCCGGCATCGACGTGCCGTCCGGGATGTACCGGACGACCTCGCGCAGCTTCCCCCCGATCCCCTCCGGTCGGCCGGTCGTCGTCTCCGACGTGAGCCCTGACTCTGCCATGGGCCCACATCCACCGATTCCGGCAAAGAAGGTTCTCCCCCGAATATCTCGTCTGATACTTGTAGAGCCGTTCTCTCGCCGATAGACGGCGGAACCGCGGTCGGCGGATCCGACCGTCTCGCCCCGGTCTTTTGAGTCCGCTCCGCCGACGCCGCGCCGCCTCGGGCGGAACGGGTTTAAGACCGGTCGGACCGCACTACGGTCGTGACGCTCGATCCGATCCACGTCGAGAACATCGCGCGGCTCGCGTACGGGATCGCGAGCGACGTGGACACGACCGACCACGACGACCTCGCGGAGCGGGTGTGGCGCGACTGGCTCCCCGAGCTTCGCCGCGACGGTCGGGTCGTCGTCGAGCCCGTCGGCGACCACGAGCGCCGGCTGGCCCCCATCGACGACGCCGCCCTCGCCGAGCGCCCGTTCGAGACGGTCCACGGGCTCGACTCCGGCACGATCAACCCGACCACGTTCAAGAACGGGCTCGTCGTCGACGTGGCCCACGCCGCGATGGCGAGCGAGCCGACGGACCTGGACCTGCACCGCGAGCGCACCATCGTCGCGACCGTCCACGCCGGCGACTCCACCGCCGACTTCGACGGCGACTGGACCGAGCGCGACGAGGGCCACACCCGCCAGCGCGTGCTCCACGCGCCGCGGGTGAACCGGTACGCGGAGGGGGTCGTCCACGCGCTCGCCCTCTACCTCGCCGAGGGGACCCACGCGCTCGACCACGCCGACGAGGTCGACGACCTGCTCGTCCTCGACGGTCCGATCTACCCGAAGGAGCTGTTCACGTGGGACGACCGCAACCCCGAGCTCGGCGCGCTCGCCCGCGAGGCGAAGCCCCGCGCCGTGGTCGAGAAGTACGTCCGGCTCGTCGAGCGGTTCGTCGAGCGCGACGTGCCCCTCGCCGGCTTCGTGAAGAACCCCTCCAGCGGGGCGATCGTCCGGGCGCTGGCGCGGAAGGGCGTCGAGCCGCCGTGGCCCGACGACACCGCGCTGTTCACGCGGCTGCTGGAGCGGCGGGAGGACCCCGAGCGACCGACCGACGAGGGGTTCGGTCGAGGGGGTGCGAGCCGTCGCGGCGACCGCCTCGACGACGCGCTCACGTTCACCACGTGGTTCCACAGCCGCGGGGGCGCCGACGCGACGATGGCCGCCGACGGCGACGCGCTCGGGATCGACCGGGAGCTCGACCCCGAACTGTACGAGCCCACGTTCACGGTCGTCTACGACCCGCGGACCGACGTGACGTACAAGCTGGAGGCGCCGTACGCGTTCACCCGCGACGCCGAGACCCGCGACCGGCTCACCCGGCAGGTCCTCGCCGAGGTGGCGACGACGCGGGGACCGCCGGAGGCCGTCGCGAAGGCCGACGAGCTGGCGCGGATCGACGCCACGGAGAAGGCCGCGCTCCGCCGGAAGTTCGAGGAGCGGTTCGACAGCGACCAGCAGGCGACGTACGACGACCTGCGGTGGGGGAAGGCCCAGTTCTAACGCCTCCCGTCTCCCTCCGCAAACGCGGTCGGCGCGTGCTTCCGAGGCCGCCTCGCGGCTGGGGCCTTGGGAGCGTCCGTCTGCGTCCCGTTCTCAGCTATTTGGCTCTATTGAAATCCTCTTCGTCAGACACATCATCGTTAAATAACTCTGTTGAAATTCTCAATTAGTGATATGTTCTTGGAGACGTGCTGAATACAGAGCGCGTATCTCGTAGGGGAGCTAGACATATTTATTCCGCCGTCCACGTTTACTCCTCATCTTTTTACCGGACAATCTTTTATACTGGTGAATGTATCTTCCTACCTATGAGCGGTCGGGGAGCAATTCGTATTATACATGTTGATGATGAAGGAAAGTTTGCAGAGTTGACCGCTGATATGCTCAAGCGTGAAGACGACCGATTTGACATTAAGACGGTGACGTGTGCCAGCGACGGTCTGGACCGACTTGCGGATGAAGAATACGACTGCATTGTCTCCGATTACGATATGCCCGGGCAGAATGGAATCGACTTTCTTGAAGCGGTCCGCGAAGAGGACCCGGATCTCCCGTTTATTCTCTACACTGGCAAAGGAAGCGAAGAGATTGCCAGCGATGCAATCTCGGCGGGTGTTACAGAGTATCTTCAGAAGCAAAGCGGGACCGGTCAGTATGCTGTACTGGCAAACCGAATTATAAACGCCGTTGAAAAATACCGCGCACAGGTCGAACTCGCCGAGAGGGAAAAGCGTCTCAACTTGTTTTTCGAGCAGTCCCCGCTCGGCGTCATCAAGTGGGACGAAAACTTCCAGATCGCACGGGTGAACGAGGCGGCGGAAGACATTCTCGGGTACGAAGCCGACGAGCTCATCGGGCGCTCGTGGGAGGCGATCGTTCCGAAAGCCGATGGCGAAGCCGTGAGAGAAGTGGTCTCAGCACTCCTCGAGGACCGGGGTGGATACCACAGTATCAATGAAAACGTCCGTGAAGACGGCGAACACATCGTCTGCGAGTGGCACAACCGAGTCGTAACCGACGAGTCCGGCGAGGTCGTCGCCATTTTCTCTCAGTTCCAGGACATCACAGACCGAAAAGAGGAGAAACGCAGGAGCGAGCAGCGGCGGCGTCGACTTGAGCACATCCTCAAGACGGTGCCTGCGTGTGTCGTCCAGCTCAACCCGTCCGGTAAGTTCGTCTTCGCCAACGACCGCGCGGAGGAAGTGCTCGGACTGGAACCCGACGACGTGACCGACAGAGCGTACAATGATCCGGACTGGAAAATTAAAGACCTGGACGGGAATCCCATCCCGGACGGGGAACTCCCGTTCCGGCGGGTGGCCGATACCGGCACTCCCCTCTACGACGTTCGCCACATCATCGAATGGCCGGACGGAACGCGCAAGATACTCTTGGTAAACGGAGCACCGCTGACGGACGACGACGGTGCCGTAGAGAACGTAATATTCGCCCTCACGGATGTCACCGAACAGGTCGTTCGGAAGAGGCGACTGGAGGCGATTCTGGAGAACACGACTGCCCCGCTGTTCATGAAAAATCGCGATGGGGAGTACCTACTGGTGAACAAAGGATGGAGAGAACTGTTTGGACTAGAGAATACCGAGGTGCGAGGACGGACTGATACCGACCTGTTTCACGCGGAGATGGCGGCGGACGTCCAAAAGAACGATCAGAAAGTGATCGAAACCGGCGACCCGGTCAACGAAGAAGAGCTGATACTCATCGACGGCGAAGAGCGGACGTTTCTCACCTCAAAAACTCCTGTCTATGACATTGGAAACAAAATCGATCCGGAGAAGCCTGTGGCCCTATTCGGCGTCGCCAACGACATCACCGAACAAAAAGAACGGGAACGACGCCTGCAGCGGCAGAACGAACGATTCGACGAACTGGCGAGTGCAATCTCTCACGATCTACAGACACCACTGGCGACGGCCAGTGGTCGGGCCGAACTCGCAATCAAGACCGGCGACACTGAACAGATAGAACAAGCGTTGGACGCCATTGAGCGCGCCGATGAGCTACGGGAGAGCCTGGTTGAGGTACTCCGGACTGGAGAGGTTGTCAACGGGATGGAATCAGTTAGTATCGAGCCGCTCGCTGACGACGCCTGGAATACAGTTTCCGCCACTGACGACGTTTCACTTGAGGTCTGTGATGACTTCGTTGTCGACGCCGATCCCGATGCACTACAACGATTGTTCGAGAACCTCTTCTCGAACGCTGTCAACCACACAGACGGCGCTGTCACGGTTCGAGTCGGAAGAACCGACGACGGATTTTTCATCGATGACGACGGGCACGGAGTCCCAGAGAATGTCCGCGATAAGGTGTTCAAGCCTGGATATTCCATAGATAGTAGCGGAGACGGCGTCGGTTTAGCGAGCGTCAAACAGATTACCATGTCACATGGATGGGACATCAACGTCACCGAAAGCGACGAGGGCGGAGCACGGTTCGAAATCAGCGGTGTGGAGTTCAGTACTGAATAAATTCTCTATATTCAGGAGCCGTCTGTGTCGCGAAAGGCCGATTGAAATCGCCTGTCTTCCCGTGCTGCATACACGCTCTGTATCGGTCACGTCGCTACTGAACGAGGTTTGAGAAGATCCCACCCGTGATGGACACGACGTAGTGCATCAGCCGTTGCTGTTCCCGAGATACGGATGTATTTTTGCGCAGTCGCCATATCGCTCCATCCCATTAGCGCTTGGAGCGGCACGGGAGCGACGCCTTTGTGGGCGTGGTAGCTGGCGGCAGTCGCACGTAAACAGTGTAGATAGACACGTCCTGAAAGATCGGCTTCGTCGGCCGCGGCCTGTACCCGCCTGTTGATTGTTGACCGCGAGCAGGGAAACGAATCATACCGGCTAGCGAAACGTTCGACACATAGCTCCACTCGAAGCGAGAGATCAAACGGAATGAGCCGCGCCGAGGCGACAGTCTTCGGATACCATCGAGACCACAGGGCATCAGTAAATGATAGATCATCGTTGTGGGTCGTTTCCTGTGGGCCTGACGCCGGCAGTAACCACACTGGCACGGTTCATGTTGTGGGATACGAATCGTACGGCGGTTCCAGTTTATCCACGCAGTCTGGAAGTGTGCAATTTCCCCAGCACGAAGTCCGAGTCGGCCTGCGATGAGACAGATGAATCGCGCTTCAAAATCGTGTGGTGCTGGAAGGGCTGTACATGCTTCTAACAGGAGTTCGAACTGGCGGTCAGTAAGGACATCTTCGTGAGTATGTCGAGTCGTGAGTGCTTGCCGATGCCGGTCAGCCCATTCAGTTCCGGGTTGCTTGTGATTAGACACTCGCAGGCATTCTCATGCTGGCTGATTGGGCGTACCGTTGAATTGTGCTGAATGTAGGGCGCTGGTCGATTACGATGAACGGGTCAGGAATCTTCCGACTGAATCGTACGATACCGGGTGTCTATCACTCGGTTCGGAGCCTCGTTACTACTGCTGCATGATCGCTGGCGTGCAGAGCGTTTGGGGACTCTAACTCACCGTTCCAGAGTGTACACGTCTCCACATCGAACTGCTGTGAAACGAGCACGTGATCTAACCGTTTCCGTGCAGGGGTTCCGTTCGGGAGAATGTGCGTGTAGTCCTCTACACTCGATGTCTTTACACTCTCTTCGGCAGCCCAGTAGACATCTTCCAGCCCCCAGTCGCCTATGTCTGGATCAAACATGCGGGCTTCTGCAAGTTGCCACCGCTGCTTGAACTCCAATTCGCCCACGTCGCCAGCAGAGTCTCGAAGGTGATGTGGATCCCCATAGTCCGGGTAGGCCGTGTACTGACTAGCATTCTCACCATGCGGAACAATCGATCCATCGGCTTCTTCGCGTTTCGGTGCGTTGAAATCGCCCCCCAAGAGGACTGGAATATCGGTTTTCGAGGTCTGGAGATAAATCCGTCCGTAGATGGTTTCGAGCATATTGAGCTTCTCCTCACCCCAGTTTGCCCCGTTGATGATACCCACGTTCCAGAGTTCAAGTGTATTGGTTGTGAACGCAGGAGACGCCGAAACATCAACTTCTGCGACTAACATCTTCTCCGGGAAGTGTGAATAGTAGTAATTGAGACTGCGAGGTTTTCGATTACCCTGATTCCGGAGAGTCAGCGGGCGACGCTCGATGGGCCACCGACTGGCAATGAGATTACAGCGGTTGTGCGCCCCCACGATGTCGGTGTGTGGCTGGACATTCGATGTTGCGAGTTCCTCCGCCCAATCTCCCGTGTGGACGATTGAATAGTTGTGTTCTGCCAGATAGTCACAGAGCGTTCCGAGCTGACCCCCCCAGTCATCGTCCCCCGTCCGCTCATAGTTTACCGCCTGAAGCAGGAGAATATCAATATCTGACGCGTGTGCTTCGAGAAACCTGAGTTGTCGTTGCATTCGCGTGTCGCTAATCCCAATCTCACCTTGAACATTCCAGGACATTACTCTCATTAGTTGATCGAGTCGCTACTCTCCCGCGTCTTTGAAATTACTTAGGGCAGAATCTATCAAGAAATCCAACCGGGATTATGGGTCAGTATCGGATTACGATCCGGTGCTGCATACCGGCTCTGTATCTCTCACGTCGATTCTATCAGTTATTAAGTATTTCAACAGAGCCAACTGTTTATAAGTGAGCGGCTTTGGCTTCGCGAACGTTCTCGCCAGCGTCAATCACGTCCGAGTCTCACATTGATTGCGTGAGCAGCACCACGTAGATGACAGCATTATAAACGCCGTGCGCCAGCCCGGGAACGATCACGTTCCCGGTGCGCTCGTACAGGTAGCCGAGCACCGCGCCGAGCACGACGACGACGGCGACGTAGGCCCACTGCTGGCCGGCCGTCCCGGAGACCGAGGGCAGGTGGATCAGCCCGAACGCGAGGCTCGCGAGCAGGATCGACGGGACCGCGTCGAACGCGCGCCGGAGTCCGCCCTGCACGACCCCGCGGAACAGCGCCTCCTCGACCGGGCCGACGACGAGCAGCGAGACCGCGACCATGACGAGGTAGTACGTCACCGGGTCGCCGTCTGGCACGACCGCCTGGTTCTGGCCGGTCGTGAGCCCAATTTCGCCGAGCACGAACAGCGCGCCGTACTGGAACGCGAATAGGACCGCCCCGCCGGCGACGACGAGCCCGGCGTCCCGACGCGTCGGCCGGGAGAGCCCGACGAGCCCCCACTGGTCGGTGATCGCGAGATATCCCGCGACCGCGGCGAGGAACCCGGCGAACTGTAGCAGCGTCCGGAGCACCTGCAGCCCGGTCGTCCCCTCGCCTACGAGCCCGAGCGAGACCGCGAACTCGGAGACGGGCGTCGTCACCGCGCCGGCGACGACGACCGCGAGCAGGACCGCGAACGCCGCGCTCAGAACGCGGAGGATCCGGTTCGCCGGCTCGGACAGCGACTCGCTCATTGGCGGCCGTACGGCTCGCGGGCGTTTATCGGCACCGGAAGGCGACGGACTCGCGACCGACGCGCGGCTGACCGACGGACCCGACCTCAGGAGCCGTCGACGCGCAGCTCGCGCTTGTCGGCCACGGCGTCGGCCTCCGCGAAGTCGCCGCCGCCGAGCAGCCCCCGCGCCGCCTTCTTCCCCCACTCGACGGCGGGCTGCGTGAACGTCGAGACGCCCGCGAGCTCGCCGTACAGCACGCAGGCGGCCTCCATCTCGTAGAGGAGTTCGCCGAGGCACCGCTCGTCGACGCGGTCGACCTCGACGCGCAGGTTCGGCACGTCGACGGCCGCGAGGCTCGCCTCGGTCGCCTCGAACTCGGCGTCCAGCAGCTCCCCGAGCGACGAGCCGCCGAGGTAGGCGAGCCCGTTGAGATCGGTCTCCGGAATCGGCGCCTCGGCGCGCTCGGTCGGCCGGATCAGCGAGACGAGCTTGTCCGGCGGCCCGGCGCGGTAGAGCTGGAGCTGGGAGTGCTGGTCGGTCGCGCCGAGCGCCCGCGCCGGGGTCTGGCCGAGCCCGTCCTTCCCGAGGCTCTCGGCCCAGAGCTGCGCGAACCACTCGGCGAACGTCTCCAGCGACTCCGCGTACGGCATCACGGCGTTCGTGAGCGCGCCGCGCTCCGCGAGCGCGTACGTCGCCGCGCCGTAGGCGTACGCCGGCGTCTCGAACAGCGACCCAGATAGGCTCTCCATCCCGTCGCGCCCGCCCGCCAGCACCGCCTCGATGTCGTGGCCCTGCAATGCCGGCACCGCGAGCCCGACCGTCGAGAGCGCGGAGAAGCGCCCCGGCACCCCGTCCGGCACGTCGAGCGCGGGGAGGTCGTGGGCGTCGGCGAGCGCCCGGAGGTTCCCCTCTTCGCCGGTCGTCACGAGGGTGCGTTCGGTCCAGTCGACGCCGGCGTCGTCCATCGCCTCGCGCACGACGAGGAAGTTCGCGAGCGTCTCGGCGGTCGTTCCGGACTTCGAGACGACGTTGACGACGGTGTCGGCGAGCGGGAGGCGATCGAGCAGCGCCCGGGTCTCGTCCGGGTCGACGTTGTCGAGGAAGTGAGCGTCCACGTCGCTCTCCAAGGCGTTCGCGATCGTCGCCGCGCCGAGCGCGCTCCCGCCGATCCCGACCGTCAGGACCGCCTCCGGGCGGTCGAAGCGGTCGATCGCCGCGCGGATCGCGTCCGGGTCGGCCGTCTCCGGGAGGTTCAGCGCGGCGTAGCCGAACTCGTCGCCGGCCATCCCCGCGGTGATCCGACCGTGCGCGTTCGCCACGCGCTCGTCGAGCCGCTCTAACGTCTCGCGGGTGAGTCCGGGCGTCGTCTCCAACGCGTTGCCGAGGTCCACGTGCATACCCCACCACGCGGGCGAGCGAGGCATAAAACCGACCGGTGCGGCCGGGCGCAGCCGTCGACGAGCGGGCGGCGCTCCTGTCCCCGCCCTCAGTCTGCAGGGATGACCGACTCGTCGTCGTCGAGGGCGGGCCGCCCCACCCACCGGTCGAACGCGAGCGGCCCGGAGCCGAGCGTGAAGACGGCGGAGGCCATGCCGAACAGCGCGACGTGCGCGAGCACGGGGTCGTCCGGGAGCCCGAACAGCGTCGTCGTGAACAGCACGAACGAGAGCGCGGCCGCGCCCCGGGTGAAGAAGCCGAAGATCAGCGCCAGCCCCACCGCGATCTCGGTCACGCCGGCGCCGACGACCCACAGCCCGGGGTCGACGGGGACGACCGACGTGAGGTCGTACTTCTCGACGACCTGTAGCGCGCTGCCCGGGTCCGCGAGCTTCTGGATCAGCCCGAGGTAGACGAACGAGACGCCCATCCCGACCCGGAGCACCGTCGGGACGTACCGCCGCAGTGGCGCGGCCGACCCGTCGAGGAACGCCTTCAGGTGGTGGACGGGGTCGATCCGGCCGTAGTACGACCCCGGCGTGCTCGCGACCTCCAGCAGCATGTCGTCGGCGCTCGGCCGCCCGCCGCCGAGGATCGCCAGCGCGACGAGTATCGGGACGTACTCCACCGCCAGGACGACGAGGGAGTCGACGGCGAGGAACACCCACGCGTACGTCAGCAGCCCGACCGCCGAGACGATCCGCGTCGCGAGTCCGAAGAGGAGACAGAAGCCGAGCCCGATGAACAGCACCCGGAGGAGCGGGCTCGCCCCGGGATCGAACGAGAGCGTCGGCGCGAACAGGTACCCCTGGAAGCCGGCGCCGACGAGGGGGAGTCCGACGGCGAGCCGCAGCATCCACGGGACGAGGTCGCCGTAGCCGGCGAGCTTCTCGCGGAGGACCACGACGTCGACGATCGTCGGGCGCACCCACAGGTAGGCGGCGAGCCCGGCGACCGCGAGGAGGCCGGACCCCGCGAACAGCGCCGCGTTGAACGGGTCGGAGAGCACCTCGGCGGTGAACGCGACCGCGTCGAGCGGATCGCCGGAGCCCTCGGTGACGTAGTCGACGTGGGCCGCGACCGGTCGCGCGACGAGCGTCGCGAGCAGGGCGAGCGCGGCGGCGGCGACCGATCGAGAGCGGACGGACATGCCTCCTCCTACGGGCCGGACGCACCTAACGGTATTTCTTCACGGACGTTCGAGAGCGACCTCGAAACGGGTGATGTCGCGAGAACCGGAGGAGACGAGAAGAGCGAAGCGCGAGCGGGAGGAAGGACGGGCCTCGCGAGACCGACTCCGCCCCTACGGCGCGCGGGCGACGACCGCGAACGTCTCCGTGCGCGTCGACGCGGAGTCGACCTCGAACCCGGCCGCCTCCAGCGCCGCGACCGCGTCGTCGGCGGCGAACCGCTCGTCGGTCGGGGGCCCCTGCGCGCCGTCGCCGTCGGCGGTCCAGTCGAAGGTGACGAGCGGGCCGCCGGACCGGACGACGCGCGCGAGCTCCGCGACCGCCGCGTCGCTCGCGAACTCGTGGTACGTCATCGTCGAGACGGCGCCGTCGAGCTCGCCGTCCGCGAACGGGAGGTCGGCCACGTCGCTCGCGACGAGCTCGACGTTCTCCGGCACGCCTTTCTCCCGGTACCGGTCGTGCATCTCCGGCTGCAGGTCGACGCCGTACACGGTCTCGACGTGCGGGGCGAGGTCGTCGGTGTAAAACCCCGTGCCGCTGCCGAGGTCGGCGACGACGTCGGCGCCCGCGGCCGCGAGCGGGCCGATCAGCTCCTCGGCCGACACCCAGCGGTAGCGGTCGGGACGCTCCAGCTCCGCCGCCCGGTCGACGTCGAACGTGTGGAAGCCCATGGGCGGTCTCGGGCGGGGAGCGTCAAAACGGGTCCGGTCGACGAGGACCGCGGCGGGGCGAGACCGTCTCCGCGCTCACCACTCCTCGGCGAGCGCGTCGACCAGCCGGTCGACCTCGGCCTCGGTCGAGACGGCGTGGATCGAGGCGCGGACCGCCTCCGGGTGCGGCAGCGAGCGGACGACGATCCCCCGCTCCCCGAGGCGCTCGACGGTCGCCTCGGGGTCGTCGATGTCGACCGTGACGAGCCCGCTCTCGAACTCGCGGGGGCTCAGGAGTCGGTCCTCCGGAATCCCTTCCTTGAACCGGTCGGTGAGCGCCTCGATCCGGGACTCGATCGCGTCGACGCCCACCGCGTCGACCGCGTCGAGCGCCTCGGCGAGGCCGACGTGGGCGGCCGCGGTCGTCGTCCCGACCTCCAGCCGCGGCGCGCCCGTCTTGTACTCGATCTCGTCGGCGTCGGGGTCCTCGACGCCGCGGTAGCCGACGGCGCGCGGCGCCAGGCCGGCGGCCGCGTCGCGGTCGACGTAGAGGAAGCCGGCGCCCCACGGGCCGAGCGTCCACTTGTGGCCCGCGGCGGCGACGGCGTCCGCGCCCCACGCCGACACGTCGAGCGGGACCTGCCCGGGTGACTGGACGGCGTCGACGAGCGTGAATGCGCCCGAGTCGTTCGCGGTCTCCACGAGGTCGGCGATGGGGAGCCGCGTCCCGTGCGTCCACGTGATCGCGCTGAAGCAGACGAGGCGCGCGTCGGCGACCGCCGCGGCGTACGCGTCGCGGTCGACCCGGCCCTCCTCCGTTTCGAGCACGCGGACCTCGACGCCCTCGCGTTCGAGCCGCTTCCACGGGAGGATCCCGGCCGGGTGTTCCAGGTCGGTCCGGACGACGACGTCGCCGGGCTCCCAGTCGATCGCGCCCGCGATCCGGGTGATCCCGTCGGTCGTGCTCTCCGTGAGGGCGATCTCGTCGGCGTCGGCGCCGACGAACGCGGCGATCCGCTCGCGCACGTCCTCGTACGTCTCGAACGCGTGACCGTAGGGGTCGGTCGTCGCCGAGCCGTACTCGTGGTCGGCGATGAACTCGGACGCGGCCTCGACGACATACTCCGGGCTCGGGCCGTGCGCGCCGAAATTGAAGTACGCCGCCTCCCCCAGCGCCGGCACGTCCGCGCGCAGCTCGCGGGGCGTCATCTGGCCTCGGTCGGCCACCCCGTCTCGCGCGGTCGCCGCGCCCGGAGACCTCGCCGCGTCGCCGTCGCGGTCGGCCATTCAGGCGGCGTGCTCCGCGACCGCGGCCGTCAGGTCGTCCTCGCTCTGCGCGCCGACCATGCGGTCGACGAGTTCGCCGCCGGCGAACACCAGCAGCGTCGGGATGCTCTGGACACCGTACTCGGCCGCGAGCGACTGGTGGACGTCGACGTCGACCTTCACGACGGCGGCGTCGCTCTCCGCGGCGACCGCCTCGACGGCGGGCTCCATCATCTGACAGGGGCCGCACCAGTCGGCGTGGAAGTCGACGAGCACCACGTCGTGCTCGGCGACGAGGTCGTCGAAGTCGTCGGCGTCGGACAGCTGGATCGGTTCCGCGGGAACGGGTTCGGTCGAACTCATGGTCACCCCTACGCTCCCGACGCTGATAATAGCTTTGGGCGAACCACACAATACCGTGTGGACGGCTGTCACTGGCGCCCGCGACGCTCGGCGGAGTCGCGGACGGGCCGGCGGCGACCGCTACTCGCGGGGCTCCTCGTCGGCGTATCGATCCGGCAGGTACGGCGTCAACGCCGCCGGTACGAGCGGGATGACGAGGGCGGCGAGCTCCGCGAGGTGCCGGCGGAGGGCGGTGTACGCGGCGGCGACGAGCAGCGTCCCGACCACGACCAGCCGGAGGGCCCCGCCAGTCAGGGCGAGGAGCGGGAGCGCCAGCCCGACGGCGAGCGCGAGGTCCTCGGGAGCGCCGTCGTATCTCACGCCGGGACGCGGCGCGACCCACCGCTTCCGGTAGTGGTCGTACACCGCGCGGTCGGAGTTCCCCTCCCACGGCCGCAGCTCCAGCCCGCCGCCGTGCACGTCCGAGACGCTGTGGAGCGCTGCGCCGAGCAGGAACAGCGCCGCGGCGACGGTGACCGCCGAGGGCGCCGCGAGGGCGACGACGAGGGCGATCCCCGCGAGTGCGGAGTAGTAGACGGGGTAGTGGAGGGCCCGCCGATGCCCCGTGTACATGTCGAGGTCGGGAAACAGCCCGCCGAGGAAGCCCGCGACGAATCCCACGGTCGCCAGCTCCGGCGCGACGCGCACGAGGGGCGCGGCGAGGAGCATCCCGGCGAGCACGTGGGTCGGCAGCATCATCGTGGCGGGACGAACGCGACAACGCGGTATTAACGTGTCGGGAGGCGGCCCGGTCTGCGGATCACCCGGGCGACAGGGTTGTTACCTCCCGCCCCGAGTATCAGACATGCTCATGACGCCGGGACCGACCGCGGTCCCCGACCCCGTCCGCGAGGCGATGAGCCGCGAACTGATCAACCCCGACGTGGACCCCGAGTTCGGCCGGATCTACGACCGGCTCACCGACCGACTGGCGACGGTGTACGAGGTCCGACCGGGTGAGAGCGGCGGGGGCGACGAGCTGGAAGGGAGCGACGAGGGCGACGCGCCCTCCCGCGACGTCGTCGTCCCCGGCGGCGAGGGAATCCTCGGGCTGGAGGCCGCGATCGCCTCGCTCGTCGAGCCCGGCACCGAGGTCCTCTGCCTCTCGAACGGGCTCTACGGCGACGGCTTCGCCGACTTCGTCGAGTCGTACGGGGGCGAGGCGACCCTCGTCTCGGCCGACTACGACGACTCCCTCCCGCTCGCGGCGCTGGAGTCGGTCCTCGCCGACGGGAACGCCGACTTCGAGGTGGCGACCCTCGTCCACTGCGAGACGCCCACCGGGACGCTCAACGACATCAGCCCCGCGCTCGACCTCTTGGAGGAGGCCGACGGCGATATCCTCACCGTCGTCGACGCGGTCTCCTCGCTCGGCGGGGTGAGGGTGCCGACCGAGCGGATCGACGTCTGTCTCGGGGCGTCTCAGAAGTGCTTCAGCGCGCCGCCGGGGCTCACCACGGCCGCGATCAGCGACCGCGCGTGGGCCGCGATGGAGGACAGGGATCCGCACTCGCTGTACACGAACTTCCTCCCGTGGCGCGACACGTCGGCGGGGTTCCCGTACACCCACCTGACGACCGAGGTCGTCGCGCTCGATACGGCGCTCGGGCTGTGGCTGGACGAGGGGCTCGACGCGGTCCGGGAGCGACACCGTGCGGCCGCGGCGCGGTGTCGCGAGCGCGGGGCCGAACTGGGGCTGGAGCCGTACCCGGAGCCCGAGCGAAGTTCGCCGACGGTGACGGCCTTCGAGGTTCCGGGACGGGCCGAGGCGCTGCAGGAGCGACTGCGCGAGGAGCGCGACGTGCTCGTCGCGACGGGGCTCGGGGAGCTGTCGGACGATATTCTGCGCGTCGGACACATGGGGCACGCCGCCCGGGTCGAGCGCGTGGACGAGACGATGGACGCGCTGGCAGACGTGTTGTAACTCACAGACGGATCGGTGGCCGCTGTCGATAACCGTCTCGCGGATCGATCGTATTCAGTCGACGGCGGCGGCGTAATGTCGATTCTCGTTCGCAGTTCGGTTTTTCATTTATAAATAGCCGCCAATGCGGTGAACAGGGTCAAAGCCCCAGCCCCTTTGAGTCCCACCCAATCGCGACCGCACCGCCGGAAGACGGTCCTGCTCGCTCACTGCGTTCGCTGCGCGGGCTGCGACTTCCGTGCTCTCGCTCGCTCCCTTCGGTCGCTCACGAGACCGCAGCCTCACGCCTCCCCAGCCCCGTCGGTGGTCCTCCGCGTTGCTCCGGACCACCGACTCCCTCGCGCGTGCTGACTCGCGCTCGCCTTCGGCGACCGCTCGCAGGCACGCGCCGCCCGGAAAACCGGTTGAGCGTCATCGCCGGCGGAGGCGAGGATACAAATCCGCCCGCCGCCTTGCCCGCGTATGGTCACGTTCCTCGCCGGCGGCACGGGGACGCCGAAGCTCCTCGACGGCGCGACCCGCGTCTGGGACCCCGAGGAGGTGGCGGTCGTCGCAAACACGGGCGACGACGTCGAGCTCGGCGGCCACCTCGTCTGCCCCGACGTCGACACCGTGCTGTTCGCCGGCGGCGGCGTCCTCGACCGCGAGACGTGGTGGGGGATCGCCGACGACACGACCGAGACGCACGCGGAGCTGCGCCGGCTCGCGGAAGAGGTCGGACTCGGCACGGCCCCGCGATACCTCGACGCCGAGGCGCAGACGGGCGGGCGCGAGATCGCGCGGTGGCGACGGTTCTCGGGCGTCGGCGAGTTCATGGAGATCGGCGACCGCGACCGCGCGGTCCACGTCACGCGCACGAGCCTGCTCGACGAGGGGAAATCGCTCACCGAGGTCGTTCGGACGCTCGCCGACGCCTTCGGGCTCGACGTCGACCTCCTCCCGATGTCCGACGACCCGGTCGCGACGCTGATCCACACCGCGGCGGGCGAGACGATTCACTTCCAGGAGTACTGGGTCGCCCGCCGGGGCGAGCCGGCGGTCGCCGACGTGGAGTTCCGCGGCGCAGACGACGCCGAGCCGACGGCGGCGGTGCGCGACGCCCTCGCCGAGCCCGTCGTGATCGGTCCGTCGAACCCCGTGACGAGCGTCGGCCCGATGCTGGCGCTGCCGGGGTTCGAGGCGGCGCTGGAGGCGACCCCCGTGGTCGCGGTCTCGCCGTTCGTCGGCGACGAGGTCTTCTCGGGGCCCGCGGCCGACCTGATGGCCGGCGTCGGCCGCGACCCGTCGACCGCGGGCGTCGCCGCGGCGTACCCGTTCGCGGACGCGTTCGTCCTCGACGAGGACGACCCGACCGACCTCCCGGAGCGTCACGTCGAGCGCACCGACGCCCGCATCGACGGCGCGGACGACGCGGAGCGCGTCGCCAGGGCCTGCGAGCGCGCGCTGGCGTCGTTGACGACCGATCCGGAGGTGGCCGAGTGACGGCGGACGGAGACGGGGGACCGGCGCCATTCCTCGTCGCCGCCAGCCTCAGCGGCGCGGCCGACGCCGACTGGGCGCGCGCCGCGGCCCCGCACGTCGACGCCGCGGTGCTCGGCGGGATCGCGCTCGACCCGGCGAGCCGGGCCGCGGCGCGAGATCTCGTCGCTCGGGAGCGTTCGGAGTTCCTCCCCGTCGACCCCCTCGCGTGGATCGACCGGCAGTTCGACGCGCTCGCCGACGCGCCCCTTCGCCCCGGCGTCAACGTCCGGAGCGCGACCATCGACCCGGTGCACGAGGCGGCCGCCGTCTGCGCCGCCCGTGACGCGGTCTGTGAAATCAACGCCCACTGCCGACAGCCCGAACTGCGAGCGGTCGGCTGCGGCGAGTCCCTCCTCCGCGACCGCGACCGGCTGACCGACTACGTCGCCGCCGCGGCCGGGACCGGCGCGACGACGAGCGTGAAGGTGCGCGCGGCGGTCCCCGGCGTCGACCTCGTCGCCGTCGCGGACGCGGTCGCCGACGCGGGGGCCGACTGGCTCCACGTCGACGCGATGGACGCGGAGGGCGTCGTCGCCGATCTGACGCCCGGCAACGACGCTTCGACCGGTGCGGGCTCCCGTGCCGACCTCACCGTGATCGCCAACAACGGCGTCCGGGGCCGGGGGACCGTCGCCGAGTACGCCGCGCACGGGGCCGACGCCGTCAGCGTCGGGCGGCCGACGGAGCGCCCGCCCGCCCTCGCCCGCGTCGCCGAGGCGGTGTGCGCGTGGCGCGAGGGAGAGCTGCCGGCGGGCGGGTCGAGGCGCGGGCGGGGGGCGTCACCGTGACCGCCGCCGAGTCTCGCGCCCGCGACCCGGTCGACGACGCGACCCTCGCGCTCCTGCTCGAAGTCGCCGGGACCCCCAAGCCCGGGAACGTCGATCGACGCCGCGACCTCGACGACCTCCGGTTCGAGGCGTTCCTCGGCGGGGCGGTCGGCGCCCGCGAGGGGCTCGAACTGGCCGCGGACCCAGCGGCGTCCGTCGGCGACGCCTTCGAACGCGCGGTCGCCGGGATGGCCGACCGGGCCGGGACGAACACGCAGCTCGGCTGTCTGCTCCTGCTCGTCCCGCTTGTCCGCGCGACGGTCGCGCGCCAGGACGGACCCCAGAGCGACCTCGGGCCCGACGCCGTCGACCGCGTGACTCGCGACACGACCGTCGCCGACGCGGTCGCGTTCTACCGCGCGTTCGAGCGCGTCGACGTCGCGGTCGCGGACCCGCCGGCGGGCGCGGCCGACCTCGACGTGCGCCGCGGGAGCGACGCGGCGCCGACGCTCCGCGAGCGCGGGCTGACGCTGCGCGACGTGCTGGCGGTCTCGGCCGATCCCGACGATCCGGACCGCGTCCCCGACCGCAACGCGCGGGAGTGGGCCGAGGGGTTCCCGCGGACCTTCCGCGCGGCCGAGTGGATCCGGACCGACACGGGACCGCTGACCGACCGCGCGGCCCGGGCGTTCCTCGGACTCCTCGCCGCCGAGCCCGACACGCTGGTGGCCGCGACCCGCGGCCCCGAGACGGCCCGCGAGGCGAGCGCCCGAGCCGCCGCGCTGCTCGGTGGTGACGGCGCGGCTGCCGCCGGGCTCACCGGCGTCGACGCGATCGACACCGACGCGGTCCACGGGGCCGATCTCGTCGCCGCGGAGGAGTTGGCGGCTTCGTTCGTCGACGAGGGTGTCAACCCCGGGACGACCGCGGACCTCACCTGCGCGGCTCTGTACGTCGCGCTCCGGCGCGGCGCGGAGGTGGCGCCGTGAGCGGTGACGATCCGGCGAGGGACGACGACGCCCCCGACGCCGTCACGCCCGACGGCTGGCCGGTCGCGCTCCGCGGCGTCACGGAGTCGGTCGTGACGACGCTCGGCCCGAACGACCGCTGGAACGTCGCGGCGCTCGGCCTCCACGCCCCGACCGAACCTCACGATCCCGTGACCGCGCGGACCTACGGCCGCACCCGGACGTGGCGGAACTTCGTCGAACGCGGCGGCGGCGTGGTCCAGTTCACGACCGACCCCCGGACGTTCGTCGACGCGGCGCTGACGGTCCGCGAGGTCGACGCGCCCGTCCTCGAGACGGCCGACGCGTGGGTCGAGGTGACCGTCGAGGAGATCGGGAGCGAGACCGAGGGCGACACGACGATCCGGACGTGGGCGCTCGACCCGGTCGAGAGCACGGTGCTCCGGGAGCGCGTGCCGACGGTCAACCGCGGGTTCGGCGCGGTCGTCGACGCGACCGTGGCCGCCTCACGGCTCGACGTGCCGGGCTTCGATACCGCCGAACTGCTCGACCGCCTGACGTACTTCGCGGACGTGGTCGACCGCTGCGGCGGGTCGGCCGAGCGCGAGGCGTTCGCCCGCATCGACGAGGCGACCGGATGGCGGGCGCTCGCCGGGGACGAGGCGGGTCGCGACCGTGACGACGCCTGAGCGGCCCCGGGGCGCGTCACCCCGCCGTGATACCGCCTCGCGGCCGCTCGCGGCGGAACGAACCCTTTTAGTTCGGCCCGGCGGTATCGCTCGGTATGGCTATCAAACCCAAGTACATCAAACAGCTCGGGAACGTCCTGCTCGAACGATACCCCGACTCGTTCAACACGGACTTCGAGACGAACAAAGAGAGCGTCACGGCCCTGACCACCGTCGAGTCGAAGGGCGTCCGCAACCGGATCGCCGGCTACGTCACCCAGAAGAAGGCGCAGGCGGCCCAGAAGGCGTAAGCGTTCGAGTTCTCGTCGCGCGTTCCGTCGTTCCCGAGCCGCGGCTGTCTGCTTCCGGACGACCCTCCCGTTTATGACCGAAGCCGCGGCCACCTCCCCGCGATGGACGCCCTCGTCCGCCCGGTCGTCGACCCGGCGTTCGCGGCCGCCGCGCTCGCGTTCCTGTGCGGAGGCGCCGCGCTCGGCACCCTGAGCGGACTCGTTCCGGGCCTCCACGCGAACAACTTCGCGCTGCTGCTCGCGGGGCTCGCCCCCTCGGTCTCCGCCGACCCCCTGCTCGTCGGCGTCGCGATGCTCGGCGCCGGCGTGGTCCACTCGTTCCTCGACATCGTGCCCGCGCTCGCGCTCGGCGTGCCCGACGCGGCGACGGCGGTCGCGGCGCTCCCGGGTCACCGGCTCGTCATCGCGGGACGCGGTCGCGAGGCGATCCGGCTCTCGGCGGTCGGCTCCGGCCTGGCGGTCGCGCTCGCGGTCCCCCTCGCCGTGCCGATCACCTGGGTCATGGTCCGCGGCTACCCCGCGGTGCGGGCGCACCTCCCGCTGCTCCTGGCCGGCGTCGTCGCCTTCCTCGTGCTCACCGAGTCGTCGAAGCGGGCCGCGGTCGGCGGCTTTCTCGCCTTCCTCGCGAGCGCCGCGCTCGGGCTCGCGACGCTCGACGTCGACCCGGCGGCGCCGCTCGACGCCGGCGGCGTCCTCGCCCCGTTGTTCGCCGGGCTGTTCGGCGCCCCCGTGCTCGTCGACGCACTCGGCGGCGAGGGCGTCCCGCCGCAGGCCGACGCGCGGGTCACGATGCGCCCCCGCGACCTCGGCGTGAGCGCCGGTGCCGGGTCGCTCGCGGGCGCGGTGGTCGGCTACGTTCCCGGCGTCTCCGCGGCGATCGCCGCCGTCGCCGCGCTGCCGGCGGTCCCGCGCGAGGACGGCGACCGCGGGTTCGTCGTCGCCACGAGCGGCGCCAACACGGCGAACACGATCTTCGCGCTGTTCGCGCTCGTTGCACTCGGCACGCCGCGAACGGGGGTCACGGTCGCGATCGACCGGGCCGGCGTCCCCTTCGCGCTCCCGGTCCTCCTCGTCGCCGCGGCGACCGCGGCGGCCGTCGGCTTCTCGCTCGTCCTCCTCGTCGGCGACGCCTACCTCCGGGTCGTCGGCAACGCGGACTACACCCGTCTCTCGCTCGGCGTCCTGGCGCTGCTCGCCGGCGTCTCGTTCCTGTTCGCGGGGCCGCTCGGCGTCGGGATCTTCGCCGTCGCCGGCGTGTTAGGACTCGTACCGCCGCGGGTCGGCGCCCGGCGGGTTCACCTGATGGGCGTGCTGATCGGGCCGCTCATCGTCGGGTGACGCGGCGTCCGACTCCGGGAAACGGATCGCGATCGAGGAGCCCGGCACCCGAGCGCCGCGGTACCGCGCCGCAGGCCGCGGCCCGCCGCCGACACCAAAGAACAACGGTTAAAAGTCGCGCGGTGGTGATTCAGTGTATGAGCGAGAGTGAAACGCAGGGCACGCGGCAGTGCGTCTCCTGTGGTATTCAGGTGGCCGGTATGAACGCCGCGCGGTTCTCCTGCCCGGACTGCGGGGCGACGATCCACCGGTGCGCGAAGTGCCGGAAGCAGAGCAACCTCTACGAGTGCCACGACTGCGGCTTCCGAGGGCCCTAGTATGGGAGACGTCGCCGCCAAGATCAAGGTCATGCCGAACAGCCCCGAGGTCGACCTCGACGACCTGCAGGACCGACTGGAGGAGTCGCTCCCGCAGGGCGCGAAGATCCGCGGCTTCCAGCGCGATGACGTCGCGTTCGGCCTCGTCGCCCTCCTGCCGACCGTCATCGTCCCCGACGGCGCGGGCGGCACCGAGGCGGTCGAGGAGGCGTTCGCCGACGTCGACGGCGTCGAGTCGGTCGCCGTCGAGAACGTCGGCAGACTGTAAGGCCGATTCCGCCGGGTTCGTCCGGCCGTCGGCTCCGTTTTCGTTCCACTTCGCCCCGCTAGCACGCAGTGTGCTTCCCGTCTCCGCGATCGATCACTCGACGTGTTCGCGGACCCACGCGGCGAGCTCGTCGCCGGGGACGAATCCGTCCGCGCGACGCGCGACGGGGTCGCCGTCGACGAACAGCACGAACAGCGGGACGCTCCGCACGTCGAACCGCTCGACGAGCGGCGGGTCGTCCCGGGGGTTGATCAGGGCGGCGTCGACGCCGAGGTCGCGGGCGACGTTGGCGAGGACGGGCTTCATCCCGTCACAGAGGCTACAGCCGTTGGTGTAGAACTCGACGAGCGCGGCGTTCGCGTCAGTGACGAACGCGTCGAGCGCGTCCGCGTCTGCGAGCGAGGCCGGACGGCATGCGCCCCCGTTTCCGCCCGACTCGGCGTCGGCGACCGTAGTATTGGACATGATACACACTATCGACTCCCGACACTGATAAACGCTCGCTCGGTCCGACGGGCGGTTCGACGCGGACCGTCTCGTGTCGACGGTCGGGATCACCGACCCCCACGACGTATCAAAAAATCGCTGACTCGATCCCGTCGTCCGCCGGCGACTCGGTCGCTTACGCCGGCTCGTCGCTCTCGGGCTCGGTCCGCCAGCCGCCCGTGAGCGTGACGATCCACAGCAGGACGCCAGCGAGTGCGAAGACGGCGGCCATGTAGGGGATGAGCGGGAGCTCGACGCCGACGAAGTCGAGGACCGTCCGGAACTCGTAGACGATCACGCCGAACACCGCGAAGGCCACGAGGAGCCCGCCGCGGGTCCTGTCGAGGCTCATCGGATCACCTCGCCGAGCGAGCCCGCCGCGTCAGCGACGTGGCCGACGAGGGGGGTCACGGCGCCGACGAGCGCGTCGAGCGCCAGTGCGAGCCACGCCGGATACGTGCCCACGCCGGGACCGAGCAGGCCGCCGCGCTGAATGATCGCCGCCAGCGGAAGGGCGTACGCGAGGACGACGAGAGTCAGCGCGATCCCGACCCAGAGCCGGAGGCTGTCGAGCACCGGCGGCGCGTCGT
>NZ_CVRT01000074.1 GCF_001261915.1 Halorubrum sp. SD626R
GGTGGTGGGTGGGGTCGACCCGGAGCAGTGGGTCGGGATTGCTGATAACGACCGGCTTGATTCCATCGCAACCGAGGTCACCGAGCGATTTGATCGTGTACTGGCAGCTGTTAGAGACGAGTTCGACCCCGCGTCGGAGGCCTGATCGTCGATGGCTTCATCGAATCAACTGGACACAACGACGATACTGCTACTGATCCTCGGAGCGTTCATCCTCCTTCCGTTGCTCATGATGGGGATGGGCTTCGGCGGGATGATGGGATACGGGGGAATGATGGGCCAGTACGGTAGTACCGGCGGCTGGTGGCCCGTTATCGGAATGCTTGTTCCACTCGTCTTCCTCGTTGCGCTTCTTGGCGGGGGCTATCTCCTCTTCAGACGGGTAAGCAAAACACAAACCTCTGACAACCCCGCGATGGAAGAATTACGTCTGGCGTACGCCCGTGGCGATCTCACGGACGAAGAGTTCGAATCCCGCCGAAACAAACTCGAACAATCAGAGTGACCGTCCGCTAAGGTACACACGCAGTTACTCCTTTCTGCATCTCGTTCTCGGTTCGAAGCTGGTACTGTTCGGACTTCCCTCGTTCTCGATAGTGTCGGACCACAGCGAGAATTATATCCGTATCGATCGTACCATACCGTATGATTCGAACACTCGTGGGTGTCCTCGGCGCTATCTCAGCACTGTTCCCGGACAAGATCGTCGGGATCTTCGAGAAACTCGCGATTGCGAACCCAAGTGAGGGAACTGTGAGAGAGTGGGTCCGTCCAGCTATCCGGTCGGAGGGCGTTCTGATAGCTGCGATTTCCCTCCGTAACGGGCGAGCATACGCGTGGCTGATGAATCTTACCGGCCTGTTCGGCGCGATCGTCCTCCTGTTTCCCGATCTGTATCGGAGATTTGCCACCGCGTTCCTGTACGAGCGTCCGGAGTCGATAGAATGGAATGAGCGATTCAATTCGGCCGTTCGGGCTATCGGCACACTATATGTCTTTTTAGCAGCGAAGACGTACAGGGAGCGCCACAACGAGACCTGAATCTTCCCGCCATCGACGGCTGGCGAATCTGTGGTTTGGTTCGTTGCGCCCGCAGGTGTTACTTGGATTCTAAAGTTTGACTCCCAAGAGACCAGTATGATCGAAGGGGAAATCCGCTAAAGAGAGGGGACCGTATATATCCCTGTATGACGACGACCATCACCGTGGAAGGAATGTCGTGCGGTCACTGTGAGGAGACGATCGAAGAGGCCCTTGAAGAAGTCTCTGGCGTGACTTCCGTGACCGTCGACAGGGAAAGCGAACAGGCAAGTGTCGAGGGTGAGGCAGAGGTCACGGCCCTTGTGGAGGCTGTCGAAGGCGCAGGGTACACCGCTCACGCCTGAGTATAGGAATTAGCGGATAGCACGGACCGCTTCGAGACGACGGTCTATAGTTGTCTTTGGAGTTTGCCTACGATGGTCCTGCTGTACGGTTTCAGGGGGCGAAGATTCAGGAAGCCAGCGAATCCACCTCTAAAGAGCATATGACCTATGGACGACCACAAAGATACAACTGAGAATTCCCCGGGAGGAGAAGACCAGCAGGACACCAGCAGTCACCAGCACGAACACGCCGGCCACGAAGGCGAAGGACACGGCCACAGTTCCCACGAGGGACACGGTGAGGGACATGGCGGGATGCACGAAGGCCACGAGCAAATGTTCCGGCGGCGCTTCTTCGTTTCGACACTCCTGTCGATTCCCGTCCTCCTGTACAGCGAAATGCTCCAAGAGTGGCTCGGGTTCTCCGTCCCCACGTTCCCGGGGAGCGAGTGGATCAACCCCATCTTCGCGGTCATTGTCTTCGCCTACGGTGGGATTCCGTTCCTCCAGATGGCGGTCCCGGAACTGAAAGACCGGGCACCGGGGATGATGACGCTCATCTCGATGGCCATCTCGGTCGCGTTCATCTACAGTCTCGCGAGCGTGGTCTTCCCCACGCAGTCGGCGTTCTTCTGGGAGCTCGTCACGCTGATCGACATCATGCTGCTGGGGCACTGGATCGAGATGCGGTCGGTGCGGCGGGCTTCGAGCGCCGTCGACGAGTTGGCGAAACTGATGCCGGACACGGCGGAACGACTCACCGATGACGGCGAGACCGAAGAGGTCCCTGTCAGTGAACTCTCCGAGGGCGACCTCGTGCTCGTCCGGCCGGGCGCGAGCGTGCCCGGCGACGTCGTCGTCGAGGAGGGCGCGATGATCGGTGCCGGCGCGGTCGTCCTGCCGGGCGTCACGGTCGGCGAGGGCGCGCGCGTCGCCGCCAACTCGCTCGTCGCCGACGACGTGCCGCCGGAGACGACGGTCGCGGGCGTGCCGGCCGGGGTCGTCTCGCGGGCCGGCGACGAGGTCAGCGAGGAGGCGGACGGGGGCGACTGACCCGTCGGTTACGCCGCGTCGTCCGCGTCGTCGGCCGGTTCCCCGCCGTCGCTCTCGGCGGAGGCGGCGTCGTCGGTCGCGTTCACGTCAGCGCCCTCGGCCTCGGTGATGTGCGCCTCGGTGCTGACGCTCTCTAAGTCGACGCCGACCTCGCGCGCGACCGCGTCGAGGACGGCGCGCTGCTCGGCCATCTCGTTTTCCAACTGCTGGACGCGCTCCGAAGTGTCGAGCACGGTCGTCTGCGTCTCTTCGACCTCGCTGCGGAGCTCGTTGATCTTCTGGTACGTGCGCTCGGCCTTGTCGGCGAGCGTCTGGATCTTCTTCGCCGTGTCCCCGAATCCCATGTCGAGGCGTGGGGGCCCGGGACACGTGGGCTTTTCCGTTCGACGCGGGCGGCTCGGCCGTCGCCCAAGGCGCCGCCGAACGCGGCCGCGCGACGGTGGGCTTTTGTCCGAACCGCCCGACGTAGCGGTATGAGCGTCGAGCGGATCCTGTTGACGAACGACGACGGCGTCGACGCGGCCGGGCTCCGCGGCCTGTACGACGCGCTCGCGGCCGACTACGACGTGGTGACCGTCGCGCCAACGGGCGATCGCTCCTCGATCGGCCGCGCCATCTCCGCCGACGTCGAGGTCGCGGACCACGAACTCGGCTACGCCGTCGACGGGACACCGGTCGACTGCGTCGTCGCGGGCCTCGACGAGCTCGTTCCCGACGCGGACCTCGTGGTCGCCGGCTGCAACGAGGGCGCCAACCTCGGCGCGTACACCCTCGGGCGGTCCGGGACCGTCTCGGCGGTCGTCGAGGGGGCCTTCTTCGGCGTCCCCGGGATCGCGGCGTCGATGTACGTGCCCGGCGGCGACGACTGGTGGAAGCGGGAGCTGCCGCCCGAGTCGTTCGCGCACGCCGTCCGCGCCACGCGGTTCCTCGTCGACGAGGCCCCGGCGGCCGGCGCCTTCGAGCGCGCCGACTACCTCAACGTCAACGCGCCGATGGCGGAACCCGCCGAAGGCGACGGGGGAGGGGCGGCGGCCGCGGACGGCTCCGGGCCGAGCGACGCCGCGGTCGACCCCGCGCCGATGCGCGTCACCGCGCCCTCGGAGTGGTACGGGATGGAGGCGACGCGAGGCGAGGACGGCGGCGTCGCCATCTCCGACCCGATCTGGGGGCGGATGACGCCCGCGGACGTGCCGGACCCGGTCGGCACCGACCGCCGCGCCGTCGTCGACGGCGAGGTGTCGGTCTCGCCGCTGTCGGTGCCTCACGCCGCCGAGTCGGACGCGGGGCTCGACGAACTCGCGAGCCGGTACGGGTCCAGTAAAACTGAGGAGTGACCCGGGCGCCGACTACGACTCGTCGGCGCTGACGGTGACTTTCGCCTCGCTGACGACGCGGTCACCCATCTCGTAGCCGGGCTCGTACACCTCGTGGACGGTCCCCTCGGGCCGGTCGCTCTCGACGCGGAGCATCACCTGGTGGCGGGACGGGTCGACCTCGTCGCCCGGGTCGGGGTCGATCGGCTCGACCCCCTCCTCGGCGAGCACCTCGTCGAACTTCTCCAGCGTCGACTCGACGCCGGGGCGGAGGTCGCTCCCCTCTTCCTGGTCGAGCGCGCGCAAGAGGTCGTTGCGAACGGGGGCGATGCGCTCGACGAGCCCCTCGGAGGCGCGCTCGCGGATCTCCTCCTGCTTGCGCTTGGCGCGCTGCTTGTAGTTGCTGAAGTCCGCCTTCACGCGGGCGAGCTTGCTCGTCAGCTCCTCGACCTCCTCTTCGCTCTCCAACAGCTCCTCGCGCGTCTCCGCGAGCTCGGCCTCTAGCGCCGCGACCTCGCGCGCGAGCGCCTCGTCGTGCTCGGCGACCGCGGCGGCCAGCGCCTCGCGGCCCTCGCCTCTCCGGGCGTCGCCGTTCGCCTCCTCGGCTGTCGCCTCCGCCGTGCCGTTCGCGCTCGCCGCGTCGCCCGCGGCCTCGTCGGGGGACTCGACCTCGACGTCGACGGCGTCGTCGTCGCTCATACCCGATCGGAGTCGGTCGGCGGGCATAAGCGTTGCAGAACGCGGCCGCGAACGGGGGCGCGGACCGGGTCGCTCGCGCTCTCGGCGTCGCGCGGCCCCGGCCGGATTTATGAGGGCGGCCGCCCATCCGCGATCCGCATGCCAGTCCGACCCTCGACGTTCTCGATCGCCGCCCGCGACCCGGCGTCCGACGCGGTCGGCGTCGCGGTCCAGTCGAAGTTCGTCGGCGTCGGCGCGCTCGTTCCGTTCGTCAGCGCCGACGCCGGCGCGGTCGCCACGCAGAGCTTCGCGAACGTCGCCTACGGTCCCGACGGGCTCGACCGCCTCCGCGAGGGGCGCGACGCCGCCGACGTGATCGACGCGCTCACGAGCGCCGACGACGAGGCGCCCTCTAGACAGGTCGGGATCGTCGGCCTCGACGGCGAGCCCGCCGCGTTCACGGGCGGAGATTGCCACGACTACGCGGGCGACCTGCAGGGCGACCACTACACCGTCCAGGGGAACATCCTGGAGAACGAAGCGACCCTGACCGCGATGGCGGAGGCGTTCGAGGAGACCGACGACGGACTCCCGGAGCGCATGATCGCCGCGCTCCACGCCGGCAACGAAGCGGGCGGCGACAGGCGGGGCGAGCAGTCGGCCGCCCTGTACGTCGCCAAGCCCGAGGGCGGCTACGGCGGCCGCAACGACCGGTGGATCGACGTGCGCGTCGACGACCACGACAGCCCGATCAACGAGCTGGAGCGCGTGTTCAGGCTGTACGACGTGACCCTCTTGGAGCGCGAGGCGCCCGACGAGACCCGGGAGCTGACCGACGACGCGGCCGCCGAGGTGGCGACGGCGCTCGCCGACCTCGGCTTCCTCGACGAGGGCGACGCGACCGGCGTCGACGCCTTCGGCGAGCCCCAGCGCGAGGCGCTGGAGACGTTCCGCGGGATGAACAACTTCGAGAACCACCCCCTCCCGGTGCTGGAGGACGCGATCGCCCGGGGCTGGACCAACGCCGAAGGCGAGGGCGAGGACCGCCTCGTCGACGCCGTCTGGCACGGGATCTCGCGGCTCGACCGAGTTTGAAACGGAGCGGCGGCCGGTGTCGCCGCCGACCCGCGGGAGTATTTAAATATCGACCCCCAAGCGGTGGCAATGACCGCGCCGAACCGGAACGCGCTGTGGGGGCGAGCGCTCGTGGACGAGCTCGTCGCCGCGGGCGTCGACAGCGTCGTCGTCTCGCCGGGCAGCCGCTCCACGCCCCTGACGATGGCCGCCGCCCGGCACGACGACCTCCGCGTCTTCTCCCAGTTGGACGAGCGATCCGCCGCCTACTTCGCGCTCGGCCGCGCCCGGCGGACCGGGAGCGTCACGCCGCTGATCTGCACCTCCGGCACCGCCGCCGCCAACTACCACCCGGCCGTGATGGAGGCGAGCGAGGGCCGCGTCCCCCTCCTCGCGCTCACCGCCGATCGCCCGCCGGAGCTCCGCGACTCGGGAGCCAATCAGACCGCCGACCAGGAGAAGCTGTACGGCGACGCCGTCCGGTTTTATAAGGACCTCCCCGAACCGGCGCCGAACGACCGCGCGCTCCGGTCGCTGCGAACCACCGTGAGCCGAGCGGTCGCGACCGCCGAGGGAGCCGACCCCGGCCCGGTCCACCTCAACGTCCCGTTCGAGAAGCCGCTGGAGCCGACCCGGGTGCCGGGCGACGTGCCCGCCGACCTCGACCCGATCGCCGAGGCCGGCCGCGACGGCCCCTACGTCGACGTGACGCCGGGGTCGCCCGAGCCGGGCGACGACGAGCTCCGAAAGCTCGCGAACGAGCTGGGGGCGACCGACCGCGGGCTGATCGTCGCCGGACCCGCGGACCCGCCCGGGATCGACGCCGAGTCGGTGACGGCGCTGTCGCACGCGACCGGCTTCCCGGTCGTCGCCGACCCGCTCTCGAACGTCCGGTACGGCGGCCACACCCGCGTCGCGCCCGTGATCGGCGCGTACGACGCGTACCTCTCGGCGGACGTCGCCGGTGAGGGTGGCGGCGGTGAGGGCGGGAGCGACGGCGGCGAGGGCGCCGACCCCGCGACCGGGTGGACCGACCCCGAGGTCGTCCTCCGGCTCGGCGCGTCGCCAACCTCGAAGAACCTCCGGAAGTACCTCGCCGCGACCGGGGCCGACCAGTATCAGGTCGACCCCGCGGGGCGCTGGCGCGAGGCCGAGTTCGCCGCGACCGACCTCGTCGTCGCCGAGCCGAGCCGGCTCTGCGCCCGTCTCTCCCGGCTCGTCGGCGGGGGCGGCGGCGACCCGGACTGGCGCGCGCAGTGGGAGGAGGCCGACCGCGTCGCGCGCGGGATCCACGGTCGGGAGCGGAAGGCGACCGGGAGCGAGGCCGGAGACGACCTCCCGACTCCCGACGATCCGGTCGGCTTCCACGAGGGCGACGCGCTCCGCGCCGTCGCCGACGCGCTCCCGGACCCGGCGACGCTGTTCGTCTCCAACTCGATGCCCGTCCGCGACCTCGACCGGTTCGTCGGTCCGACGACGACGAGTCTCACCGCCCTGGGCAACCGCGGCGTCTCGGGCATCGACGGGATCGTCTCCAGCGCGCTCGGCGCGGGCTCGGCGACGACGGACGACCTCACGCTCGTCGTCGGCGACCTCGCGCTGTACCACGACGCGAACGGCCTGCTCGCGATCGACCGGTGCGACGTCGACGCGACGGTCGTGCTGATCAACAACGACGGCGGCGGGATCTTCCACGCGCTCCCGATCGAGTCGTTCGAGCCGGAGTTCACGGAGTCGTTCAAGACGCCTCACGGCGTCGAGTTCGAGCCGCTGGCCGACCTCCACGGGCTGGCGTACGCGCGGATCGACGCGCGGTCCGAGGCTGACGAGGACCCGTCCGACGTCGCCGCGGAGCTCGAATCGGCGTGCGAGAGGGCGCGCGACGCCGACGGCTCCCACCTGATCGAGGTGCAGACCGACGCCGAGTCGAGCCACCGGACGCGCGAGCGACTCGCTGGGGCGGTCGAGGCGGCGGTCCACGGCGGCGGCCCGGACTGAGTTCGCTCCCGAGCGCGGCGCGATCGACCGGTGCGACGTCGACGCGGCAGTCGCGATCGCACCCGTCTCGGACCGCTCCGACGACGCGCATAAGTCGCGGCTCCCCCTACTGGAACGCGTGCAGGTCGTCGGCTACGAATCGGGCGAGGGGCTCTACGTCGCCAGCGGCGGCGCGGTCGAGTTCGTGGAGGCGGACGCGGGAACCGAGCTCGCCCACGGCCTCGGCGACCGCCGTTGCGCGGGAACCGTCCACGACGGCGAGCACGTCGCCTGCGACGCCCCGGAGGCCCCCTACTGCGACGCCCACGGGGGCGTCTGGGTGTGCGCGCGGTGCACGGGGACGTGCCTGAAAGACGAGATGGACTGCCACGAGGAGCACGCGCTGTACCTCGCCGCGTTCGCTCCCGACGTGCTGAAGGTCGGCGTGACGCGGCTGTGGCGGCTGGAGACGCGGCTCCGCGAGCAGGGGGCGGACCGGGCCGCCCACGTCCGAACGTTTCCGGACGGGCGAGTCGCCCGACAGGTGGAGGCCAAGCTGGCGGAGGGCGACGACCTCGTCGACCGGGTGCGGGTGCCGACGAAGCTCGCCGGGTTCGGCCGCGCGGTCGACGAGTCGGCGTGGGAGGCCCTCCTCGACCGGTTCGATCCGATCGAGCGCTTCGACTTCGACTACGGGCTCGCCCTCGACGAGCGCCCGGTCGCCGAGACGATGGCGGCCGGTACGGTGCGCGGCTGGAAGGGCCGCGTGCTCGTGCTCGACCGCGGCGGCTCGACGTACGCGGTCGACGCCCGCGAGCTGGTCGGCCGCGAGCTGGCCGACGAGGTGCCGGACCGCGAACTGCAGTCGAGCCTAGGGGCGTTCGGCGAGTGACGGGCGGGCTCGCGTCGACCCTGTTCGGCGACCCGTTCGCCGTCATGAACACGGTCGGACTGGTCGCGTTCGCCCTCGTGGGCTCGACGAAGGCGATCCGCGAGGAGTTCGACCTGTTCGGCGTCGCGGTCGTGGGGCTGGCGATGGCGTTCGCCGGCGGCGTGACCCGCGACCTCCTCGTGAACCGCGTTCCGCTGGCCCTGCAGTCGCCCGCGGAGATCGCGCTCGGGCTCATTGGCGTCGGCTTGGCCGTCGGCCTGAGCGTGGCCCTCGAATCGCCGGACACGCACCCGGTCACGCTCGTCGCGGACGCGACCGGTCTCGCGGCCTTCGCGACGACCGGCGCGATCGTCGCGGCCGACGCCGGCGTCTCCGCGTTCGGGGTCGTCGCCGTCGCGACGATCAACGCGGTCGGCGGCGGCGCGTTCGCGGACATTCTCCTCGACCGCGCGCCCTTCATCCTGTTCGACGACTTCTACGCGAGCTGCGCGGTCCTCGGCGGGACCGCGTACTGGGCGCTCGGCGCGCTCGGCGGGATCGACGGGGTCGCCGCCGCCGGCTGCGCGGCGGTGACCGTCGGGACCCGACTGGTCGCGGTCGCCCGCGGCTGGCGCCTTCCGACCGCCGGGTGGGTGGAGGGCCTCGTCGACCGCGTTACCGGCGAGCGGTGAGTCCGTTCTCTCGAAGCGTCACCCCTCGAACCCGTTCTCCGCGACGAGCCGCCGCACGCCGCCGTACGCGACCGCCGCGATGCCGACGTACGCGACGACGAGGGCGGTCGTCGTCGCGTCCGCGCTGTCGATCGCGAGGCGCGCGACCGCGTTCGCCGGCCCCCCGGCCATCGCCGTTGCGCCGCCGAACAGGACGAGGACGCCGATCGAGTAGAGGAACTGCGCGGCCCGCCGGTCCGGCGCGAGCGCCGAGACGGCGACCGCCATCGCGACGACGAGCGTCGTCAGCGCCGTCATCAGCGCGAGGATCGACGGGACGTTGGCCACGGGCGTCCCGTTCGCGCGGAGCAGGAGCAGCCACAGCAGCGCCTGTCCCGGGGCGATCGCGACCGCCGCGAGCGCCTTCCCGTCGACGATCTCCCCCAGCGTGACGGGGGCGACCCGGAGCAGTTCCAGCGTTCCCTCGTCGATCTCCTCGGTGATCGAGTCGACGGCGAGCGAGCCCGAGATGAAGACTGGAAGGAAGACGAGGACGGGGATCAACACGGTGTACGTGAACGTGAAGTACGGGCTGGAGCCGGTCCGCTCCGGAAGCGGGAGCGGCGACTCGGTCAGGTACGCGGCCCGGTCGGCGCGCTCGTTCAGCTCGTAGGTCCGCAGCAGTTCCCGGAGTTGGACGACGATCACGGTGGTCTCGACGGTCGCGTCCGGCGCCGTGACGCTCGCGACGATCCGCCCGTCGTCGGTCCGGTCCGCGACCACCACCGCGTCGGCCGCGTTGCGCTCGAAGGCGACGCGCGCGGCGCCCGCGTCCTCGTAGCGCGTCACCGAGGCCCCGTCGACCTCGCTCGCGGCGCGTTCGAGGTCGCTCACGGCGTCGCCCGCGCTGGCCACCTCGACCTCCGCGCCGCCGAGGGCGCCGGGGTCGTACATCGAGACGAGCCCGACGACGAGGAACGACGAGAACGCGGCGATGAACAGCTGGATCGCGATCGCCAGCAGGATTGTCTTCTCGGCGCGTAACCCCGCCAGCTCTCGGCCCGCGATCGTCAGGCGCCCGCTCCGCCCGGCGGTCGTGTCGCTCCGTTCCGCCCCGCCGCGTTCCGCTCGGTCGGCGTCACCCATGGAGGCTCACCACCCCGAAGTTGTACGCGGCGTGGACAAGCGTCGCCAGCGCCAGCGTGAGCGCGTAGTACGTGCGGTCCCGGCTCGCCCCGACCGCGGCGACGGTCGTGGCGAAGCCGTGGAGCACGAGGGGGGCGAACAGCAGCGCCGCGAGGACGACCGGGGAGAGCCCCTCCACGCCGGCGACGCTCCCGAACGCGGCCCGGCCGACGTACAGCTCGGTAAGCCCGACCGCCTGGACGACCGCCGTGGCCTTCTCGGCGAGGAAGAAGCCGACCGCAGAGGCGAGCCCGACCGCGACGGCGACCCGGTCGGTCCGGGCGAAGACGCCGCGCTCGAACCCGGCGTAGAGGTGGACGCTCTTCGCGACCTCCTCGACGAAGGCGATGGTCACGAGCAGCACGGGGATCGACACCGTCACGGGCAGCGCGAACAGCGTCGCGACCGCCAGCAGCTCCGCGACGAAGACGAAGGGGATCGCGCAGGCGGTGAGGAACGCGACCGAGCCGAGCGCGCGGAGCCGCCTACGATCGACGAGGTCTCCGAGACCGGCGTCCTCGACGGCCGAGAGCCGCACCGCGAGCGCGTCGAGGAGCTTCCGGGCCACCGGCTTCTGCGTGAACATGTCCTCCTCGCGGTACACCCCCAGCCCGAGCCCGAACAGGAGCGCGGCGCCGAGCGCCATCGGGGCGGTCGAGAACAGCGCCTCGCCGGCCGAGACGGCCTCGCCCTGTAAGTCGAAGACGACGAGCGTCAGCGGCGACACCAGCGCGACGGGCGTCACGTTCGTGAAGACGGCGGGGACGAACGCGTACGTCGTGAGTAGCACGCTGACGCCGACCGTGACGAAGGTGAGCTCCTTGAACGACCGCGCGAACATCGCGCCGACGAACGTGGCCGCGAGGAACGTCAGGGCGACGGGGAGCACCGCGGCCACCGAGAGGGGGCCGCCGCCCACGGCGACCGCGATGAGCGTCGTGACGAGGACCGCGGCCGCGACGTACGGGAGCGTCTTCCCCGCGACGATGTCGACCGGCGAGAGCGGCGTGACGAGCAGCGGCTCCCCGCGCCGGTTCGTGCGCTCGTCGAGCACCGAGGAGCCGTACGCCTGGATGAGGAAGTTCATCGGCACGAGGAAGACGAAGGCCAACAGCAGCGAGACGAAGGGGAACGGCGGCGAGATCGACCCCGGCGAGCCGACCGTGTCGGCGCCGAACGCTCCGCCGCCGACCGAGGGGACGGCGAAGCCGCCGCCCGCGCTTCCGCCGTCCGTCGAGTCCCCGTCCGCGCCGCCGGCGTCGCCCTCCGAGCCGTCGTCGCCGGCCCCGCCGCCCGCGCCGTCGCCGCCGATCCCGTCGCCGGACCCGCCGCCGTCCTCCCCGAGCGTCGACCCCTCGTCGAGCGCGCTCGTCCGGCCGACGTACCGGAGGGTGACGGTGACCGGGAAGGCGGCGGTCGCGTTCTCCTCGGCGGCCATCAGCCGCTCGTTGTGCGCCTCGACGGCCTCGCGGAACTCGGCGGCCGCGGCCTCGCCCTTCCGCGTGTCGCTGGCGCGGACGGCGACGGTCTCGACGCCGCCGGACTCGCTCCGCCGGTCGAAGACGACGAGATCGGCCGAATCGCCGAGTTCGGCGCCCTCGACGGGCACGGGCGTCAGCGCCGGGGCCTCCTCGACAGCGTCGGCGTACGGGGAGTCGCCGTCGACGGCGACGCGGTACACGTCGCGGTCGACGTCGACGCCGACCGCGCCGACCGCGAGCCCCCCGCCGAGGACGGCGCCGGCGACGAGCAGGAGCGCGAGCGCCGCGGCGAGGGTGCGGCGGTCGACGCCGCCGCCGGCGCGGGCGACCTCCCAGCGAGCGACCCGGAGGACCCTCCGGAGCCGGTCGATCACTCGGCGCCCTCCGGCGGCTCCGCGGGCCGTCTCTCGCTCCCGTCTCGCTCGTCGCCGTCTTCTCCTCCGTCCGCCGCGTCGACCGCCCCGCTACCCGCGGTGTAGCGCCCGGGCATCGGCCGTCCGACGATGTCGAGGAACACGTCCTCCAGGCTCGGCTCGCGGGTGCGGATGTCGACGACCCCCCCGCCGGCGTCGGCGGCGGCCGCCCGGACCGCCTCGACCGCGTCCATGTCCGGGACCACGGTGCGGAACCGGTCACCGACCTCCTCGATCGCGTCCCCGGGGTCGGCCCCGGCGTCGGCGAGGGCATCGGCCAGCGCGTCGGTTCGGGCGGGGGCCACGTCGGTGAACACGTGGTACGTCGTCTCGCCGTGGCGCTCGCGGATCCCGTCGACGCTCCCGCGGGCGACGATGCGGCCCTCGTTCATCACCACGACGCGGTCGCAGACGGACTCGACGTGATAGAGGTTGTGCGCCGAGAAGACGACGGTCTTCCCGGCCGCGCGCAGCTCCCGGGTGAACTCCAGCACGGAGTTCGTCGTCACCGGGTCGAGCCCGGAGGCAGGCTCGTCGTACACGAGCACGTCCGGGTCGTTGACGAGCGACCTCGCGATCGCGACCTTGCGTTTCATTCCCTTCGACATGTCGCCGAGCCGGCGCTCGCGGTGGTCGAGTTCGAGCCGGTCGAGCGCGGCCGCGATGCGCTCATCGGCGACGTCGCTCGGGACGTCGTACAGGTCGGCGAAGAAATTCAGGTACGACAGCGGCGTCATCTCCTCGTAGAGGGGCGACTCCTCGGGGAGGAAGCCGAGCCGCCGCCGCATCTCCGGGTCGTCGGAGAGGAAGCCGGCGACCTCGACCTCGCCCTCCGTGGGCTCGACGAGCCCCGCGAGCACCTTCAACGTCGTCGTCTTGCCGGCGCCGTTCGGGCCGACGATACCGAAGACCTCGCCCTCCTCGACGGCGAAGTCGCTGTCGACGACGGCCGCGAAGTCGCCGTACGTCTTCCGCAGCCCCGCCACCTCGATCATGGATCGCGGTCGGCCGCGGGCCGGGTTAAACCCACCTCCGCGGCTATCAGCCGCGAGAACGCGGGGCGTGAAATCGGGACGGCGGGAGGGTAGCGGTTCCCCCTCAGTCGTCGGCCCGCGCTTCGCCGTGGATCCCCGCGCTCAGGAAGAGGGTCGGCCCGCCGGCCTCGCCGTTGACGATCGTCACCGGCATCTCGATCGGGTCGCCGAGGTACGTCTCGCCGACCTCGTACCGGACGTGGCGCTTCTCGCCCGGGTCGACGACGGCGTCGTACCGGAACGGTTCCGGCTCTCGGCTCGTTTCGGTCGGCGGCTCCGACTGCGGGTCCGAACTCGACTCGGACTCGGGGTCCGAATTCGACTCGGGCTGCGGGTCGCTCATGGCCGGACGTCGTAACACGGCGATAAAGCCTCTCTGACGGCGACGGCCGCGCGTCGCCCGCGACGCCTCGGTGACCGAGCGGTCCCGACGAGTCGTCCCCGTCAGTCCGTGTACGGTTTCTCGATGTTCCCGTCGCCGCTGATGTACGCGTTCATCCGGCGGGTGATCCCGTCGAACAGCGTGATGAGCGGCGAGAGGACGCGCTCGACCAGCCGGACCGGGGACGCGATCCGCAGCGACCAGCTCTCGGCGTTTCCGAGCCCGAACGCCTTGGGGACGATCTCGCCGAACACGAGGACGAGGAAGCTCGTGCACAGGGTCGTCACCACGACCGCGGGGCCGGAGGGGAGATAGCTCGCGACCAGCACGGTGACGATGCTGGAGATCGCGATGTTGACGACGTTGTTTCCGACGAGCAGCGTCACCAGCAGCCGGTGGGGATCGTCGTACAGCTCTTTCAGGACGTGCGCTCGGGGGTCGTCCGTGGCGGCCTGCCGCTCGAACCACTCCGCCGGCAGCGAGAAGATCGCGGTCTCAGAGCTTGAGAAGAACGCGCTGAACGCCAGTAACACGGTTACCGCCCCGATCCCGGCCAACCCGAGTGTGACTCCGACCATACGACGTATTTAAAAACGACATCAAAGAGGGTGTCGGCCGGTCGCCGCCGATCGAAACGGACACGCTCGGTATGAGAAACGGCGACAGTCGACGGGACGACTGCTACTCGGAAATCGGAGCCGCGCGCTACTCCTCTTCTTCCTCTTCCTCGACGGGGCCTCGGCCTCGTTTCCAGACCCCCTTCGCCGAGGTGTCGTGCGGTGCCGTGTGCGAGACGTCTTTCATGCTGTCGCGGTCGTCGGCCATCTTGACTCGGGGTTACGCGGATCCCCGTATTAACCCTTCGTGGAAAGAGATAATGAGACCTGATACCATTTAAGGAATTAATATACGTCGGCTTAACTGCGACGAGATAGTTGGACGAACCGTGAATTACCGGTCTCGCTCGGGCGGCGAATCGGACGGGCGTTTCGATCGGTGCGGGTGCGACGGCGACTCCGCTACGACAGTCGAGCGCGAGGGGGCGACACTCGCCGTGGGCCGCGACGTCAACGTCGGTCCGGACGTCGCCGCCGAAGCGCTTCGGGACACGCACGGGTGGCCGGACTGGGGGCCCGCCGTCTCGGCCGTCGAGAGCGACGACCGCTACGTGACCCAGGGGACGACCGGGCGGGTCCGAGTCGGCGGCGCGTGGGTCCCGTTCCGCGTGACCGCCTGCAACGGCCGACGCTGGGACTGGCGGGTCGCCGGGCTCCCGGCGACCGGTCACCGCGTCGACGGCTACGCCGGCGAGCCCGAGCGCAGTCGCGTCGTCATCGAGGTTCCGGCCGTCGCGGCCTGGTACGTCCCCGTCTGTCGGCGGGCGCTCGACCGGTTCGCGGCGCTGGTCGAGCCGTGATCGGCCTCGCTCAGCTCTCGTACCCCTCCGCGAAGGGATCAATCTCTTCGCTCCCCGGCTCGTCCTCGTCGCGGGTGAACCCCGGACCCTCGGTGGCCAGCTCGAAGACGAGCCCGTCCGGGTCGCTGAAGTAGATGCTCTTGAAGTAGGTGCGGTCCTTCACCTCGGAGACCCGCACGCCCCGCTCGCGGAGGTGTTCCTGCCACTCGCGCAGCGTCTCCTCGTCTTCGACGCCGAACGCGAAGTGGTGGCTCGCGCCCGGACCGGGCGCGCCCTGCGAGTTCGGGTACTCGAAGTAGGTGACGTTTGTGCCCGGCTCCCCCTCCGGCGTGGACGAGAAGTAGTAGTGGGGCGTCCCCGGGTCGTCGTAGTTCTGGGTCCGTTTGACCGTGTACCAGCCGAGCGCGTCCTCGTAGAACGCGACCGTCTCGTCCATGTCGGTGCAGATGTTCGTCACGTGGTGCAGTCCGGTGGTGGGCGGGGCGTCGGTCACGGTCGTACGGTGGTCGCGGAGTCAATTAGTGGTACTGGCGGGTCGAGAAAGCGGTCGGAAGGCGTTGCGTCCGGTTCGGAACGGTCGCGTACGGATCGGAACGGGCCGTGACGCTCAGAGCAGACCGAGGCCCAGCGCGTAGGGCCACGCGGTGCCGCCGACGGCGAGCAGCGCGACCGCGGCCCCGGCGCCGTAGACGTTCTTCAGGAAGCTCGTCATCTCGCTCTGCTTCTCCTCGGGGTCGTCGACCGACCAGAAGTCGTGCATCGTCACGGCGGAGACCAGCAGGAAGGCGGCGAGCGCGCCGGCCGCGAGAACCGGGAACGCGCCGACGACGACGCCGAGCCCGCCCAGCACGAGGACGAACCCGGACGCGACCACGGAGAAGCGCGGCGCCGGAAGCCCCTTGAACTCGGCGTAGCCCGCCATCGTGTCGAGGTCCATGAAGTGGTTCAGTCCCATGAACGCGAGCGTGGCGCCGAACAGGATCCGGCCGAGCAGGAACAGTTCGCCCGCGAGGGGGGCGTCGAGCTGCAGCGGTAGCGTCGTGAATTCAGCTAACATCGTGTAACTACGTATACGGACGTAACCTATTTATCGCTTCCCGGACAATAGTGTAAGTAGGTAACACCGATGTCATCGCAGGAACTCGCCGGCTCCGACCCGGCGGAAACGACCGACGCGGAGTCCGAGACGGAGTCATCATCGGCCCCGGCGTCGGCGTGTCCCGTCGTCGACTCGCTCGAACAGATCGGCTCGCGCTGGCGGCTCGTCGTCCTCCACGAGCTGTTGAACGGCGAGTCGCGCTTCAACGAGCTGAAGCGCGAGACGGACGCGAACGCCCGCACGCTCTCGCGCGTGCTCGACGACCTCCAAGAGACGGGGTTCGTCGACCGTCGGCTGGAGGAGGAGTCGCCGGTGGCGACGTACTACAGCCTCACGCCCAAGGGGGAGTCGCTCGCGCCCGTCTTCGAGGAGATCGACGAGTGGGCCCACGAGTGGCTCGCCGAATGTAGCGGATAGTAAGAGCTCAGTTACGGGAACGTCGGTTCCGTCGCGGTCTGTTCATAAACGGTCGAAATCGCGGTGAACACCTCCAAAATCGCAGCCGCTCGATTGTAAACAACTGACCGTGGATCGGCGGCGAATACCTCCAAAGCCCCAGCCGTGAGGCGGGCGCACGCTCGCTGTGCTCCTCAGTCGCTCGTTTCACTCGCTCCCTGCGGTGCTTGCGTCGCCTGCGCCCGCCTCACGGCTGCCCTTTTGAGTCCCACCCGACCGCACCGCAACCGCAGCCTCACCCCTCCCCAGCCTCGTCGGTGGTCCCCCGCTTCGCTCCGGACCACCGACTCCCTCGCGCGTGCGGTCGCCGGACTGCGTCCGGCTGCCAGAGGGACCGAAGGTCCCTCGCTGTTCGCGGCCTACCGGCCGCTCACCGGCACGCGCCGCCGCACCGCGTTCTGTTTATTAGAGTCGGTTCCGGTGTCCGTCTCTTATCTATCGCGTCGCCGACCGCCGCCTCTCGGCGGCGAAACGCACAGTACCCTCCGACCCGTATGAGGCGATGTGTACGCCGGACTGAAGAACACCCCCTGTTGCCTCTGCGGTCGCGATGAGACCCACACCCGAATCGCGGTGCCGCCGCGGGCGCTCGGGCTGATGGAGAACGGCGATCCCATCTCGTGGCGCGACGTCGTCGGGACGGTGACGCTGCGCTTCTGCGCCGACGACTGGGACCTCGTGAGCGACCTCGCCATCGAGATGGACGCCCACCCGCTCTCCCGGTGCAACGCGGCGCACGTCTCGCTCGACCTCCGCGAGGACCACGAGGCGCTGCTGTCGGCGGTGAAAGGCGAGACGGACCAGACGGAGCTGGAGTCCCGGCTCGCCGCCGAGGCGGGGGAGACGCTCGACGCGGTCGACGACCCCTACACCGAGGAGCGAGACGTGGTCGAGGCGATCGTGGTGTTGCGCGCGCTGGAGGAGCTGGGCGTGCGGGAGGGACCTGGCGGGGGCGCGGAGACGGCGGTCGCTGACGACGACTGATCCGATTCTCCCATCTCGGCTTTGTTGAAATCCTTTGGAACTGATAGGAGACGCTTGCTCACTTCAGATCTCCCAGAACGGTTTACCGCCGCTCGCGAAAACTGAGAACTCGGAGCTCCAGTAGAGTGGTGGTGGTCCTTCTGATATCATATACCAGTTGGCCGCGGCGGGCTCGCCGTCACTCAACGGCGTTCTTTCATCAAATCCACAGTTTGTATATATAAACATTTATTATATAAGGATATACAAACCCGCTCATGGCCGCTTCAAGTTACGGCTTGTTGGCGTTGGCACCACCGCTTCTGGCAATCGTGTTGGCGATGACGACACGGCAGGTGCTAGTGTCCTTGTTCGCCGGCGTCTGGATCGGCGCGATGATCGTGGTGAACTGGAATCCTATTGCTGCGACAGCACTCACCATGGACTGGCTCGTCGAGGTATTTCGGTCGCCATTCGACACGAAGTTCATCATCCTCATCATGTTCATGGGGGCGGGCGCGGCGTTCATTCATCGCTCCGGCGGCATCCTGGCACTGGAGCGGTGGATCGGTGACCGGGTCGACAGCGCTCGCGAGTCGCAGATCCTCACCTGGCTCATCGGGGTATTCATCTTCTTCAGTTCATACACCAGCACGATCGTCACGGGCAATGCGACACGGGATCTCGCTCAGGAGAACCGCTCCTCCCGGGAGATGCATGCTTACGCACTCGACTCGACGACCTCGCCCGTGGCGACGTTCGGGCCGGTGTCATCTTGGATCGGCTACCAGGTATCGATGATCATCGTCGGCTTCGAGGCGGCCACGGTCACCGCCTCGGAACTCGGGATGACCCCCTTCGGGCTGTTCCTCCAGAGTATCCCCTGGAACATTTACTGTTTCATGGCGTTCTTCATGGTCGGGTTTATCGCGATTACCCAGCGGTTCTTCGGTCCGATGCTCGACGCCGAGTGGCGGGCGCGTTCCACCGGTCGGACCATTCGGGAGGACGCGACACCGCTGTCGGACGTCTCGCAGGACGTCGGCGAACCCAGCGAAAAGAACCCGTCGCTCGTGAATTTCTTCGTCCCTATCCTGGTGTTGCTCGTCGTTAGCCTGGTCTCGATGTGGTGGCTCGGAGGTGGCCAGAATCCCGGCGTCGGCATCTCGAAGGCGTTCCAAGAGACCGACGTGGCCCTCGGTCTTCTGTATGGTTCCTTCGCGTTCATGGTGACGGGATTCGTCGGCGCGCTCGGCTACCGGACAATGGACCTAGAAACGGCCAGCGACACCATCATCCAGGGGTTCAAAACGATGAACATCGCCATCGCGATTATCGTGTTGGCGTGGTCGATCGGTTTAGCTGCCGAGAAGGTTGGCACCGCCCAGGTTATTGTCGACGCGATGGTCGGCAGCGGCGTCCCCGGGAGCTTCCTCCCGGTGATTATCTTCCTCGCAGCAATGTTTGTCGCGTTCACGACCGGCACTTCTTGGGGCACCATGGCCATCCTGACCCCGCTGGCAATCCCGTTAGGGTATGAACTGGTCGGTCCCTCGATCCTCCCCGTGCTTGTCGGGGTGCTGTTCGGCGGCGCCATCTATGGCGATCACAGTTCGCCAATTAGCGACACGACAGTCATGTCGTCGATCTTTTCGGGCTCTGACCACATCGACCACGTTAATACCCAGATACCGTTCGCAGGAACTGCCGCCGGGGTCACGGTGTTCGTCCTCGTACTATACGGTCTGGGCCTCCAGACGGCCTACGTCGCATTGCCACTGGCGCTCGTTCTGACGGCTATCGCAGCGCTCGCTCTCAACAAGTTCGACGCCAGGCGCAAGGGGCTCCCCGAGGTGATGCCTTCCGCCGACGCCATCGAATCCGGCGAGGTTGACGTTGATGCCATCGAGCGCGGTGAGGTCGATGGCAACAACGGGAGTCACGACCACTTCACGCTGGTCCCGGTGCTGGCGGTCGTCGTCGTCGCTGTATACCTCGCGCTCGTGTTCGCATTCGCGGCGATAGGTGGCTGAATCGACATCGGTTTTTGATCGTTGCCTCCTGCCCACTCGAACTTCTTCGGCCCCTTGCGCACGTCTCCGAGGTGACCTCCAATTTCCTCACCACCGGACCTCGAACCCGTCCAGTCCCTCGGGTTCCCCGTAGGTCGCGTCGACTTCGTCGACGTCAGCGGCCTTACTCCCCGTCTCGCACCACGCGACCATCTCGCGGACCGCGTCCTCCGGCCCCTCGAAGACGGCCTCGACGCGACCGTCGTCGAGGTTGCGCACCCAGCCGTCGACGCCCGTCTCCCGGGCGGTGTCGCGGGTCGTCGCCCGGTAGTAGACGCCCTGTACGCGCCCCGAGACGTACACGTGTGCTCGCGTTCGCGTGCGTTCGGTCATGGCCGAGCGGTGCGACCGCCGCGGATTTAAAAACGACGCCCGGCGCCCGCGGACCGCCGCCCGCCAACCGACGGCTTCTAACGAGCGGCCGCCGACACCGCAGGTATGGACCTGTTCGGAACCGCGGGGATCCGCGGGAGCGCGACGGACCGGGTCACGCCCGAGCTCGCGCTCGCCGTGGGACGCGCCGTCGCGGCCGAGGTACGAGCGGACGCCGAGGGACGGCCGGACGCCGAGGGCGACGCGGGCGGTCGAGACGACGAAGGCGACGCGGGCGGGCGCCCCGCCGAGGTCGTGGCCGCGCGCGACGGGCGCGTGACCGGCGGCGCGCTCGCGGCGGCGATGGAGTCCGGGCTCGCGTCGGGCGGGGTGCGCGTGCTGCGTGCCGGGCGACTGCCGACGCCGGCGCTCGCGCACGCCTCGCGGGGACGCTACGGCGTCATGCTCACCGCCTCGCACAATCCCCCGACCGACAACGGCATCAAGCTGTTCCGCGACGGCAGCGAGTTCGACCGCGAGGCCGAGCGCGCCGTCGAGGAGCGCGTGGCGGGCGAGGCGCCGCCGGCGGCGTGGGACGCGTGGACCGAGACCGAGCGCGTCGACCCGCTCGGCGGCTACCTCGCCGACGTGCAGGCGTACGCGGAGGGGTTCGGCGCCCCGCTCGACGGGCTCCGGGTCGCGGTCGACTGCGGGAACGGGATGGCCGCGCCCGCGACGCCGACCGTGCTCCGCGAGCTCGGCGCCGCGGTCGTCACGCTCAACGGGAACGTCGACGGTCACTTCCCCGGGCGCGGGAGCAAGCCGACCCCGGAGACGCTGCGGGACCTCCGGGCGTTCGTCGCCGACGCGAACGAGGGCGTGGACCACCCCGGTCGCCAGCGGCCGGACGCAGAGGGCGACGGCGACGGCGACGCCGAGGGGTTCGCCTTCGGGATCGGTCACGACGGCGACGCCGACCGGATCGTGATCGTCGACGCCGACGGCGAGGTGGTCCACGAGGACACCGTCCTCGCGCTGCTCGCGGAGCGGTACACCCGGGAGAGCGACGCCGCCGACCCCGTGGTCGTCACGACGCCGAACGCCTCCGGTCGGATCGACGAGCGCGTCCGCGAGGCCGGCGGGCGCGTCGAGCGCGTGCGGCTCGGCGCGCTCCACGAGGGCATCGCCGCGGTCCGGGCGGACGCCGCCGAAGCCGGCGCCCTCGGGGAGGCCGGCGCGGTCGGCGAGGCGGGCGCCGCCGGGGAGGTCGGCACCGGCACGCGAGTCGTCTTCGCCGCCGAGCCGTGGAAGCACGTTCACGTCGGCCTCGGCGAGTGGATCGACGGGGTCGCCTCGGCGGCCGTGATCGCCCGCCTCGTCGCCGACGAGGGGCTCGACGGGCTCCGCGAGCCGATCACCGAGCGGCCGTACCGCAAGGTCAGCGTCGAGTGTCCCGACGACGCGAAGGCCGGCGCGATGGAGCGGCTGGAGACCGCGCTGCCGGCGGCGTTCCCCGACGCGACCGCGAGCACCGAGCACGGCGTCCGCCTGGAGTTCCCGGACGCGTCGTGGGCGCTCGTCCGCCCCTCGGGCACGGAGCCGTACGTCAGGGTATACGCCGAGAGCGACGCCGTCGACGACCTGATCGCGGACGTCGAGGCGGTCGTCGAGGAGGCGGTGGCCGCGGCCGACGACGCGTAGTCGGCCGGTCGACGCTCGGCGCCCTCCGCTCGTCGACGCTCGGAGACCACGGACGTGAACACGTTCGGGTCAAACCCGGGCGAGTGGGCGGCGTTCCCGCCGAAGCGCTCCGGGAACGTCCGATACCGCGTCGTCGAGAGCGACGAATTTATGACGCGTTCCCGCGCCAATACAGGTGACATGGCATCCGATATCGATCGACGGCGGTTCGTCAAGGCGGCAAGCGCAGCGGGCCTCGTCGGGCTCGCCGGCTGTAGCGGCGGTCCGAGCGGCGACGGGTCGGATGGGTCAGACGGTTCGGACGGTTCGGACGGGTCCGATGGCGACGACTCGGGCGACGGGTCCGACGGAGGGGACGCGCCGGCGGCGAACGTCGGGATGGTGTACGCCACGGGCGGCCTCGGCGACGGGTCGTTCAACGACCAGGCCCAGCAGGGAGCGCTCCAGGCCGAAGAGGAGCTGAACATCTCGTTCCAGGAGTCCCAGCCCGAGGAAGTGTCGCAGTTCGGCACTTTCCAGCAGCAGTTCGCGGAGTCGAGCGACCCGGACTACGACCTAGTGTGTTGTATCGGCTTCCTCCAAGTGGACTCGCTCTCGGAGACGGCGGGGTCGTACCCCGACCAGGACTTCATGATCGTCGACGAGACCGTCGACGCCGATAACGTCGCGAGCTACACGTTCCGGGAGCACGAGGGGTCGTACCTCGCGGGCCTGATGGCGAGCCTGCTCACCACTCAAGACTTCTCGGCGGGCGGGGGGTCGACCGCGGGCGCCTCCACCAACGTCGGCTTCGTCGGCGGCGTCGAGTCCGACCTGATCCAGAAGTTCCAGGCCGGCTTCGAGGCGGGCGTCGCCGCCGGCAGCGACGACGTCGACGTCAGCGTCAGTTACACCGGCAGCTTCACCGACCCCGCCGCGGGCCGCGAGGCGGCGACCGCGATGTACAACAGCGGCGCCGACATCGTCTATCACGCCGCGGGGAACACGGGCACCGGCGTCTTCCAGGCGGCACAGGAGCAGGAGGGGTTCGCGATCGGCGTCGACCGCGACCAGTCGATCACGCGCCCGGACTACGCCGACGTCATCCTCGGGAGCATGGTCAAGCGGGTCGACACCGCGGTGTACAGCTCGATCGAGGCGACCGTCGACGGCGAGTTCCCCGGCGGCTCGAACGTCGCGCTCGGGCTCGACAACGAGGGCGTCGCGCTCGTATACGGCGACCAGCTCGGCTCCGAGCTCCCGCAGGGCGTCAGAGACGAGGTCTCGACCGCGCGCGAGGACATCATCGCCGGCGACGTCGACGTGCCCTCGGAAGTCTAACGGAGCGGTCGCGCGCTTCGGTCGAATTGTCGGCCGCCCGCCGGTCCGTGCGGACCGAACCATATCCAAACATATTCACCCGACCTCGAACCAGGGGGTAGTAGACCAATGGCCTCAGCCGTCCACCTCGACGGGATCACGAAGCGGTTCCCCGGCGTCGTGGCGAACGACGACGTCGACCTGACGGTCGAGCGCGGCACCGTCCACGCCCTCCTCGGGGAGAACGGGGCCGGCAAGACGACGCTGATGAACGTGCTCTACGGCCTCTACGAACCGACGTCGGGGACGGTCCGGCTCGACGGCGAACCCCACGCGTTCGACTCGCCGCGAGACGCGATCGACGCCGGGATCGGGATGATCCATCAGCACTTCATGCTCGTGGACCCGATGACCGTCACCGAGAACATCACGCTCGGCAGCGAGCCGCGGAAGTGGGGCGGGCTCGCCGTCGACCGGGCGGGCGCACGAGAGGCCGTCGTCGAGCTCGCCGACCGCTACGGCTTCGACGTCGACCCGGACGCGCGGATCGAAGACGTCTCGGTCGGCGAGCAACAGCGCGTCGAGATCCTGAAGGCGCTGTACCGCGGCGCCGACACGCTAATCCTCGACGAGCCGACCGCGGTGCTGACTCCCCAGGAGGTCGACGAGCTGTTCGAGGTGCTCGACGAGCTGACGGCACAGGGGAAGACGATCATCTTCATCACCCACAAGCTGGGCGAGGCGATGCGCGCGGCCGACGAGATATCCGTCCTCCGGGACGGGCGGAAGGTGGGGACCGTCGAGGCGGCGACGACCACCCAGGAGGAGCTCGCGGAGCTGATGGTCGGCCGCGAGGTTCTCTTAGATATCGACCACGGGACCGCGGAGACGGGCGAGGTCGTCGCCTCGGCCTCGGAGGTCGTCGTCGAGGACGACCGCGGGGTCCGGGCCGTCGACGGCGTCTCCTTCGACGTCCGGGGCGGCGAGGTGTTCGGGATCGCGGGCGTGGACGGCAACGGCCAGTCGGAGCTGGTCGAGGCGGTGACCGGGCTCCGGACCCCCGACGCGGGCGAGATCCGGTTCCGGGGCGAGGACGTCACGACCGCCTCGCGGCGGGACCGGATCGAGGCCGGCATGGCGTACGTCCCCGAGGACCGTCAGGAGCGCGGCCTGGTGATGGAGTTCGACCTGGTCGAGAACGGGCTGCTCGGGAGTCAGCACGGCCGCGAACTCGCCGCGAACGGCCGGATCGACTGGGCGAAGACGCGCGGGCACGCCGAGGCGATCATCGACGAGTACGACGTGCGACCGCCGGACGCCGACGCCGGCGCGGAGTCGCTCTCTGGCGGCAACCAGCAGAAGTTCATCGTCGGCCGGGAGTTCGAGCGCGACCCGGAGCTGGTCGTCGCGTCGCACCCGACGCGGGGCGTCGACGTCGGCTCGATCGAGTTCATCCACGAGCGGCTGCTGGAGCTCCGCGAGCAGGGCGTGGCGGTCCTCCTGGTCTCCTCGAAGCTGGAGGAGGTACGGGGGCTCTCGGACCGCCTGGCGGTCGCCTACGAGGGCGAGTTCGTCGACGTGGTCGACCCGGACGAGACGACCGAGGAGGAGCTCGGCCTGTTGATGGCCGGGGAGCGACCGGGCGGCGACGACGGAGGCGACGAGGGCGGCGGCCCGGCGACGACGGGAGATGGAGACGCGGACGAGGCGGAACGGAACGCGGCGGCGGACCTCGCGGACGCCGCGGACGGTGAGCGGGCGTGAGCGCCGCCGACCGCGCGCGGGACGCGCTCTCTCGGCTCGTCGACGCGTCCGCGACCGAGCGGGTCCTGATCAGCACGGCGGCGCTCGTCCTCTCCGTCCTCATCGGCGCGGTGCTGGTGCTCGTGGCCGGTCGGATGACGACGTGTACCGCTGGGGAGGCGGTGTACTACTTCGGCACCGGGTTCTGTTACGACCCCGTCGTCGTCTTCGACCGGCTGTTCCTCGGCGCGCTCGGCGACCCCCTCAGCGGGAGCTGGTCGCCGAACGGCCAGTTCGCGGTCACCCTCCGCGAGACGACGCTGCTGATCTTCACCGGGCTCTCGGTCGCGCTGGCGTTCCGCGCCGGGATCTTCAACATCGGGACGCAGGGGCAGATGGTCGTCGGCGCGCTCGCGACCGCGCTCGGCGTCCTCTGGGCGTCGTCGCTCGTGTCGGGCGCGGTCGGGACCGTCGTCCTGATCCCGTTCGGGCTCCTCGTCGGCGCGGTGTTCGGCGGACTCTACGGCGCGGTCCCGGGCCTGCTGAAGGCATACGCCGACGCCAACGAGGTGATCACGACGATCATGCTCAACTTCATCGCGACCGGCGTCGCGCTGTACCTCGTCAGCGGGGCCTTCAAGGACCCGAACAGCGCCGCGAACCAGACCGTCCCGCTCCCCGAGTTCGCGCAGTTCCCGGCGCTGCTGTTCGGGGCCCGACAGGACTTCTCGATCGTCGCACTCGGCTTCGGCCTCCTCGCCGTCGCCGCGCTGTACTACGTCCTCGAACACACCGCCTTCGGGTACGACGTTCGGACGAGCGGCGTCCAGCCCGAGGCGGCCGAGTACGGCGGCGTCGACGCCAAGCGCACCGTCGTCGCGAGCCTGTCGCTGTCGGGCGCGCTCGGCGGGATCGCCGGCGCGATGTACGTGATGATGGTGCTCGGGACGTTCCAGACGGGGATCCCCGCCTACGGCTTCGACGGGATCACCGTCTCGATCCTCGCCGGCAACAACCCGCTCGGCGTCGGCGTCGCCGCGCTGCTGTTCGGCGTGCTGAAGAGCGGGACGACGGTCGTCCAGTTCGCGACCGACGTCCCGCCGCAGCTCGTGGGGGTCCTCCGCGGGCTCATCATCCTCTTCGTGGCGATGCCGGAGTTCTTCCGCCTGCTGGCCCGCGGGCTGCCGGGAACGGGCTCGAAGCCGGAGGCGGTCGCGACCGACGGCGGGACCGCCGGCGATCGAGGAGGTGAGACCGATGAGTGACGCGCCCGCGGACGGCGCCGACGCCGATGCCGATATCGCCGCCGGGAACGACGAAAGCGGGAGCTTCTTCGACCGGTACACGACCCGCGCGCTCGTCGCCGGCGCGACGGTCGCCGCCGTCGTCGCGCTCCTGCTCGCCGGGCTGTTGTTCCCGGACTCGCTCGCCGGGACGCTCGCGGACGCGCTCACGAGCGAGAACACGCTCGCGGCGGCGCTGCGGCTCTCCGTGCCGATCGCGTTCGCCGCCCTCGGCGGGATCTTCGCGGAGAAGTCGGGCGTCATCAACATCGGGCTGGAGGGGCTGCTGATCATCTCGGCGTTCAGCGCCATCTACGTCGCCGACCTCACCGGCGGGGTGTGGGTCGGCTTCGCCGGCGGCGTGGTCGCGAGCACGCTGCTCGCGGCGCTGTTCGCCGTCGTGACGATCGGGTTCCGCGCGGACCAGATCATCGCCGGGCTCGCGGTCTGGCTCATCGCGCTCGGGCTCGCGCCGTTCGCCTCGCAGGTGATCTACGGCAGCCCGAACACGCCGACCGTCGCGACGTCGCCGTCGATCACCGTGCCCGTCCTCGCCGACCTCCCGTTCTTCGGCGCGCTCTTCTCCGCGTCGCCGTCGGTGTACCTGCTGTTCGCCGCCGTCGCCGGCTCGTGGTACGTCTTCGAGCGGACGGCGTTCGGCCGGTGGATCCGCGCCAGCGGCGAGAACCCGAAGGCGCTCGACACCGCCGGCGTGAGCGTCACCCGGGTCCGGTACGCGGCGGTGCTGATCTCGGGCGTGCTCGCGGGGATGGGTGGCGCGGCGCTCTCGCTCGACCTCGGCCAGTTCACCGGCAACGGCCCGACGATGGTGAACGGGAAGGGGTTCATCGCCATCGTGGCCTACCTGTTCGGCAACTACAACCCGGTCGGGGCGTTCCTCTCGACGATGCTGTTCGCGGGGCTGGACGCGGTCCAGACCGTGCTCCAGCTCCAGGGGATCGGGATCCCCCGCCAGCTCATCCGGATCACCCCGTTCGTGATCGTGATCGTCGTCCTCGCGCTGGTCGGGCGGACGCGGCTCCCGGAGGCGGCCGGAGAGCACTACGAGACCGAGGAGTGAGCCCGGAGTAGCGCTCCGCGGCTCACTCGTTTTCCGCGTGGTCGCGGACGACGCTCGCCGCCTCGCCGACCGGCCGCTCCGCGAGCTCGGCGAACGGGACGTCGACCGCGTCGACGTCGACGCCCTCGAGCCGAGCGATCTCGGCGACGTGATCGGGCGAGTCGATGGCGGCGATCGTCTCTTCCACGGACTCGCGCGACCGGCCGTACCACGAGGCGAGTTCGCCCGGGCCGATCCCCCTGTCGTACGCGATGGTGAGCATCAGCGCGGCCGTCGTCTCCCCCTCGCGGACCTCCGTGAGCCACTCTCGGAGGCGGTCCCTTTCGACCTGGTCGAGTCCGGTCATACCGATGACTCACGGCCGCGAACGCGTTAAGATCGGTGGCCGAACGCCTCCGACGGGTCCCGACCCGAGCGCAATAGTCGACCCCGCCCCATCCCGGCGATCCGCCCCGCTCGTGTCGCTCCCGAGGGGACCGAAACGGGAACAAAGAGTTTTGCCACCGGGGGAACGACCCACGTGACATGAGCATCGACGAGTACGACGTCGTCGTGGCCGGCGCCGGGACCGCCGGCTGTTACGCCGCCGCGACGATCGCGAACGAGGGGCTCGACGTCGTCATCGTCGAGCGGAAGGACGAGACGGAGGCGGGCCACATCGCCTGCGGGGACGCGCTAAAGGGCGCCGACGCCTTCCCCGAGGCCATCCCGAAGGACCGGCTCGAACCGGCGTTCACGAACACCGGCGTCGACCACGGCCGGTTCGAGATCCCGCAGGAGGACACGGTCCTCGAGATCCCCGTGCCGGGCGAGCTCGCGGTCATCGACCGCTGGGAGTACGGCCGGCAGATCATCGCGGGCGCCGAGGACGCCGGGGTCGACTTCCACTACGACACCGTCATCAACGACGTGATCCAGACCGAGGCCGGTCGGGTCACCGGGCTCCGCGCGAACCGAAAGGGCGACCAAGTCACCTACGAGGCGGACCTGGTCATCGACGGCGCCGGGTCGCTGTCGCTGCTGCAGGACAAGGCGGACTTCGAGGGGACGACGTTCGACACCAACGTGCGCTACTCGCAGTTCTGCTCGGCGTACCGCGAGATCGTCGAGGTGCCGGAGCCGGTCGAGTGGGACGACGCCCTCGTCTTCAAGGCGACCGACCGCGCCGCCGGCTACCTCTGGTACTTCCCGCGGACGAGCACCGAGATCAACGCCGGGCTGGGCTTCCAGATGAACGAGGAGCCGATGCAGCTCGTCGAGGCGCTGAAACGCGACCTCCGGAACCGCGAGGAGTTCGAGGGCGCCACCGTCACGGACAAGCTCGGCGCCGCGCTCCCCACCCGTCGCCCCTACGACTCGGCGGTCGCGCCGGGGTACATGGCAGTCGGCGACGCCGCGGGCCACGTGAACCCGACCACCGGCGGCGGCATCGCCGGGGCCGCGTACGCGGGCAAGTACGCCGGCGAGCAGGCCGTGAAGGCCGTCTCCGACGGCGACGTGAGCGAGGAGAACCTCTGGCGGTACAACACCCGCGTGATGGACCACTTCGGCGGGCGCTACGCCGGGCTCGACGTGTACAACGTGCTCTCGACCGCGGTCGACGTGGACGACCTGATGGGCCTGCTCGCCGCGCTCCCCGGCGAGAAGCTCGCGGAGGCGTTATACGAGGGCTCCACGTCGATGTCGTTCGGCCTGAAGCTGAAGGCCGCGGTCAAGAGCTTCGGCTACTGGGGCACGATCCGCAGCTTCTACCAGACGAAGTCGCTCGCCGACGAACTGCTCGCGCACTACGAGTCGTACCCGACAAGCCCGGCCGCGATGGCGAACTGGACCGGCGAGCGCGACGCGATCATGGACCGGATCTACGAGACGACGGGCGCCGACGCGAAGTACTGACCGTCGCCGTCGGCGGTTTACGCGTTTTCGACGACTCTGTGGGGAGCGTCTCCGAATTCCCAACCGCTCGGCATAATTGACTGCTGGCAGACTGACAGCGGCCACCTCTAAAGCCCCAGCCGCTCGGCCAGACGCGATTGACACCGGATTACCGGTGAAACCCTCCAAAGCCCCAGTCGCGAGGCGGACGCACGCTCGCTGTGGTCCTCGGTCACTCGCTACGCTCGCTCCCTGCGGTCCTTGCACCGCCTGCGTCCGCCTCGCGACTGCCCCTTTGAGTCCCGCCCCGCACAGCACCGCGACCGCAGCCTCACGCCTCCCCAGCCTCGCGGCTCGCTCCGGGCTCCCTTCGGTCACCCGTCGCTCACCGCGTCCAGCGAGGGACCGAAGGTCCCTCTGGCAGCCGGCGCTACGCGCCGGCGACCTCGCACGCGCTCCTCGCGGCCGCCGATAGCGGCCGCTCGGAGGCGCGCGCCACCGCCTCCGTCTCCATTATTCGACGATGTAACACAGTTGATGGCAGAATATCGGCCGACGAGACCGCCGTGAGACCGCCGTTCAGTCCCACGTCACCCACAGCAGGAACCCGAGCGCGACCGTCTGGAGGACGTGGACCGCGACGTTCGCCTGCCACGCCAGCGGCGGCATGTCGGTCGCGAACCACCCGGCGAGCACGGGGTGATACAGGTAGAAGTACAGCGAGAGCGCGTTCTGCGCTAAGAGCACGACGCCGAACGCCGCGAGACCGACCGAGTGCTTCGACCGAAAGGAGAGGTAGTTCCGGGCCCACACCCACGTGAGCGCCGACAGCATCGCGACGTTCACCGCGACGCTGACGCGCGCGACGTCTACCCACCGCATCGGTCACACCTCGCGGGCCCCGTCGCGGTCGGTCGGGAGCGTGCCGGGAGCCGTCGCGGTCATACCGGGAGCCCGTCGGCGATCTCCTCGACGAGGTCCCAGTGCCGCCGCGTCCCCTCGGTCGGGTAGTACACCGTGCCGTAGCCGTCCCCGGTGCGCTCGACGACGTCGTGGTCGCGCAACACGTCCAGGTGGTGGCGGATCGTCGTGTAGTCCAGACCGAGGTGCTCGGCCAGCTGGTTCGCGTTGCGCGGGCGGTCGTCGATCGCCCTGAGGATCCGGACCCTGTTCGGGCCGCCGCGGGTGCCGGTGAGCACGTACCAGAGGACGGCCTCCATGCCTAAATGAAGGGGCTCGCGGCGCCTAAACCTACCGCCGGGGAAAGCGCTCGCGCCCGGTTCACCGGTCTCGCGCGTCCGCTCGCGGACGAGTCTCGGCGGCCCGCAGGATCGCCCCGCTCAGCACGTCGATCCCGATCCGGATGTCACCCTCGACCACGTCGAAGGTGCTCGTGTGATGGCCGCCCGGGTGGTCGGTGCCGACGCCGACGTAGCAGGCGAGCCCGCCGTTCTCCTGGACGCGATTCATCAGGTACGTCGCGTCCTCGGAGCCGCCGAGGTCGTCGCTGTCGACGATCTCGGCGACGCCCGCGGTCTCGCTAGCGACCTCGCCGACGATCCCGGCGAGCGCGTCGTCGCTGGTCGCGCTCGGCGCCTCGCCCTTCGTCGCCACGTCGACCTCGCAGTCGTGCATCGCGGCGGCCGACTCCAAGATTCGGTCGGCGTGGTCGGACATGTACGCGGCCAGCTCCGTCGTCGCGCCCCGGAGCTCGCCCTCGATGTACGACTCCTCGGGGACGATGTTCGTCGCCGTGCCGCCGCCGACGAGCCCGGCGTTCACCCGCGTCGGGCCGTCGACGTGCCGGGGGATCGCGTAGAGGTTCTGGACCGCCGCGGCCATGGCCTGCACCGCGTTGCGCCCCTGCTCGGGTCTCGCGCCCGCGTGCGACGGCTCACCGGTGAACTCGGCGAGGAAGTGCCGGACCGCGAGGAAGCCGTCGACGCCGCAGACGACCTCGCCGGAGGGGTGATCGAGGCCGACGTGGACCGCGTAGAGGTAGTCGACGTCGTCGAGATGACCGGATTCGGCCATCGGCTTCCCGCCCGCCACCTGCTCCTCGCCGGGCTGGAAGAACAGCTTGAGGGTACCCGAGAAGTCGGAGTCGAGCACCGCGTCGAGCGTCCCCAGCCCCATCGTCGCGTGGGCGTCGTGGCCGCACGCGTGCATAAACCCCTCGCGCTCCGATCGGAACCCCTCGGCGGCGGGGACGTGGTCGCCCTCGTCGGACTCGCGGATCGGCAGCGCGTCGATGTCGACGCGGAGCCCGATCACGGGGCCGTCGCCGCGCTCGGCGACGGCGACGCAGCCGGTGTACCCCCCCGAGAGTTCGTCGACGACGTCGGGGTCGGCGCCGGCGTCGCGGGCGCGCCGTTCCCACTCGGCGAGCTCGTCGTCGTCGGGGACGTTCATCCGGTCGTCGGTCGCGAGGGCGTCGCGGCCGACGTACAGCTCGCTCAGGTCGCGCTTCCGGAGCTCCTCGACGATCCGGGCGGTGGTGTAGAACTCGCGCCACGCGGGCTCGGGGTGGCGGTGGAGGTCGCGGCGGAACTCGCGGTACGCGTCGGATTCGAGCGCGCTCATGGGCGTCGGTGGCCTCGGGAGGGCTTAAAACGTCGCGTGGCGGAGTCGGTGGGCCGGGGTCGCTCCGCGCGCTGTGGTCCGCGAGTCCCGGCGGACCGCTCAGTCCTCGTCCTCGCCCCCGCCCTCGATCCGGTCGGCCTCCCGGACCAAGTCGCTCGCGACGGCGCGGGCCTGCTCGGGCGTGAGGTCCACGCGCTCGGCGTGGAGCGGGAGCCGGTCGCGGTCGACGTCGTCGAGTTCGAACTGGAGCTCGACGCGCTCGGGATCGTCGTCGGGCACGGAGACGTTCAGGACGCCCGCGCCGGCCTCGGTCCAGTCCGGGCCGACGGCGGCGCCCTCGACGAAGTCCAGCGTGGTGTACGCGGTGACGGACGTGATCCGCTCGTTCATGCCCCATCGGTCGACTGGCACGGACATGGGCCTTCCGGCGACGGGACCGACGGGAGGCGACGCAGCCTCGACCGAGCCGGTCACTCGGGCGTTCGAACGGTGAACACCGGAACGTCGGCGGTCCGGACGACCTTCTCGGTGACGCTGCCGAGCAGGTGCTTCTCGACCCCGCTGCGGCCGCGGGTCCCCATGACGATCATGTCGATCCCGTCGTCGCCGTACCGCTTGATCTGGGTGAACGGGTCGCCCTCGGCGATCTCCGGCACGACCTCGACGGCCTCGTCGAGCAGTCGCTCTTCGAACTCCGCGACCACCGCCTCGCCCTCGGCTCGGAGCGAGTTGACGTTCTTGTTCCCGCCCGCGCCCACGCCGGCGTACGTCGTGTCGACGACGTAGAGCACGTGGATGCGCGCGTCGAACGCGCGTGCCTGGCTCACCGCGTGCGGGAACGTCGCCTTCGAGGCCTCGCTCCCGTCGGTCGGGAACAGGATGTCGTCGTACACGCTACCACCCGAACAGCTCTGGCGCGACGTCGGCGGAGGCGTGCTGTCCGGTGCGATCGGGGGCGTCCTCCGGGGAGTCCTCCCCGGCCTCCCGTTCCGACTCCTCGTCGGTCGCGGTCGAGCGCGGGGGCTCAGTCATCGGACGAGGCTACTTCCGGCGCCGCCGGCGCGGTCCCCTCGTCGGCGAACGGGTACCACGACTGCTTCGCGTCGGTGAGCGAGGCGTCGACGTAGTCCGTCTCCTCGGGCTCGCACAGGTCGGCGACCGCGTCGAGATCGGTCGCGTCGACCCACTCCCGGAACGTCTGTCCCGGCTCGCGGCGCGCCGCGAACCCCTCGACGAGGTTCCGGATCGCGCCCGGCGCCTCGTCCGCGGGCACGCGCTGTCGGACGTACTCGACGAAGGAGGGCTCCTCGCCCATCCCGCCGCCGACGCCGATGTCGACCGCCTCGACCATCTCGCCGTCCTTGCGCGCCCGCATCCCGAGCAGGCCGATGTCGGCGGTGTTGGCGTGGCCGCAGTCGGCCGTGCAGCCGGAGAAGTGGAGCTTGAGCTGCTCGACGTCGTCCGGCAGATCGACGTTGTCGCGCAGCCAGCGGAGCAGGCGCGCGGTCCGCGCCTTCGTCTCGACGAGCGCCAGCGAGCAGAACTCGGTTCCGGTACACGCCATCGCGCCGCGGACGAACGGGTTCGGCTCGGGCCGGTGTTTCGCGAGCAGCGGCTCCGCGAGCAGCTCGTCGACGCGCTCGGGCTCGACGTCGACGATGATCGGGTTCTGCCGGCGCGTGAGCCGGACCTCTCCGGAGCCGTACTCGTCAGCGAGGTCCGCGAGCTCGATGGCCTCCTCGGCCGGCAGTCGCCCGACGGCCACGCTGAGGCCGACGTACCGCCGCCCGTCGCCCTGCTCGTGGACGCCGGTGTAGTCCTTCTTGCCCTCCTCGGGGACATCGCCGGCGTTGTACGTGTACCCGTCGCGGATGTCCTCGCCGGCTGGCCGGAGGTCGCCGTCGACGTACTCCTCGGCGAGGAGGTCGCGGATCCAGTCGGTGCCGTGCTCGTCGACGAAGAACCGCGACCGGTTCTTCGCGCGGACTTGGCGGTCGCCGTGCTCGTGGTACAGCTCGACGAAGCCGCGGACGACCTCGTACGCCTCGCCCGGCGTGACGAAGACGTCGAGGGGGCGAGCGACGCGGGGCTCCCGGCCGCCGAGGCCGCCGCCGACCCGGACGTTGAAGCCGAGCGTCTCCTCGCCGTCGATCTCTTTTTCGGCCGGTTCGAGGCCGATGTCGTTGATCGCGTCCTGCGCGCCGCCCTCGGGGGTCCCGGAGATGCTGATGTTGAACTTCCGGGGCATGTTCCGGAGGTCGTTATCGCCGCGTATCTCCTCTTGGAACCGCTCTAAGAGCGGGAGCGTGTCGATGACCTCGTTCGCGTCCTTCCCGGCGACGGGGCTGCCGGAGATGTTCCGCATCGTGTCCCCGCCCGACGACCGGGTGGTGACGCCGACGGACTCCAGTTTCTCCCAGATCTCCGGGACGTCCTCTAGCCTGATCCAGTGAAGCTGGACCGACTGCCGGGTGGTCAGGTCGATCCAGCTGTCGCCGAACTCCGGGTTCGAGACCGGACCGTCCGCGTAGTCGCGGGCGACCTCGCCGATGGCGCGGAGCTGGTCGGGCTCTAAGATCCCGTTGGCGTTGGTCAGCCGCATCATGAAGTAGCTCTCCTGGCCCGAGCGCTGATGGAAGACGCCCCAGAACTTGAAGCGCGTGAACCACGCGTCCCGCTCGTCTTCCGGGATCGAGTCGAATCCCTTCTCGGCGAACTCCAGCAGCTTCTCCCGGACTTCGTCGCCGTACAGCTCCGATTTCCACGTTTCCTTTTTATTCCCCATTACCGATCACGCTCGCCGCCAGAACACAATCTTTCCGAACCCGTGTTGGCCGAACGGTGAGTCATTTCGATTTTATCTTTACAGGATGGCATAAAGTACTTCTCTTTTAATAAAATCACAAAATAAGGGAAGAAGCAGAGCGATCGGGAAGTCGGCCCACTGAGCGATATATATTACATCTACATCAAGTAGAAATTATATTTGCGGTACCGAAACCTCGCAGAATGTCACAACCGGAACCGGAGTCCGTCGTTCGGCGGGGAAGACGGCTACAGATCGACGGACTGCGGCCGGATTGACGTTTGATCCGGTGGGTCGAACCGTCGACTTTCCTCGGCGAGCCGAATCCGTCGAATACCCCCGCCGGCAGATCGGGCGGTGTGCGAATGGGACGAGGTGGTGTGAGTAGAGGCGTGGCAGACCGCTCGCGCAAGCGACTCGGCCGCCACGCACGGGTCGCGGACGAGCGGACACGTGGGTATGTGCGTGCGGCGGATCCGTAGGTGCAGGCGTGTGCGTATTTATCTTATTATTCGGCTAGTAACTGGACAAACACGCGCTAAAAGATAATATAAATCGTACCGTAACAACTATACCGCGAATGAGTTATGTAACACCTAGAACCAGACTGATGCGAGACAACGTGTGCGGGCCACCTATTTCGGACCGATCACGGACAGACGCGGCCGGCGGGGCGGTCGCCGCGCCCCGGCGACGCGTCGCCTCCGAGGGACGGAGACGCCCATGAGCGAGTGGACGCCAACGACGTGCATGCGGTGTGCGGTCGGCTGCGGCCACTTACAGCAGGGCTACACCAACCACTACGGGCTCGACACCGTCCGCGGCGACGCGACCCACCCGGTGAACCGCGGGCTCGCCTGCCAGCGCGGGATCGACGAGACCGCGGACCCCGACGGGGAGTGGCTGACGCGCCCCCTCGTCAGGGAGGACGGGTCGCTCGTTCCGACCAGCTGGGAGACGGCGATCGGGACCGTCGTCTCGCGCTTCGAGGACGCGCTCGCCGAGAGCTCGGACGGCGTCGCGGTGCTTGGGAGCGGCCAGCAGACGAACGAGGCGGCGTACGCGCTGGGTAAGCTCGCCCGCGGCGGCCTCGGCACGCGCTACTACGACGCCAACACCACCCTCTGTATGGCCTCGGCCGTCACCGCCTACTATCAGTCGTTCGGGAGCGACGCGCCGCCGCCGACCTACGAGGATATCCCCGAGGCCGAAACCCACGTGATCTGGGGCGCGAATCCGGCGGTGGCGCACCCGGTGATGTACCGGTGGATCGCCGACAGCGCGGGCGACGACGACGGCGAACTCATCGTCGTTGACCCCGTGGAGAGCGAGACCGTCGACGACGCGGACCTCCACGTACAGGTCGAGCCCGGCACCGACCTCGCGTTCGCCCGGGCGGTGTTGGCGCGGGTGGTCGACGAGGGGCTCGTCGACCGCGAGTTCGTCGCCGAGGCGACGACCGGCTTCGAGGCGACGGTCGAGTCGCTGCCCTCGGTCGAGGAGGCGGCCGAGACCGCCGGCGTCGCGGTCGAGACGGTTGAGCGCGTCGCCGACGCGCTGACGGAGCCGACGCTCCTCTACTGGGGAATGGGCGTCAACCAGAGCGTTCAGGGAACCGCGACCTCGCGGGCGCTCGTCGACCTCTGTCTCGCGACGGGGAACCTCCGGCCCGGGAGCGGGCCGTTCTCGCTGACCGGGCAGGCGAACTCGATGGGGACCCGCATCTGCTCGTCGAAGGGGACTTGGCCCGGCCAGCGCGAGTTCACCGACCCGGCGGAGCGCCGGACCGTCGCCGACGCGTGGGGCGCCTCCCGGAGCCGACTCCCGGACGACCCGGGACCGGGGCCGGTCGGTATCGTCGACGCCGTGGCGGACGGCCCGCCCGAGGCGTGCTGGACGGTGGCGACGAACCCCGTCGCGGGGATGCCCGACGGCGACCGCGTCCGCGAGGCCCTGGACGAGACGTTCCTCGTCGCGCAGGACGCGTTCCGGACCGAGACCGTCGAGCTGGCCGACGTGGTGCTGCCGGCGGCGACGTGGGGCGAGTCCGAGGGCACCGTCACGAACATGGAGCGTCGGGTCTCGCGGGTCCGCGCCGCGACCGAGACCTCGCCGAAGATCAAGGGGGACCTCGACATAATCGTCGCGATCGGCGCGGGGATCGCCCCGGAGCTGTTCCCGCGGTCCGAGGCGTCGCCGGAGTCGGTGTTCGACGAGCTGCGCGGGCTGACCGCGGGGACGCCGGCCGACCTCTCCGGGATCTCGTACGACCGGCTCGACGCGGAGCTCGCGGTCCGGTGGCCCGCGCCGTCGCCGGACGCGGAGGGCGGCTACCGCTACGCCGACGAGGACGGGTGGGAGTTCCCGACGCCGTCGGGTCGGGCTCGGTTCTCGACCGGGAGCCACGGCGGCCTCGCCGAGCCCACCGACGACGAGTACCCGCTGACGCTGACGACCGGGCGACGCGCCGACGCGTACAACACCGGCGTCCGGAGCCGCGGCGACGGGGGCGACGCGCCGCCGACGGCGCGGATCCACCCGGAGACGACGCTGGAGCGCATCGAGGCGTTCGACCGCGGGAAGACCGTCCTCGCGTCGCGGCGCGGGTCGACGACGGTCGCGGTCAACCCGGACGACGGCGTCCCGAAGGAGACGGTGTGGCTCCCGATCCATCACCCGGCGGTGAACGCCCTCACCCTCCCGGCCGTCGACCCCGAGTCCGACGAACCGAACTTCAAGCAGTGCGCGGTCGACGTGCGGGCGCCGGCGCCGTCGAACCCCCTCGTCCACGAGGGGCATGGGACCGCCGACGGGAGCGCCGCGGCGGACGGGGATCCGATCTCGACCGACGGCGACCCGGCCCCGACCGACGACTGACGCAGGCCGTCGTCCGGGCGGTCCCCGCGAGGGACCCACCTCGACGGCGGTATACTACACGGTCGTTCATGCGAAAAAAGAATTATATCGAGAGCGACGAAACGGGGATTCAGACTGACCCGGTAACGCCGGACGATCGGATACAATTATGAGTTCGATCGAAACAATCACGCAGTATACTGTCTGGAGACTGATCACGATACCGCTCGATGACCGATCGTAAACCGACCACGTGTATGCGGTGTGCGGTCGGCTGCGGGTACCGACAGCGCGACGCGGGCGACGGCCGGGGCGTCGTCGAGGTCCGCGGCGACGAGGCTCACCCGACGAACGCCGGATCGACGTGCAGTCGCGGGGTGCGCGAGACAGTCGACCCGGGCGGCGAGCGCGTGACCGAGCCGCTGATCCGGCGCGGCGGGGAGCTCCGGCCGGCCGACTGGGACACCGCGCTCGGCACGGTCGCCGTGCGGATCATCGAGGCGCTCAGGAAGGGGAACGACAACGTCGCGGTGCTGGGGAGCGGCCAGCAGACGAACGAGGCGGCGTACGCGCTGGGTAAGCTCGCCCGCGGCGGCTTCGGGACCCGGCACTACGACGCCAACACCACCCTCTGTATGGCCTCCGCGGTCCGGGCGTACGTGCAGGCGTTCGGGAGCGACGCTCCGCCGCCGACGTACGAGGACGTCCCCCAGGCCGAGACCCACGTGATCTGGGGCGCGAACCCGAAGATCGCTCACCCGGTGCTGTACCGATGGATCGCCGACAGCGCCGGCGACGACGGCGACCTGATCGTCGTCGACCCTGTCGAGAGCGAGACGGCGGCGGACGCCGACCTCCACGTGCGGCCGGAGCCCGGGACCGACCTGGCCCTGGCGCGGGCGGCCCTCGCCGAGGCCGTCGACGAGGGGCTCGTCGACCGCGGGTTCGTCGACCGACACACCGAGGGGTTCGAGGCGATGGTCGGCTCGCTGCCCGACGTCGACGTCGCGGCCGAGACCGCCGGCGTATCCCCCGGTCGCGTCGCGGAGCTGGCGGCGGCGTTCGACGCGCGGACCGTCGTCTACTGGGGGATGGGCGTCAACCAGAGCGTTCAGGGGACCGGGACCGCCCGCTCGCTGATCGACCTCTGTCTCGCGACGGGAAACCTCGGGCCGGGCAGCGGCCCCTTCTCCCTGACCGGGCAGGCGAACTCGATGGGGAACCGCGTCTGCGCCTCGAAGTCGTCGTGGCCGGGGTACCGGTCGTTCGACGACGTCGCCCACCGCAAGGCGATCGCGAGGGAGTGGGGGGTCCCCATGACCCGGCTCCCGGACTCGTCCGGACCGGGGTTCGTCCGGATCATCGACGAGCTCGCGCGGGACAACGTCGACGTCTGTTGGACGGTGGCGACGAACCCCGTCGCGGGGGTGCCCGACTCGGGTCACGTGCGGGCCGCGCTCGAAGACAGCTTCCTGATCGTGCAGGACGCGTTCCGCTCGGACACCGCGAAGCTGGCCGACGTGGTGTTGCCGGCGGCGACGTGGGGCGAGTCCGAGGGGACGGTGATGAACATGGAGCGACGCGTCTCGCGGGTCACGGCCGCCCGCGAGCCGCCCGAGGGCGTCCGTCGGGACGTGGACATCATCGGCGCGGTGGCCGACCGCGTCGTCCCGGAGCTGTTCGAGTCGACCCGACTCGATCCCGAGGCGCTGTTCGACGAGGTGAGCGCCCTGACGCGCGGCACGACGGCCGACTTCTCCGGGCTCTCCTACGACCGGTTGGCCGAGGAGCTGGCCGTCCGATGGCCCGCTCCGGACGCCGACAGCGAGGGCGGCTATAGGTACTACGACGGCGGCGCGTCGACCGACGCAGCGACTGACGACGCAGCAGCGGACGACGCGGCGGAGACCGAGACCGGGGGCGACGACGCCGACTCGTGGTCGTTCCACACCGACTCCGGCCGGGCGCGGTTCTCGAACGCGTCCCACGAGGGCGTCCCGGAGCCGATCGACGCCGAGTATCCCCTCACGCTCACGACCGGTCGGCGACCGGACGCCTACAACACCGGCGTCAGAACGCGGGCGGACGCCGACGACGGGAGCGAGACGGCCGCTCGGCTGCACCCCGAGACGATCGCCGACAACCTGGCGGCGTTCGACCGGGGAAAGACGGTGATCGAGTCGCGGCGCTCGGCGGTCGCGGTGGAGGTCACCCCCGACGCCGACGTGCCGCCCGGACTCGTCTGGCTGCCGGTCCACAACCCGGCGGCCAACCAGCTCACGCTGTCGGCCGCCGACCCGGAGTCGTCTGAGCCCAACCTCAAGCAGTGCGCCGTCGGGCTGAGCGCGCCCGACCGCGGCGTCGCCGACCTCGCGGGCCGGGCGAACGGAGCCGACTCGCTGCCCTGAGCGGTCACTCGCCCCCGTCGCGCCCGGGACGTCACACTGGCCGTCACGCGGAGACGTCACACCGGGACGTCGCGATCGAACGCCGCCGGAGAGCGGCGGGTCCGACCTCCCGGGCCTTCCCTCTCCGCGCCGCGGGGCGACCGCTCGCCTCGGCCGGCGCTCCGATCCGGGACGGATCCGATCGCGATTAAGGAAGTAAAACGGATCCGCGAACCGCGACGTGAGGTGCCGTTATTCGGAAAGTATCCCGACGATGTTCCGATCATATAATTTCTCTTTTTTCGAGTAGAATTTATCTGTGTGTGAGGCGTTACTGAGAATGCCCCAACATTCACCAATCAAATTGGCATTTTGTTAAGCGATTCGTTTATTAATATCTAGGGTGTGTCGATGTAACGTGAGAAACACGATGTTCGGCCAATTTGATTCGGATCGGCTTCCTGATTCCGGTTCCGACGACGCCGGAGTCCCGTCGACCCGGTCAGTCCGGTGCGGAAACGCGACCGATCGGTCCGTCGACCGTCGCCGTCGGGGCGCTCGGGACCGTTCCGTGGGGGGTGAGGCGCGGTGAAACCGACCGACCTGCTGTACGGGAAGTACCGGAACCTGATCCTGGCGACGGCGATGTTCAACCTCGGCTTCGTCATCTGGTTCTCGTTCGCGCCTTTCACCGGCGGGATCGCGGCGGAGTTCGGCCTCTCGGTCCAGCAGCTCGGGGTCGTCGCGAGCGCGGCCGTCGTCGCCGTCCCCCTCGGTCGCATCCTCGTCGGGCCGCTGACGGACCGGTTCGGGGCGAACGTCACCGGCGGGGTGACGCTCGTCACCGTCGGGGCGTTCGCGATCGTCAGCGCGTTCGCCCAGACGTACGAGGTGTTCACGGCCTCCCGGATCGTCGCGTCGCTCTCGGGGATCACCTTCGTCATCGGCATCCAGCACGTCGCCGAGTGGTTCGAGGAGGAGAACCTCGGAACCGCCGAGGGGATCTTCGCCGGGATCGGGAACGCCGGCGCCGGGCTGGGCGCGTACTTCACCCTGCCGCGGATCTTCGGCGAGGGGTACGTCGACCCGATCTTCGGCGCCGGCTTCCTCGCCACCTCGTCGAACTGGCGGGCGGCGTTCTTCTACACCGGCGCCCTCGCGGTGCTGCTCGGCACCGTCTACTACGTCTTCGGGGACGCCGCGAGGAGCGAGGCGAAGCGGGAGGCGACGAAGGCGGGCGTGAGCTGGGACCAGTGGCGGTTCATCGCCACGCGCTACGGCGCGGTCGTCCTCTCCGTCGCCTACGTGATGTCGTTCGGCCTGGAGCTCGCGATGAACGGCTGGCTCGGGACGTACTACCGCGAGGCGTTCGGCCAGGGCGACGTGGTGATCGCGGCGACGTTCGCCGCGACGTTCTCGGTCGCGGCCGGCCTCTTACGGCCCATCGGAGGGTACGTCAGCGATGTCGTCGCCCGCAACGAGCGGAACATCCTCCCGTTCTTCGAGGGCGAGTACCGCAACCAGTGGACGTTCGCCGCGCTCTCGTTCGTCGTGGTATCGATGTTCGGGATGACGCTCGCGGGGCTGACGGGGAACGTCTACGTCGCCGTCGTCGCCGGCTTCCTCGTCGGAACCGGCTGCGCGTTCTCGGAGGGCGCGATCTTCGCGCAGGTGCCGGCCATGTTCCCGGACAACTCCGGCTCGGTGGCTGGGATCGTGGGCGGGATCGGGACCGTCGGCGGGGTCGTCTACCCGCTCGCCTTCTCCGCCGCGTTTCTGCCCAGCCTCCACCTCGGTTACGCGGTCGTCGGGGCGTCGATGATCCCGATCTTGGGGCTCACGGCGTGGGTGTTCCGGCCGTCGATCGCGGAGCGCGCTAACGACGACGGCTGGCTCGTCTCCGGCGAGCGGATCGTCGCGACCGGCGACGACGACTGAGCCGCGCGAGTCGCGCGCGTCCCGCTCGCGCTCAGTCGCGGCGGTGCCCGAGCGGCTTCTTCTGGTCGACCTCGACCTCGACGTGGATCGAGTCCGGGAAGTCGCGGCCGACGACCTCGCGAGCGACGTCGTCGGCGCCGTGGATCTCCATCGAGCGCCTGTACACCGAGTAGCTCCACGGCGAGAACTCGTCGCCGGCGCGGAGCTTCTTATATAGGGGAACGCGGACGGTCTCGGCGGGCGTGGCGTGCGGGCCCTTACACTCCGCGCCCTTGCGTTCGAGCGTCGACTTGAGCTCCTGGACCGTCTCGGCGAGCACCTCGCGGTCGCCGGAGGCGAAGGAGAGTTTGGTGACGAAGGTCATGACTGGGGGTCGTCCGTGCATGGTCGTCCGAGGGGTAAAAACGCATCTACCGTAGCCCACCGCGTGCGGACGTGACATATAAGTGCGCGAGCGAGGGCCGAGGGGGCGGTGCAGATCGGTTCTCGGGTGCTGAAACGCCCGGTGCGTCCGAGAGTCCGACACCCTCTTTAGGGGTGGTTGCTTACCTGACGCTAATGACGGTCGAAGCGACCAGCGCCGGAGCCATCCTCTTCCGCGACACCCGCGGCGAACGGGAGTACTTGCTCCTGAAGAGCCGACCGGGGGACTGGGAGTTCCCCAAGGGCGGGGTCGAAGGGGACGAGGAGCTCCAGCAGACGGCGATACGGGAAGTCGGCGAGGAGGCCGGGATCGAGGATTTCCGGCTGATCGACGGCTTCCGCAGGGAGTACGACTACGTGTTCGAGGCGAACGGCAACACCATCCACAAGACGGTGCACCTGTTCATCGCGCGCTCGTTCGAGGCGAGCGCCGAGATCTCGAACGAGCACCGCGACCTGCAGTGGCGCGACTACGACCAGGCGCTCAACACGATCACCCAGAACGGGCCCCGCGACATCCTCGAAGAGGCCCACGACTACCTCGACGAGCGGAAGGACGAGGAGACGGGCGACTACGTCTGAGCGGCCGACAGTTCGTTTTTAAATACCCGCGTACTATCACGGCCGTGACTCCGGACGCCGAGTTCGGTTACGAACTCCTGGTCTGCCGGTACGCCGAGTTGGCGTGGCACCCGAGCGACGGCCCGCGTCCCGCGATCGTAGCCCGCCAACTCGGCACGAAGGAGCGCCGGTGGGACACGGTCGTGATCGAGGTCGACCCCGCGGCGTTCGCCGCCCGGCGCGCCTTCGGAGAGCGGACGGTCGACTCCGACCTCCTCCACGTCGTCCGCGGCGCGCCGGCGGAGTGGTCGTGGTACCGCGACGCGCTCCCGCACCCCGGCTACCCGTGGCGCTACGTCCGGCGGGCGGTCCACCGCGCCGCGGGCCGGGACCTGATCGAGAAGCGCCGCGACGGCAACCGGATCGAGATTCGCCGGCTGCGGCCGTACCCGGACTGGGTCGAGCGGATCGTCGCGGTCGAGAACAAGCCGGACCTGGACCGCTCCGCGGCCGACCGGCTCGCCGACCAGCTGGAACACGACGTGGAGACCGGCCTCGCCGACGAGGCGTGGCTCGCGACCGAGACGACGGGGGAGCGCGTCGAGCCCGCGCTGCTCCGCGAACTGCCGGTCGAGGCCGGCATCCTCGCGACCGATTTCTCCGAGGGCGCCCACGGCGACGCGGCCGAGGTCGCGTGGCACCCGAGCGACCTCGCGCCCGGAGAGGGGGACCGCCGCGACGCCGAGACCGAGACGCTGCGGCTGGAGATCGCCGAGCGCGCCTACGGGAAGGGGTGGCGCTCGTTCCGCGACACGATGCGACCCGACTGCCGTCACTTCGAGCTCCGCCGCGAGGGGCGGGCGCTGGTTCCGTACTGCGCGGCGAAAAAGAAGGTCCCCACCGCGCGGGAGTGTTCCGGGTCCTGCGCGGATTTCTCCCCGGAACCGCCGACGTGGCGCACGAAGGGGTGGCCGATCGAGGGCGGGCCGGGGAGA
>NZ_CVRT01000075.1 GCF_001261915.1 Halorubrum sp. SD626R
GGGATCGCTGAGACGCCGGGAGCGGGATCTCCGCCCGGGAGTCCGGAAGCGGGCGACGGCGGCGACGGGGCACGAGTCGGCCCCGGTCGGAGCGGTGTCCGGTTCGAAGGCCAGTGGGGTGCAGGCGTCCGGAGGGGCGCGCGCGACGGCCCGAGCCGATCGCCCGTGGCCGTCGCGCCCACGGGTACCGGCTCCGCCGCCGGAGACACCGCGTCGGAAGCGGACGAGAGCCGATTGGGCGTGAGCGACGGTGAGGCGAGCTCGCCCGCGACGGCGTCCGACGCGGAGGCCGGAGAACGGGCGACGCCGACATACGAGGACGCGCCGGTTCGGGCGACCGCCGAGGACGTACCTGGCTTCGGACCGGTCGGCACCCTGATCGCGCTCCTCCTCGCCGGGAAGATCGCCGGATTCCGGCGAGTCTCGGGCTCCTGAGGCCGGGGGCGCGCCGCGGTCGCGGACGGCGGTATCCTTTTGCTGGCCCGCTCCCTTCTATCGCCTATGAGCGTGACCATCACCCCGCCACGGGAGCGCGAGTGCGAGCTGTGCGGTCGCCGGGAGCGGTGGGACGAGGACGCCACCGGCTGGCAGATAGCCGACGAGCCGGGCGAGGTCTACTGCATCCACGAGTGGGACATCAACGGGACGTTCGCACCGCTTCGCGAGTGACCGACGCCGTATCGGGGCGACCGGCGATGCCGGTGTCGGCGCCGTCAGCGACCGAACTCCCTCCCGTCTGCGGACCGATGTCCCGCTCCATCGATGGGGAACCCGAACGCGTTCGCTCGCCGATTCGGTGTCGCTCGATTCGGTATCGCTCGACCGGCCGATCGGTCCGGAGTTGACGAAGACAAACTGATACGCCGAATACGCGCCCGTCCGGGTGGAAATTCAGATTTCCGTTGGATTAGACCCAGACGTCGCGAGATACAACTGATCGAACGGGAATCGTGGCAACGGTTATCCACCCCTGATGAATAATTACCTTATATTCCCTAATGTGTGTACGAGGGATCCTACCCGTATCAGGGTCATACCTTTAAGCGATCGTCTGTGAGTGGGAGGTATGACCGAGCCACGTAGTAACACCCGAGGGAGTTCGGAGTCCTCGGGCCACGGTGGGGGGCTTGCGACGGTATCGGACGAGCGATCGAACTGCGGGATCGGCGGGATCGTCGACCTCGACGGAGACCCGAGCCACGACACGGTGACCGACGCGGTCAGGTTGCTGGAGAACCTCGAACATCGGGGCACCACGGGCGCGGAGGAGAACACCGGTGACGGCGCCGGGATCATGGTCGCGCGTCCGGACGAGTTCTTCCGCGACGTCGTCGACGCCGACCTGCCCGACGAGTACGCGGTCGGCTCCGTCTTCATGCCGACGGAGGGGAGCGTCCAAGCGGAGATCCACGACGTCATCGCCGAGGTGTTCTCCGTCTACGGGCTGGAGGTACTGGAGTGGCGCTCCGTTCCGACGGATAACGCCGACCTCGGTGCGACCGCGCTCGACTCCGAGCCGGAGGTCGCCCAGCTGTTCGCCGCGCCCGTCGAGGGCGCCGGCCTCGCCGAGCGGTTCACCAGCGAGGGGACGCGACCGGACGACGTCGACCCGGAGCTGCTCGGCTTCGACCGCGCGCTGTACGCGGCGCGACGCGAGATCGAGAACGCGGTCAGCGACGTCGACGGGGCCGGGCGGTTCTACGTCTGTTCGCTGGACCGCCAGCGCGTCGTATACAAGGGCCTGCTGAAGGGGTCGCAGCTCGCCGACTACTTCCCCGACCTGACCGACGAGCGGTTCGCGAGCCACGTCGCCTTAGTCCACGCCCGGTTCTCGACCAACACGCTGGGCGCGTGGCATCTCGCGCACCCGTACCGCAACATCGTCCACAACGGCGAGTTCAACACGATCCGCGGGAACGTCAACTGGATGCGCGCCCGCGAGAACGACCTCGATCACCCCGCGTTCGGCGCCGAGCTCGACACGATCAAGCCGGTGATCGACGACCCGAACCAGTCGGACACCGCGAGCGTCGACAACGCGGTCGAGCTCCTCCTCCAAGCCGGCCGGGACCTCCCGCACACCCTCCGGATGCTGATCCCGGAGGCCTTCCGCGACGACGACCTGATGGACGCGGCCCGCACCGACTTCTACGACTACCACGCCTCGCTCGTCGAGCCGTGGGACGGTCCCGCCCTCGTCATCGGCTTCGACGGCGAGCAGGTCGCCGGCGTCCTCGACCGCAACGGGCTCCGCCCGTGCCGGTACGAGGTGACGGACGAGAACCGGCTGGTCGTCGGCAGCGAGGTCGGGGCACTGCCGACCGACCCCGCGAACGTCGAGCGCCGCGGGCGGCTTCAGCCCGGCGAGATCTTCGTCGCCGACCCGGAGGAGGGACGGATCGTCCCCGACGACGAGGTGTTCGCCGAGCTCACCGACGAGAGGTACGGCGAGTGGGTCGAGGAACGTCAGGTCGACCTCGACGACGTAGCGAGCGAGGTCGAAGGCGAGACGGAGATCGGCGGCGCCGAGGACGACGATTCGACCGTCCGGGCCCACCAAGCCGCGTTCGGCTACACCACCGACTCGCTGAACCACCTCGTCGAGCCGATGGCGAAAGACGGGAAGGACCCGGTCGGCTCGATGGGCGACGACACGCCGCTGTCGGTGCTCGCCGACGTCGACCGCCCGCTGTTCACCTACTTCAAGCAGCTGTTCGCGCAGGTGTCGAACCCGCCGATCGACTACATCCGCGAGGAGCTCGTCACCTCGCTGGAGACCCGGATGGGGAACCAGCGGAACCTGCTCGACGAGACCCCGGAGCACGCCGAGCAGATCGTCTCGGACTCGCCGATACTCACCGACCCCGAGGCGGCCGCGCTGAAGGCGCTGGACGGCGAGCCCGTCGACGGCGACGGGCCGGCGTTCGACTCGGCGGCGGTCGACATCACGTACGACCGCGACGCGTCGCTCGTCGACGCCGTCACCCGGATCCGGAACGAGGCCGCGGCGGCGATCCGTGAGGGCGTCGACGTGGTCGTCCTCTCCGACCGCGCGGTCGGCCCGGACCGGCTCGCGGTCCCGAGCCTGCTCGCGACGGGCGCGGTCCACCACCACCTCGTCCGGAACGGGCTGCGGAACCGCGCCGGAATCGTCGTCGAGTCGGGCGAGCCGCACGAGGTGCACCACGTCGCGACGCTCGTCGGCTACGGCGCCGACGCGATCGACCCGTACCTCGCGTACGACTCCATCGCGGACGTCGTGGCGGGGCCCGACGGCGCCGACGAGGAGGAGGCCCTGGCGGCGTACCGCGGCGCCCTGGAGGACGGGCTCCTCAAGACGATGGCGAAGATGGGCATCTCGACGATGGAGTCGTACCAGGGCGCCCAGATCTTCGAGGCGGTCGGGCTCGCCTCCGAGTTCGTCGGTGAGTACTTCGAGGGGACCGAGATCCGCACCGAGGGGATCGGGGCCGAGGAGATCGAAGACGACCTCCGGACGCGCCACGCGATGGCGTTCGGCGCCGACCCCGAACTGGCGACCACGGGCGAGTACGAGCACCGCTCGTCGGGGATCAAACACGGCTGGAACCCGCAGACGGTCGGGACGCTCCAGCAGGCGGTCCGCGGCGGCGACTACGAGCAGTACCGGGAGTTCGCGGAGCTGGTGAACGACCAGTCCGAGGAACTCCAGACGCTCCGCGGGCTCTTGGAGTTCGAGTCCGACCGCGACCCGGTCCCGGTCGAGGAGGTCGAGCCGGTCGAGTCGATCGTCGAGCGCTTCTCGACGGCCGCGATGAGCCTCGGCAGCATCTCGCCGGAGGCCCACGAGAACAACGCGATGGCGATGAACCGGATCGGCGCGAAGTCGAACACCGGCGAGGGCGGCGAGCCGCCCGAGCGGTTCGACACCGAGAAGGAGTGCTCGGTCAAGCAGGTCGCCTCGGGCCGGTTCGGCGTCACCGCCGACTACCTCGCGAGCGCGGACGAGCTGCAGATCAAGATGGCGCAGGGGTCGAAGCCGGGCGAGGGCGGCCACCTCCCCGGCGAGAAGGTGAACGAGATGATCGCGCACGTCCGGTGTTCGACGCCGGGCGTCGGGCTCATCTCGCCGCCGCCGCAACACGACATCTACTCGATCGAGGACCTCAAGCAGCTCATCTTCGACCTGAAGGCCGCGAACCCCGACGCCGACGTCAACGTGAAGCTGGTGTCGGAGGCCGGCATCGGCACCATCGCGGCCGGCGTCGCGAAGGCGAACGCGGACGTCGTCCACGTCTCCGGTCACGACGGCGGGACCGGGGCGTCGCCGAAGACGTCGATCAAGAACGCGGGGCTCCCCTGGGAGCTCGGGCTCGCCGAGGCGAACCAGATGCTCCGCGCGACCGGCCTGCGCGACCGCATCCGCGTCACTGCTGACGGCGGGCTCAAGACCGGGCGCGACGTGGCCGTGGCGGCCGCGCTTGGGGCCGAGGAGTACGTGTTCGGCACCGCGTCGCTCGTCACCTCCGGCTGCGTGATGGCCCGGCAGTGCCACGAGAACACCTGTCCGGTCGGCGTCGCGACCCAACGAGAGGACCTCCGCCAGCGGTTCCCCGGCCAGCCGGACCACGTGATCAACTACATGACGTTCATCGCGCAGGAGTTCCGCGAGATCATGGCCGAGCTCGGCTACACCGATGTCGAGGAGTTCGTCGGGCGGCCGGAGCTCCTCTCGCAGCGCGAGACGGACCACGAGAAGGCGAAGCACCTCGACCTGTCGGCGGTGATCGCCGAGCCCGCGGGCGACGCCCGTACCAAGACCCGCGAGCAGGACGACGCCGACATCGAGGACCTCCTCGACTGGGACCTCATCGACGAGGCGGCCCCGGCCATCGAGGACGGCGCGCCCGTCGCACTCACCCGCGACGTGGAGAACGTCGACCGCGCGGTCGGCGCGACCCTCTCGAACCGCGTCGTCTCCGAGCACGGCGGCGAGGGGCTCCCCGACGACACCGTCACCTGCCGGTTCGACGGCTACGCCGGCCAGAGCTTCGGCGCGTTCCTCGCGTCGGGCGTCACCCTGGAGCTGACCGGCGCCGCCAACGACTACCTCGGAAAGGGGCTCTCCGGCGGTCGGATCGTCGTCAACACGCCCGAGGAGGCCGGCTACGACCCCGCCGAGAACGTCGTCGCCGGTAACGTCGGCCTCTACGGCGCCACCGACGGCGAGGCCTACGTCAACGGCGTCGCCGGCGAGCGGTTCGGCGTCCGAAACTCCGGCGTGAGGGCCGTCGTCGAGGGCGTCGGCGACCACGGCTGCGAGTACATGACCGGCGGGGTCGTCGCCGTGCTCGGCGACACGGGGCGGAACTTCGCGGCCGGGATGTCCGGCGGCGTCGCCTACGTGTACGACCCCGACGACCGGTTCGACGACCGCGTGAACCGAGGGATGGTCTCCGTCTCCGAGACGCTCGACGAGTCGGACGAGCGCATGCTCCGCCGCCTCGTGGAGAACCACCGCGCGTACACCGGGAGCGACCGCGCGGCCGAGCTGCTCGACGACTGGCCCGCGGCGCTGGACGACTTCGTGCGCGTCTTCCCCGACGCGTACGCCGACGTCATCGCCGAGGGCAAGGGCGCCGACGTGCGCGACGAACCGCCGGCGCCGGCCGAGGCCGTCCCGGGCGCCGCGACCGACCCGACCGGACAGGCGTCGAGCGACGACTGATCCGGGCGGCGGCCGGCCGGTCGTCTCTGTCGGTAGTTTTAATCGATCGTCGCCGTCGAGGATGTCGGGATCGACACCGTCCGGTTTAACCCGAGCGGGGACTTCAATACGATAACACAGCCGTGACCGACGATGAGTGAAGGGATCTCGGAGGGCGACGCCCTCCGTCGAATGTACCGGATCACCGCCGATCAGGAGCGGTCGTTCGAGGAGAAGCTCCCGGAGCTGTTGGACCTGGGTCGCGCGTACCTCGACGTGGAGACCGGCTTCCTCACCGAGATCGACGACGAGACGCAGGTGATCGTGGACGCGCGCGGCGACCACGAACTGCTGCAGGCCGGCCGGAGCTGCCCGCTGTCGAAGGCGTACTGCAGGCGGACCGTCGACCTCGACGGCGCGCTGACGGTCCAGCACGCCCGGGTCGAGGGCTGGGAGAGCGACGCCGCATACGAGGAGTTCGGGCTGGAGGCGTACATCGGCGCGAAGGTCGTGGTCAACCGCGAGGTGTACGGCACCTTCTGTTTCGCCGACACCGAGGCGCGGGACCGCCCCTTCTCGGACGACGAGGAGACGTTCGTGGAGCTGTTGGCCCAGTGGGTCGGCTACGAGCTGTTCCGGAAGCAGGCGACCGATCGGATGCAGCGCCAGCGCGATCAGCTGGAGGAGTTCACGCGGGTCGTCTCGCACGACATCCGGAACCCGCTCGGAATCGTCGACGGCTACCTCGACATGGCCGAGCGGACCGGCGACCCGGAGCACTTCCAGCGGTGCCGCGACGCGGTCGACCGGATGGAGTCGCTGATCGACGACCTCCTCTTCCTCACGCGGGAGGGGCAGACGATCGGCGGCCGCGAGGAGATCGACCTCGCGGCGCTCGCCGACGAGTCCTGGTCGTTCGTGGGCGCCGAGGCCGCGACGCTCTCGGTCGAGACCGACCGCGTCGTCCTCGGCGACTGGAGCCGCCTCCAGCAGGTGTTCGAGAACCTCTTCCGGAACAGCGTGGAACACGGCGGCAGCGACGTGACGGTCCGGGTGGGCGACCTCCCGGACGGGTCCGGGATCTACGTCGAGGACGACGGGAAGGGGATCCCCGAGGACGAGCGCGACGACGTGTTCGTCGACGGCTACTCCACCGCCGCCTCCGGCACCGGGCTGGGGCTGACGATCATCCAGCAGGTCGTCTCGGCGCACGGCTGGGAGGTCGCGGTGACCGAGAGCGCCGAGGGCGGGGCGCGGTTCGAGATCAGCGGGATGGAGTTCGTCGAGTCGGAGCCGGACGGCGGCGAGTAGCTGAGGGGCTCGGTTGCGGTCGAGACGGGCACGGCTGCGGTCGATTGCGGGAGTGAGTATCGTCCATCGTGATAAATCTGGGTTATAAACCCGATCGCTGTGTGGCTATCAGCTGTCTGTGAGTAATCGACGCTTCCGCGGTGAAGGTCTCTAAAACCTCGGTCGCTCTGCGATAATCTGCTGACTCTAGATCGGTGATGAGGACAGCCAAAGCCCCAGCCGCGAGGACGACGCACGCTCGCTGCGCTCCTCGTCACTCGCTTCGCTCGCTCCTACGGTGCTTGCGTCGCCTGCGTCGTCCTCGCGGCTGCCCCTTTGAATCCCACCCCGCACAGCGCAGCGACCGCACCTCACGCCTCCCCAACCTCGTCAGTCGTCCTCCGCTTCGCTCCGGACGACTGACTCCCTCGCACGCGCTCCTTCGCGGCCGCCGATGGCGGCCGCTCGGAGGCGCGCGCCAGCGCATCGATTTTATAAATGATTGTCGTCGCTCAGTCGTGGCGGAAGCAGCGCGAGCCGGTGAACGCCATCGCCATGTCGTGCTCGTCGGCGGCGGCGATCACGTCCTCGTCGTTGACCGAGCCACCGGGCTGGATCACGGCCTCGACCCCGGCCTCGGCGGCCTCCTCGATCGCGTCCGGGAACGGGAAGAAGGCGTCCGAGGCCATCACGGCGCCCTCGGCGGACTTCCCCTCGGCGTCCTTCTCGGCCTTCATCGCCGCGAGCGTCACGGCGTCGACGCGGGACACCTGCCCCATCCCGACGCCGACCGTCTCGGTGCCGGTCGCGAACAGGATGCCGTTCGACTTGACGTGTTTGAGCGTCTTCCACGCGAACGTCATCGTCTCCAGCTGCTCGTCGGTGGGCGCGCGCTCGGTGACGACCTCCAGGTCGTCGGCGGTCGGCGACTGGAGGTCCCGCTCCTGCACGAGGCGGCCCCCGACGATCGGCTTCTCGGTGAACCGCTCGGCGAAGCGATCGTCGCCCTCGCCGAGCGGGCCCACGTCGAGGACGCGGAGGTTCCCCTTCTCCCGGAGCACGTCGAGCGCGCTGTCGGTGTAGCCGGGCGCGACGACGACCTCCTTGAACGAGTCGGCGACCGCGTCGGCGGTGTCGGCGTCGCACTCGCGGTTCAGGGCGACGATGCCGCCGAACGCCGACTTCGCGTCGGTCCGGAGCGCGCGGTCGTACGCGTCGGCGAGCGCGTCGCTCGTCGCGCAGCCGGCCGGGTTCGTGTGCTTGATCACGGCGGCCGCGGGGTCATCGAACTCCTTCACGAGGTTCAACGCGGCGTCGGCGTCGTTGTAGTTGTTGTACCCCATCCCCTTCGCGCCGGGATTCAGCTGGTCGGCGCCGACGACGCTCGCCTCCTCGCGGCCGTCGTCCGCGTAGAGCGCGGCGTCCTGGTGCGGGTTCTCGCCGTAGCGGAGCGTCTCGGCGCGTTCCTCGGAGACGAACCGCCGCTCGGGGAAGTCGCCGCCCGCGTCGCCCGCGACGGTCACGCTCACGGGGGCGCCGTCGCCGTCGCGCTCGACCGTCACGCGGTCCTCCGCGAACCACCGGACCGCACGCGGGTACGCCGTGAACTCGGCGTCGCGGAGCACCCGCTCTTTCAGCGCGTCGGCGTCGTCGTCGCCGTAGACGGGGACCGGTTCCTGGGTCACGATCGGGCCGTCGTCGACGACCTCGGTGACGACGTGGACGGTGCAGCCCGTCGTCCGGACGCCGGCGTCGAGCACCTGCTCGTGGGCGTTCATACCGGGAAACGCGGGGAGCAGGGAAGGGTGGACGTTCAGCGTCGTCGGCGTCGCGTCGATGAACTCGTCGGTGAGCACGCGCATGTACCCGTCGAGACAGACCAGATCGAAGTCGTAGTCGGCGAGCCGGTCGAGGAGCCGCCGCTCGTGGGACGCGCGCGACTCCTCCGCCTCGCGCTCGACGACCTCGGTCGGGATCCGGCGCTCCGTCGCGGCCTCCAGCACGGGCGCCTGCTCCCGGTTCGTCAGGACGACCGACAGCTCCGCGCCGCCCGGCGCGACGTCGGCGATGTGTCTGAGGTTCCGCCCCCGGTTGCTCGCGAGTCCGGCGATCTTCATACGCGACCCGTCCGACCGATCGCGTATATCGATTGCGGTCCGGAGCGCCGGAATATCCACGTACGCGGATAGTATCGACCGACCGGGGGCGAAAAGGGGATCGACCTATCCACGTCCGTGCGTCACGCCATCGACACGCTTTTGCTGGCTCCGGGGGCAGTCGCGGACATGACCGACGACCCCGAACCGACGGGCGACGGCGCTATCGACGGCCTGTCGCGGTCGGACCCGCTCGCGGCCGTCTCCCCGCTCGACGGGCGCTACGCCTCCCGGACCGCGCCGCTGTCGCCGTACGCGAGCGAGGCCGGGCTCATGCGCGCCCGGACCCGCGTCGAGGTCGAGTACCTGATCGAGCTGGCCGCGCTCGACGCCACGCCGATCGCGCTCGACGAGGGTGCCGAGGCGGCGCTGCGCGGCGTCTACGAGGAGTTCTCGGCGGAGGACGCGCGCCTGATCAAGGCGCTCGAAGTCGAGGGCGCCGAGGGGTACGCCGCGACCAACCACGACGTGAAGGCGGTCGAGTACTTCCTCCGGGTGCGGCTGGACGAACTGGACGACGACGAGACGGTCGACGACGCCGAGGCGCTCTATCCGTGGATCCACTTCGGGCTCACCAGCGAGGACGTCAACAACCTCGCGCATCGGCTCCTCGTCAAGCCGGCGGTGAACGAGGTGCTGGTACCGGCGGTCCGCGAGGTCAGGGACGCGCTCGCCGACCTCGCGCGGGAGCACCGCGGGACGCCGATGCTCGCGCGCACCCACGGTCAGCCCGCGACGCCGACGACGTTCGGCAAGGAGATGGGGGTGTACGCCGCGCGGCTCGGCCGCGCGCTCGGCCGCGTCGTCGTCGCGAACGGCGACCTCTCCGGGAAGCTGGCGGGCGCCTCCGGCACCTACGCCGCCCACGACGCCGCCTACCCGGACGTGGACTGGCGGGCGTTCTCCGAGTCGTTCGTGCGCGGGCTCGACTTAGAGCACACCCCGCTCGCGACGCAGGTGAACCCCTGCGACGACCTCGCGGCGCTGTTCGACGCGCTGCGGGGCGTCAACAACGTGCTCCTCGACCTGGACCTAGACGCGTGGCTCTACGTCTCCGACCGCTACCTCGGCCAGCGGGCGGTCGAGGGCGAGACCGGCTCCTCGACGATGCCGCACAAGGTGAACCCGATCGACTTCGAGAACAGCGAGGGGAACCTCTCGAAGGCGAACTCCGATCTCACCTTCCTCGCGGACTACGTGACGAGCTCGCGGCTCCAGCGCGACCTCTCGGACTCCACCGTCAAGCGCAACGTCGGCGCCGCCCTCGCGCACTGTCTCATCGGCTACTCGAAGGCCGAGGACGGGCTCGCGAAGGTCGTCCCGAACGAGACCGTCATGCGTGAGGAGCTGGCGGCGACCCCGGAAGTGATCGGCGAGGCGGTCCAGACGATCCTCCGGCGCGAGGGCGACACCGACGCCTACGAGCGCGTGAAGGAGCTGACGCGCGGGCGGTCGGTGACGCTCGACGACTTCCGCGAGCTGTTCGGCGACCTCGACGTCGACGAGGACGTGCGCGAGGAGCTGCGGGCGCTGACGCCGGCGGGATACGTCGGCGTCGCCGACGACCTCGTCGACGAGATCGACGAGTAGACGGCGGGGTCGGGGGTCTCCGCGGTCGACGAAGCGGCGCCGCGGTCGCCGAGGGCCCCGCAAGAGGTTTGTCGGTGGCGCGAGCAGATAGGACCGATGCCCTCCGACAACGACGACGAGACCGAGTACTCCGCCTTCGGCAACGAACCGAGCGACGAGTGGAGCGAGGCCGGGGACGGCGGGCGCGCCGACCCCGACGCGGCCGCGCCCGGACCGGAGTCCGAGTCGCTGGCGGCCGGTGACGACGACGGCTGTCCGAAATGCGGACACGAGGGGACGGAGACGGACGAGATCGCGACCAGCGGCACCGGCCTCACGAAGCTGTTCGACGTGCAGAACCGGTCGTTCGTCGTGGTCTCGTGCGCGAACTGCGGCTACTCGGAGCTGTACAAGGGCCAGTCGGCGGGGAACGCCATCGACTTCTTTATCGGCTGAGCGCGGCGGGAGACCGCGGTCCGCGGCCGGTCCGCGGTGACGAGAGCGACCGATTTATGTCGGCAGCGAAACCTGTTTCGACCGCGCATGGTCTCCCGCAGAAGCCCCTCCGACCTCCCGGTCGTCGGCGTCGTCGTCGACGGCCGAACGTACAGGCACCTGTTGTACCTCCTGCTCGCGCTCCCGCTCGGGTTCGTCTACTCGACGGCGTTCGCGTTCGGCGTCGGGATCGGGCTGGCCCTCTCGGTCGTCCTCGTCGGTCTCGTGATCCTGTTCGTGACCCTGATCGGCGCCCGACTCGCCGCGGGGTTCGAGCGCCGGCTCGCGAACGCCCTGCTCGGGACCCGCCTGCTGCGCCCGGACGACCTCGCCGACGCCGACGGCGCGCTCGCCGGCGTCAGGAAGTACGTCGACGCGCGCTCGACGTGGGCGGGCGTCGGGTTCCTCTCACTGAAGTTCTGGGTGAGCCTCTTCGCGTTCGTCCCCTTCTTCCTGCTGGCGAGCGCGCTCCCGCTGGTCGTCTCGCCCCTTCGGTACCCGTACGAGGCCGAGTTCGCCGAGGTCAACGGCGAGCCCGTGACGTGGGCGATCGACACGCTCCCGGAGGCGCTCGTCGCGCTCCCGATCGGCGTCGCCGGCGTCCTCCTCGCGCTCCACGTCACGAATCTCGTGGCGTACGCGGCCCGACAGATGGCCCTCGCGCTGCTCGGTCGGTCCGAGCGGGACGGGTCCCGGGCGGTGGTGTCCGAGACGGACGACGGGCCGCCCGCCACCGACCCCGGGAGTGGCGAGGCCACGACCCCTGACGCCGACGGCGACGATTCCGAGGCCGCCGGCGACGACTCCGACGCCGCGGGAGTCGATCCCGACGAAGGCGGCGAGTTCGACTTCGTCGGCGATCCCGAGCACGACGCGGGCGAACGCGACACGACCGACACCGACACGACCGACACCGGCGCGTCCGGCCCTAACGCGGCCGACCGCGGGTCACGCGGACGCGACGACGACTCCCGCTGACTCGGGGACCGCTCCCCGAGCGACTTATTCGCGTGCGGTCGTCAGAGGGGTTATGGCACCGTCGCTGGTCAACGCCGCCTTCGGCGCGCTGCTCGCGGCCGCCCTGCTCGGCGCCGCCTTCGACCGGCGTTCGGTCGCGGTCGTCGTCGCGATCGCGGTCCTCCCGGACCTCGACGCGGTCGCGAGCCTCGCGGTCCCCGGCGCGACGAACGCCCTCCTCCACGCCGTCTGGCTCCCGCTCGCCGCCGGGGTCGCTCTCTACTGGGACACCCGGATCGGCGACGACTCCCGACTTCGCGAACGAGCCGGGCGACGGGGCGTCCGGGTTGCGTGGGTCGCGCTCGCCGCGTTCCTCGTCGCCGGGATCGGTCCGGACCTGTTCGGCGGCGAAGGCGTGAACCTGCTGTATCCGCTCCACGACGCCTACTACCTCGTGGACGGGGGGCTCCTCTTTTCGACCGAGGACGGGGTCGTCCAGACGTTCGTCACGTTCGGCGCGGGGGGACCGGGCGTCCTCCCGCTTGAGACGCTCGGGACGACGGAGTCGTACGCGATAGCGTCCTTCGCGAACCCCGACGGTCGGCCGGGCCTCTCGCTCGGCGCCGACCGCGAGCTCGACCTCGTCCGGGCGGGGTGGCAGCTGGTCGTCGTCGCGAGCGCGGTCGCGCTCCTCGCGGTCCAGTTCCGGCG
>NZ_CVRT01000076.1 GCF_001261915.1 Halorubrum sp. SD626R
GTGTACCGCGGCGACTCCTCGAACATCTCGCCGTTGAACACCCAGACGACGAACGAGGCGGCGACGAGCTTCACGAGCAGGAACGGCCACGCGTCGCCCGTGACGGCGACGACCGAGTCCGGGAGGAGCCGCCCGGTCCAGTTCACGATCAGCGCGTTGACGACGTGTTTCGGGACTAGGTTCGCGGTCCCGGTCAGCGCCGGCATCCAGTCGAGCCCGATCACGTTGGCGGCGCCGTCGACCGCGTGGCCCCAGATGATGACGATCCCGGCGACGCCTGTCCCCTGCCGGATCGTCGGCTCGTACGCGGTCGCGAGCTTCCACGTTATCGCGGTCGCGACGCAGGCGACGACCAGGGTCAACGCCGGCACCTGCGGGTAGAACTCCACGTAGTCGGTCGCGGCCGCGAGGTACGAGAGGTAGCCGACAGAGGCCGCGAGCGCGACTGCCCCCATCGCGAACAGCGGCCGGGCGTAGTCGTCGACGATCCCGCGGTTCGCCAGGCCGTACGCCGCGAGGACGCAGGCGAGGGTGAATCCGAACGCGGTGAAGTAGATGAACGGGCTGATCAGCAGCGCGCTCGCGGGGAAGGGGATCAGGGGCTCGACGCCGGCACGGAGCGCGGCGACCCCCGAGTCCTCGACGGTGCGGAGCGCGCCGCCGAGGAGCATGAACGGGAACAGCGCGAAGAAGAACCGCAGCTCCTCGCCGATCTCCAGCCGGCGGAGCAGGAAGACGACGCCGACCAGCATCGCGAGCAGGACGACCACGTAGCTCACGGTCGAGACGGTGGTGTATCCCGGGGACGCGACGACCTCGCCGGCACCGATGGCCGCCTGGCACGCCGACGAGCTCCCGAGCAGCTCCGTGCCGCCGGCGTCCCGAACGGCGCACTGCGCGCCCCGGCCGTCGGCGACGACCGGCCCCCAGAAGTACCGCCAGACGAAGCGGTCGTACACGGCCCGCGGGAAGACGGCCGACCCGACCGCCAGGAGGAGCGCGAACCCGCCGACGACCGCCGCCCACGCCCGCTCCGGTGATAACCCGAACCGCCGATCGACCCGTGTGCTCATGGTTCCCGTTCGTGGTGTTCCCGAGTTTAGCGTTCCGGTCCCGACTCGGCGCTCCGGAGCCGACTCAGATCGGCGGGCCGTCGGCGTCGAAGTCGGTGCCGAGGATGATCATCGTCTGCGAGCGCGAGAACCCGTCCATCTCCGCGATCTCCTCGAACATCAGCTCTCGGAGGCTGTCGGTGTCGGCGGCGACGACCCGCAACATCACGTCCCACTCGCCGGTCGTCAGGTGGATCTCGCTGACGCCGCCGATGTCGCGGAGCCGCTTCAGCGCGTCCTCCTCGCGCCCCTGTTCGACGCGGAGTCCGACGAACGCGCTGACCCCGTAGCCGACCGCCTTGGGATCGACCTCGGCGTGGTACCCCTCGATAACTCCGGCCTCCTCCATCCGCCCCACCCGGTCGTGGACGGTCGCGCTCGACATGTCGATCCGACGCGCGACCTCCGAGAAGGGGGTACGGGCGTCCTCCTGGAGGATCCTGAGTATTTCGCGGTCGGTCTCGTCGAGTTCCATGCTCCCGTTAGGTCGGGGACGGACTTTGCAGTTCCGACGCTTCGAGGCGTTACTCGTCGCATTTCTAACAGCTCTGCCCAGACGCCGCCGAGTTACGACTCGTCCGGCGTCGCGAACGACCCCTCTCGGATCGCCGCTTCGGCCGCCGCGAGCGCCTCGGCGGCGTCGAACGCGTCGACGATCTCCCGGAGTTCGGTCGGGGACGCGTCCGCGAGGTCGCGGGCGTGCGCCGCGACGGTCGGTACCGCGCGGATCAGGTTGTCGATTATCGGGATGTCTGCGGTCCGCGGCGACCGGCTCCCGGGATTGAGGTCGATCACGATCTCCGTCTTCCCCATCGCGTCGAGCGCGGCGGCCCGGTCGCCGTCCTCCAGCGGGACGACGACGATGTCCGCCGCCTCGATCCCGTCGGCGTCGACGACGCCGCGCGCGTGGTCGAGACCGGGGATCTCGCCGTCGCCGGCGAGCCCCTTCACCTCGTCGGCGCCGTGCTCGCGGAGGTGGTCGGCGATGCGCCGGGCGCGCTCGTCGGTGTGGTTGAAGAGGTTCACCTCCAGGTCGGCGTCGACCGCCTCGGCGAGGTCGACCGTCTCCGCGGGCGCGAGGGCGGCGACGTTGCCGTTCACCGAGATCACCGGGCGTTCGGCCGCGAGCAGCGTCGCCGCGGCGGCGCGCGCGGCGCGGTCCGCGCTCGGGAGCGTCCGCTCGCCGAGGAGGTAGTCGAACGCCTCGCCGCGCCCCTGCGCGATCAGCCCCTGCTTCGAGGTGATCCCCGTCTCGACGCCCGCCTCGATCCGGTGGCGCGTCACGAGCGAGGCGTACCGGGGGTGGTCCTCCGGGACCTCCGTCTCCGTCATACCCGAGCGAGGCGGCGCGCCGGCTAAAGTGAACCGTTCGCGGTCGCCGCGCGTGGCCTCGGTATCCACGCGCACAAATGTTAACATGGCTCTCCTCGTAGCTCGACGCGGGATGGACCGCACTGGCAAGTACACGATCGTCGACGCGTGCAACGACCACGGGGCGATCACGCTCCGTGAATACCCGCGCAACGGGACGCTGTACGTCGTCGAGTACGACGACGCCGACGTGGAAGCCGCGCTGTCGGCGCTCGACGCTGGCTCGGTCGTCGAACTCGACCTCCGGCGGGCGGGCCGCCGCGGCAACGCGTGGTGCGCGGAGTCCGCTCGGCCGGTCGATCCGGCGTGACGCGCCGCCGGTCCGTCCGATTCGTTGCCTCGCTTTTTCGCGCCGCTCAGGCCACCCCGACCCGCTCGCGGTACGTCCCGTGCTCGTCCTCGAACACCGCCATGATCTCTCCCATCGTCGCGTACGCCTTGACGGCCGCGACGATCGCGGGCATGGCGTTCTCCCCGGCGTCGACCGCGTCGCGGAGGTCGTCGAGGGCGGCCTCGACCGCGTCGTCCTCGCGCTCCGCCTTCACCGACTTCAGCCGGTCGAGCTGGCGCTCCCGGGTCGCCTCGTCGACGCGGAGCAGGTCGGTCTCCGGGTCCTCCTCGACCCGATATGCGTTGACGCCGACGACCGTCTCCTCGCCCGAGTCCACCCGCTCCTGGTACTCGTAGGAGGCCTCCTGGATCTCGCGGTGGAAGTACCCCTGCTCGATCCCGCGGAGCACGCCGTCGCGGACGGAGCCGTCGCCCATGTCCCGGATCTCCTCGACGTACGCCGTCGCCTCCGCCTCGACCTCGTCCGTGAGCGCCTCCACCGCGAACGAGCCGCCGAGCGGGTCGACGATGTCGGCCGCGCCCGACTCCTCGGCGATGATCTGCTGCGTCCGGAGCGCGACCCGCACGGCCCGCTCGGAGGGGAGCGCGAGCGCCTCGTCGAAGGAGTTGGTGTGGAGGCTCTGCGTCCCGCCGAGCACGCCCGCCAGCGCCTGGAGCGTAACGCGGACGACGTTGTTGAGGGGCTGTTGGGCCGTCAGCGACTGGCCCGCCGTCTGGGTGTGGAACTTGAGCTGTTTCGAGGCGTCGGCCTCGGCGCCGTACCACTCGCCCATGATCCGCGCGTAGATCCGGCGGGCGGCGCGGAACTTCGCGGCCTCCTCGAAGATCGAGTTGTGCGCGTTGAAGAAGAAGGAGAGCTGCGGCGCGAACGCGTCGACGTCGAGCCCGCGGTCGAGGCACGCCTCGACGTACGCGAACCCGTCGGCGAGGGTGAACGCGAGCTCCTGGACCGCCGTCGACCCCGCCTCGCGGATGTGGTACCCCGAGACGGAGATCGGCTTGAATTTCGGCGTCTCCTCGACCGCGAACTCGATGGTGTCCGTCACGAGGTCGAGGGAGGGCTCCGGCGGGATCACCCACTCCTTCTGCGCGATGAACTCCTTGAGCATGTCGTTCTGCAGGGTGCCCCGGAGCTCCTCGCGCGGGACTCCCCGCCGGTCGGCGAGCGCGACGTACATCGCGTAAATCACGGGAGCGCTCGGGTTGATGGTGAAGGAGGTCGACACCTCCGCGAGGTCGATGCCGTCGAAGAGGACCTCCACGTCCCGGAGCGTGTCGACGGCGACGCCCTCCTTGCCGACCTCGCCGAGCGACATCGGGTCGTCGGAGTCGAGCCCCATCAGCGACGGCATGTCGAAGGCGGTCGAGAGGCCGGTCTGTCCCTCGTCGATCAGATAGCGGAACCGCTCGTTGGTCTCCTCCGCGGTGCCGAACCCCGCGAACTGGCGCATCGTCCACGTCCGCCCGCGGTACATCGTCGGGTAGACGCCGCGGGTGTACGGCTCCTCGCCCGGGAAGCCGAGGTCCTCGCCGTAGTCAAGGTCGGCGATGTCCTCGGGGGTGTAGAGGCGGTCGACCTCGCGGTTCGACACCGTCGCGAACCGCTCCGTCCGCTCACCGCGTCGGTCGAGGGACGGGTCGAGCGTCTCCGCCTCCCACGACGCCTTGGCCTCGCGGATCTCGGAGAGCTCCTCGTCGTCGTACATACGCCCGGGTACCCGCCGAACTCGTATAAATATTCATTATATTTTAAAAGGTGCGCGACTCGGACGACGAAACGTCCGACTCGGACGGCAAAGCGTCCGACCTGGACGACGAAACGCCCGAATCGGACCGCGTTACCGCCCGCCGAACAGCCGCTCACGGAGCGACCGCGACGACGGACGTTCCGCGAGCAGCACCGGCGCGTCGAGGCGCTCGATCGCCTCGGACGCCAGCGACTCGCGGACGATCCGCGAGAGGAGCCCCCGCTCGGTCGCGCCGACGATCACGAGGTCGTACCCCTCACCGACGCGCTCGATCGTCTCCTCGACATCGCCAGTCTCGATCCGCAGGTCGGCATCGCCGAGGCCGTGGCCGTCGGCCCAGCCGACGAGGAACGACCGGCCGGTCTCCGTCTCTCCCGGCTCGGCGACGTGCAGCAGCGTGACCCCCGCGCCGGCGACGTCGCGAAGCGCCGCCGCTACCTCGGCGGAGAGGTCCGAAGAGGGCCCGCCGGCGGTCGGCACGAGCACGTTCCCGGGATCCAGCCGCTCCCCGTCGAAGACGAGGAAGTCGCACGGGAGCTCCCGGGCGAGCTCGTCCAGCGACCCCTCCACGCGCCCGCCGGCGAACCGAGCCCCGCCGTACCCCATCACGACGGCGTCGGCGTCGTTCGTCCGCGCGGCGTCGAACACCTCCTCGATCCCGCGGTGCGAGAGGACCGTCTTCGTCTCGATCGGGGCGTCGAAGGCAGCCGCGTCGGCCACGGCGGCGGAGAGCAGCTCGTCGGACGATTCGTCGAGCCGCTCCCTGTTCTCCGCGGCCTTCTCCAGCGACGTCTGGTCGGGGACGGTGACGACGTGTATCGCCAGCACCCGCCCGCCCTCGCGCTCGGCGAGCGCGCCGCCCAGCGCGACGAGCGCCCCCTCGGTCCGCGGGTTCGCGAGCGCGACCAGTACCGTCGGCCCGTCGCCGGTCCCGGTCATGCGTTCGGACCCGGGTCAGCGCTCGGCCGACTCCGCGCGCGGGAGCGCCACGACCGGGACCGGCGCGTCGGTCACGAGCTTCGCCGACAGGTCTCCCGAGAGGAACTGCGCGAGGCGGTTCCCGCCCCGGGGCCGGTAGGCGATCGCGCTCGCGTCTACCTCGCCGGCGGCGTCGAAGATAGCGTCGACCACGTCCCGGGAGTAGGCGGTGTGTTCCCCGGCGTCCGGGAACACCGTCCGCACCCCGGCGTACGACTCGGCGGCGAGCTCCTCCGACTGCTCGACGGGCGTCTTGTCGGGGACGCCGTCGCCCTTCTCGACGACGTGGAGCGCGGTCACTCGGTCGGGGTCGTACGGTTCGAGCGCCCGCGCGGTGGCGAGCGCGTCCTCCTCGTTGGCGACGGGGAGGAGCGCGTGCGCGAGCAGGTTCCGTCCGTGCGTCTCGTCGTGGCCGGTCATACGCCCCCTAACTCCCGCGTCCGTTAAGAAGATACGTTCCCCGCGTCGAGCCGACCCGCGCTTCAGGTCGGTTCGCTACCGCGTGTCGATCCCGGAAATGAACACCGCGAGCACCGGGACGATCTCCAACCGCCCGATCCACATCAGGAAGATCATCAGGAGCTTCGAGGTGTCCGGGAAGAAGAGGTAGCTCCCGAACGGGCCGAGCCGACCGAACCCCGGCCCGATGTTTCCGATGGTCGCGAGCGACGCGCTGATCGACTCCAGCGCGCTCAGCTGGATCCCGACCCGGGCGGTGTCGAGCGCGATGAACACCGCGGAGAGCGCGAACAGCACGGTGTACAGGAGCGTGAACGCCATGATGCCGCGGATGGCGCTCTCGTCGACCACGTTGCCGCCGAGCCGGACCGGCTGTACCACGTCCGGGTGCGCCGAGGTGAACAGCTCCCGGCGGATCGCCTTCCCCACGACGAGCCAGCGGACGATCTTCACGCCACCTCCGGTCGACCCGGCGGAGCCGCCGATGAACATCGTGAACAGCAGCAGGACCTGCGCGTGGGCGTCCCACTGCGCGAAGTCCGCGGTCGCGAACCCGGTGGAGTTCAACAGCGAGCCGATCTGGAACGCGGCCTGCCGGAGCGAGTTCTCGGCGACGCCCTGCGTCGTCCCGCCGAGTTCGATCGGCGGGGCGGCCCCGCGGAACAGGAGCACGGCGAGTACGGCGGTGATGACGGCGAGGGCGCCGGCGTACGCGCGGAACTCCGCGTTCTCCAGCATCACCTCCGCCTCGCCGCGCAGGACGTGCCAGAACAGCGCGAAGTTGACGCCGGCGACGACCATGAACGGGATGACGATCCACTGGACGGCGGCCGAGAACGCGCCGATGCTGTCGGCCTGCGGCGAGAACCCCCCGGTCGGGAGGGTGGAGAAGCCGTGGGCCACCGCGTTGAACAAGTTCATGTTCGGCGCCATCCCGAGCAGGTGGAGCGCGTACAGCAGCGCCGCGAGCAGGACGGTGAAGCCGAAGTAGATCAGCCAGAGCGCCCGGGCCGTCTCGGCGATCTTCGGCGTGAGCTTCTGGAGCTCCGGGCCGGGCGCCTCCGACTCCATCAGCTGGGCGCCGTTGACGGCGACCTCGGGCAGGATGGCGATCATCAGCACGATGATCCCCATCCCGCCGAGCCACTGCGTGAGCTGTCGCCACATCAGGAGGGCGTGGGAGTGTTGGTCCGTGCCGATCTCGCCGAGGACGGTCGCGCCCGTGGTGGTGAACCCGCTCATCGACTCGAACAGCGCGTTGACGATCGACCCCGTGAGCGCGCCGATCGATCCCGTCTGGAGCCCGACGGTCGACGCCGTGTCGTACCCGGCGAGCAGGTACGGGACGGTGCCGATGGCCGCCGCCGCGAGCCACGCGAGCGAGACGAACAGCAGCGCCTCGCGGGGGCCGAGGTCCGGGTCCGGGTCGACCCGCTCGACCGCGAACCCGATCCCGGCGACGAGCGCCATCGAAACGAGGAACACCCAGATGTCTTCGCCGTACGCGACCGCCACAACCAGCGGTACCAGCATCGTGACGGCGAGGTACTTGATCCCGACCCCGAGAAGCCCCACGCTCGCCTTCCAGTTGAGGGCCACCGACATAGTTACTCGATCGATACGGGAGTCGCCCGTTCGCTGTATTAAACTGTCGAAGGGGGGACGGCGCCGGCGACCTCGGCGCGTCGCCGTCGCGGTCGCGTCCAGGGGCTACGGTCTCGACGCCGATCCCAGATTCCGGCCGGTCACGACGTCCAGAACGCCTTCGTGAACAAGACGAGCACCGGGATGATCTCGATCCGGCCGATCCACATCAGGACGATCATCACGGCCCGCGTCGTCATCGGGAACGTCGCGAACGTCCCGTACGGGCCCGCCGCCCCGAACGCCGGGCCGATGTTCAGGAACGTGGTCGCCGCGGCGCCGAGCGCCTCGAACTCGGTGACGCGGACGTCGGCCCGCTCGGCGTCGACGACGATGACGACGGCGAGCAGGAAGAAGATCACGATGCTGAGGAGGAGGTACGCGTAGATGTCGCGGATCGCGCCCTCGTCGATCGACTTCCCCGAGATCCGGACCGGTCGCACCGCCTCGGGGTGGACGGCGGTGAAGAGGTTCCGCTTGAACGACTTCAGCGCCACCAGCCACCGGAGCGACTTGATCGAGCAGGTGGTCGACCCCACCATCCCGCCGATGAACATCCCCATGAACAGCATGTGCTTCGCCGCGGGCGCCCACAGCACGTAGTCGGTGCTGGCGTACCCCGTCGTCGTCACGATCGACGCGACGTTGAACACCGCGTGGCGTATCGTCGCCTCGGTCGTGAAGGCGACGCCGGGGTCCAGGAACAGCCCGACGGCGACGATCGTCGCGAGCGTTCCCATCGCGCCGAGGTAGAAGTGGAACTCCTCGTTCCGCAGCAGGCGCATCGGCTCCCCGTTGATGGCGAAGTAGATGAGGACGAAGCTCGTCGAGCCGATCACCATGAACGGGACCACCGCCCACTGGATCAGCGGGTGGAACGCCCCCACGGAGTCCGGCTCCGGCGAGAAGCCGGCGGTCGCGACCGACGTGAACGCGTGGGCGATCGCGTTGTACAGGTCCATCTGCGGGTCGAACGCCAGCCCGAGCAGGAAGTAGACGGCGACGGCGAGCCCCGTGAGCCCGAAGTAGATCCCCCAGATGAGCTGCGCCGTCTGCGAGATCTTCGGCGTGAGCTTGTTGACGTCCTGGGTCTGCGACTCCGACTCCATCAGCTGCGCCCCGCCGACGCCGATCTCGGAGAGCACCGCGGTCGCGAGGATCAAGATTCCGAGCCCCCCGAGCCACTGGATCACCTGCCGCCACATCATGACGGATTTCGAGTGGACGGAGAAGTCGCGCAACACGGTCGCGCCCGTCGTCGTCAGCCCGCTCATCGACTCGAACATGGCGTTCACCGGGTGCGCGACCGTGCCGACGCCCGCGACGACGAACGGGATCGCGCCGACCGCGGCGACGAGGAACCAGATCAGCGCCACCGCGAGGAACGCCTCCCGCGGTCCGAGGTTCGCCTCCGGATCCCGCACCGACCGGAACGCCGCGCCGAGCGCGAGCGAGACGGCGATCGCCGCGATGAATGGGAGGGGCGACTCGCCGTAGTAGAGGGCGACGAGCAGGGGGAACGCGAGCGGGACCGGGAGGGCCGCGAGGACGTCGCCGGTGAGCTCCACGCTCGCCCGCCAGCCGACGCGGATTCTGGTGCTCACGACGGCCTCACGCCATCGAAGTGATCGCGCTCACGGAGTCCGACTCCACGAACAGGATGACGTGGTCTCCCGGTTGCAGGACGGTGTCGCCCCGCGGCGTGACGAGCTCGCGGCCGCGGGTGATCGCGCCGATGACGAACCGCGCGTCGCTCTCGGCGACGATCTCCGAGATCGGTCGCCCGACGAGCCCGCACCCCTCGGTGAGTTCGAGTTCGAGGACCTCCGCCTGGTCGTTCTCCAGCACCGCGATGTTCTCCGCGACGCTCTCGTAGGTGAACCGGGTGATCTCCTCGGCGGTCACGGTGCGGGGGTTGATCGCGATGTCGATCCCGATCTCCTCGAAGACCGTGACGTAGTCGGGGCTGTCGACCACCGCGATCACGCGGTCGACGCCGAGCCGCTTGGCGAGCACGGAGATGAGGAGGTTCTTCTCGTCGGAGCGGAGCGCGGTGACGACGATGTCGGCCTCGTCGACGTGCTCGCGCGTGAGGAACTCGGTATCGGTCGCGTCGTGTTCCATCACGACGGTGTTCGGGAGGTTCTCGGCGAGCCAGCGCGCGCGGTCGGGGTCCTGCTCGATCAGCCGCGGTTTGAACTCGCGCTCCTCCAACAGCCGCGCGGTCTGGTAGCCGATCTCGCTGCCGCCGACGACGACGATCTCGTCGGCGCGGTCGGGGGTCGTCTCGGGCGCCACGTCGGTCGCGAACGCCTGGACGCTCTCGGGGCTCCCGATCACCACCGCGCGGTCTTTGACTCTGATGTCCGTGTCGCCCCGCGGGACGATCATCTCGCCGTCGCGGAACAGCCCCGCGAACGTGAGCGACTCGAAGCGGTCGGCCTCCGAGACGGTCTGTCCCGCCACGGGGCTCCCCTCGGCGATCTCGAACTCGGCCATCTGGACCAGCCCGCTCGCGAACGGGTCGACGTCGATCGCGGCCGGAAGCCCGATGACGCGGACGATGTTCTGCGCGGTCAGCAGGTCGGTACACACCATGAAGTCGACGCCGAAGGCGCCCTCGTTGCCCTCCCACGTCCGGAGGAAGTCGGTGCTCTTCACGCGGGCGATCGTGAACCCGTCGCCGAGCGTCTTCGCGGTCCCGCAGGCGACGAGGTTGGTCTGATCGTTGTCGGTGCAGGCGATGACCATGTCCGCGCGGCCGACCTCCGCCGCCGTCTGGATCTCGGAGGTGGTGCCGTCGCCGGCGATCGTGAGCACGTCGAGCTCGTACTTCAGCTGTTCCGCGCGGTCCGGGTCGACGTCGACGACGACGACCTCGTGGTCCGACGCGAGGCTCGAAGCGATGCTCGTCCCGACCTCGCCCGCCCCGATGACGACCACGTGCATGGGCACACCCAGTTACCGAACCCTGAAGTTCGTTACTATCGCCGCACGAGCGAGGCCGCCGCGGCGGCCTCGGATTACGACTCTCCGCCGGCGCCGCCCCCTTCCCCGCCGAACGACGAGGGGTCCGTCCACTCGTTCCGCCCGGAGACGGTCCGCTGCGGGAACGGGATCGAGATGCCCTCCTCGTCGAACCGCCGCTTGACCGCCTTCACGTAGTCCGCGCGGGCCTTCACGAAGTCGGCCCGCGACGGGTCGTCGATCCAGATCCGCGACTGCAGCCCGACGTAGGAGTCGGCGAGCTCGGTCAGCCGCACCGACGGCGCGGGGTCGTCGAGGATCGCGTCGCTCTTCTCGGCCTCCTCGACGATGATGTCGGTCGCCTTCTCCACGTCGTCCTCGTAGTCGATCCCGAAGACGAACTTCAGCCGGAGCGTCCCCTTCGCGACCGGGTTCTTCACGACGTCGCTCGTCAGTGCGTTGTTCGGCACCGTGAGCAGCTCGTTGTCGAACGTGCGGACGCGGGTGACACGGAAGGAGATGTCCTCGACGATCCCGGAGTTCCCCTGCCACTCGATCCAGTCGCCGATGCGGAACGGCTTGTCCGTGTAGATGAATACCCCCGCGACAAAGTTCTTGATCACGTCCTGGAGGGCGAAGCCGATCGCGAGCGTTGCCGCGGCCGCGACCGTCGCCAGCGAGCGCAGGAATCCCTGGTAGCCCGCCGCGCCGAACGCGACCGTGACGCCCGCGAACAGCACGAGGAACGCGACGATCTTCTGGAGCGGGCGCCGCGCGTGCTCGTCGAGCCCCTGCCTGTCGAACACCCGCCGGACGAGCGGCGCGATGACCGATTTATACAAGAGATACGTCGCGACGACGACGGCGAGGAAGATCGCGGCGTCGACGGCGAGGTCGGTCGCCGGACCGAGGTACGGCTCCAGCGTCCCCGCGATTGCGACGACCCCGCCCGTACCGCCCGCGGCGCTCATCAGTGGAGCACCGCCGTGTTCCCGCGCGTCTCGACGAGTTCGGCATCCGCGGCATCGGCGAGGTCGGCCGCGAGTTCGTCGGTCGTGGTCCCGCCCCGCGCCGCCCGGAGGAACTTCACCTTCACGAGCTTGGCGTCGTCGAGCTGGTCGGCCGTCTCGTCGACGACGGCGTCGACGCCCTTCTTGCCGACCCAGACGGTGACATCGAGGTCGTGCGCTTCCTTGCGAAGCTGTTGGTCGCTCATACCCCGTTCACTCGGTCGCGGCAGTTGAAGCTTGAGGTTCGCGGGCGGCGCCGCGGTCAGCGCTCGGTGACGCCCTCGGCGTCCATCCGGCTGACCTCCTCTTCGAGCCACTCGCGGATCCACTTCACGCGCTTGATGCGCTGGTGCGCGATGCCCTCGGCGGTGTCGGAGACGACGCGCTCGGTGTGGTCGTGCGCGCGCTGGAGCACGCGGTCGACCATCTTCGCGGCGTCCATGTGCGTGCGTGACTCGTACCCCATCCGCAGCAGCATCAGCACGGCGCCGTTGGCGCCGACCTTGTCCAGCAGGTCGGCCTCCATCAGACACCGGCTCTCCAGCGGCACGTCCGCGAGGTCGCCCGTGTACGAGTGATCCGCGACCGCCCCGCACACCTCTTCGATGAACGACTCGGGGTAGTCGCCGCGGCTCTGCAGGTACTCGCGGGCGACGCGGGCGCCGGCCTCGGCGTGGACGTCCTGTTCCGCCTCCAGCTTCGCGACGTCGTGGAACACCGCGGCGACCCGGACCACGTCGACGTCGGCGCCCTCCGCCTCCGCGATCTCGGTCGCGAGGTCGACGACGTTGACGATGTGGTTGAACCGGTAGTCCGCGGAGTGCCACGGGTACCACCGCATCCGACCGCCGTCCTCCTCGCTCTCGACGCTGGCCGCGAGGTAGTCCCGCACGAACCCCTTCATCTCCTCGAAGTCCTCGTCGCTCACCTCCGTTTCCTTAATCTCGACGCCCACGGGGACCACCTCGGGCGAAAAACTCGTGATTCATTACCGTAACCGAGGAGCGTTTCGTTCTTAGTCGTTACGACGGACGGCGATCCGCGGCGATCGACCCCCTACGAGCCCCTCACCGGTCGAAGTCGACCTCGACGGCGTTCTCGCTCACGTGGAGGTAGGTGATGGGATTCTGGCCGGCGCCGCCGGTGATCGTGATCTCGCGACCGAGCAGCGACTCGTCGTGTTCGACGCTGAACGAGCCTTTGGTCGTCAGGCTGTTGAACGCGAACCCTCCGCGGAGGGCGACGTTCCCGCCGATGTCCGTGTCCGAGTTCGGCGCGTACACGACGGCCTCTATGTCGACCGTCCCCCCTCCCGGTTTCTCTTCGAGGAAGCCGTCCCGCACGTAAACCTGGTTTCGGTACGCCTCTATCTCCTCGTTTACCGTCCCGATGGCGCCGTTCCCGCTCGCGTACACCGACCCGTTGACGTAGTACTTGACTGCGTTGTCTCCGGAGTCGGTCACCTGCAGCTCGTTGTTGTCGATGTCGAGGTCCCCGTCGACGACGATCGTGACGTTCCCGTCGCTCGTGTCGAAGTCGACGCCGTTCTCCAGATTAACGTCGCCGGACGCGAAGTACGTCCCGTTCTCACAGGCCGCGCCGTCGAGGCAGTCGGAGAAGTTCGCCCCAGAGTCGGCGGCGCTCTCCACGTTGGATTCGATCAGCGACTCGATTCCGGGATGACTGTCTCCCTCGGAGTACTCCGACTCGTCGAGTCCCCCGTTACCCGAATTGTGCGTGTATCCGCCACCGCCGAGCGAGACGGCCCGGTCGAACGCCACCTCGTCCGGCACCACGAGCCGGGCCGTCGTCGTCCGGTTCGCGTCGTCCTTCGTCACGGAGCCGTCGGCGCGCTGGCTGAAGAAGTCGTACCACCCCTCGTAGTAGTCGCTCTGCACCTCGACGACGACCGTCCCGTTCCGCAGCGGGTTGTCGGTCTCGGCGACCCCGGAATCGCTCGTCGCCCGCCGGACGACGCCGGTCCCGCTCGACGGGGTCGACTCGTCCCCGGTCAGCCGGACGACGGGGAACGTGAGCGTGCTCTCGCGGTAGTGGTACTCCGGCGGGGATATCATCTGCCCCCGACCGTTCCGACTCGACCAGACGCCGCCGCCCTGGAGCGCGACGGTCCGGTCCCCGTCGACGTATTCTAGGGTCCCGATCGACCCGTTGTACGTCGTCTCCGTCTCGTTCGGCCGCTCGATGCGCACCTCCACGCGTCCGGCGTCCTCGTCGAGACGGAGCTGCCCGCCGTCGACGGAGCCGAGGTCGAACCGCCGGGCGTCCGTCTCGCCGAGGGCGACGAGGCTCGACTGAGAGCTGAGCTGGGACATCCCGTTTTCCACGCTCGCCGAGCGCGCCTCGTCCGTGACCAGACCGAGCGCCGCGCTCCCCGTCGCGACGGTGGCGGTCACGGCGGCGATCGTGATCCCCAAGAGGAGCACGGCGCCGATGACCTCGCTCTGGGCACGGTCACCGCTGTCCATATGGGCTCTCCGTCGGTGAACTATTTAAACTCCTACCGCCGCGAATCAGTTCTGATACGTCGGGCGGACCCGTCTCCGGCGTCGCGCCGACCGAATCGCGCCTCCGTCCGGAAACGGCGGGCCTATTAACTCCGGGCGGCGACGACCCGGACGTATGTGGCACCCCTGGGGTGACGGCGAGAAGGCCCGCTTCCGGCTGGCCGCGGGGGCGAACATCCTCGGCAACGCGCTCAAGATCGCGGTCGTCGGGGCCACCGGGCTGGCGTTCGGGAGCGTCGCGCTGCTCGCCGACGCCGCGCACTCGGTCGCCGACCTCGTCGCCAGCGCGGTCGTGTTCGTCTGGGGCGGCGCCCGCTACGACGACGCCGACGAGACGCACCCCCACGGCCACCAGCGGATCGAGCCGCTGGCGGCGCTGTTCGTCGGCGCGACCATCGTCCTGCTCGGCGTGCTGCTGTTGCGGGAGTCCGTCTCGGAGTTCCTCGGATCGCCGGAGATCACGGCGAGCCCCGTCCTCGTCGCGGCGCTGGCGTTCGCGCTCGTCGACATGTACCTCCTCTATCGGTACACGGAGCGGATCAACGCGACCCTCGGGTCGACGGCGCTGACCGCGCTGGCGGCCGACTGCCTCAACGACATCTACACCACCGTCGCGGCGCTGGTCGGGGTGGTCGGCGCGCTGTTCGGGTTCCCCCTCCTCGACCCCGTCGCCGGCGCGCTGGTCAGCGTCCTCGTCGTCTACCAGGGCGTCGAGATCGGCCGCGAGAACGTCACCTACCTCGTCGGCGCCGCGCCGCCGGCCGGCGACCGCGACCGCGTGATCGAGGCGCTCCGCGAGCACCCGGCCGTCGAGGGCGTCCACGACCTGACGGTGTTCTACGACGGGACCGACCTGGAGGTCGAGGTCCACGTCGAGGTCGACGGCGAGATGATGCTCCGGGAGGCCCACGACGTCGAGACCCAGCTCGTCACCGGCCTCCGGGACCTGCCCGATGTCGGCGACGTCCACGTCCACCTCGACCCGTCCGGCCTCGGCGAGTGGAAGGAGGCCGACGACGCGGGCGGCGAGTCGGGTCCGGTCCCCGAACCGGGGACCCGGGACGCCTGACTCGGACCGGAACGGGCGGCCGAGGCCTCCTCGGTCACTCGTCCGCCGTGCGGGTTTTGCCCGTCGCGCCCCTACCGCGAGTATGTTCGGACGCCGCTGGCTGGAGATGACGTGGCGCGACGGGCTGTTCTGCCACTGGCCGGTCGATCCCGCGGTCGTCGACGAGACGCTTCCCGAGCGGCTCTCGGTCGCCACGCACGACGGCGACGCCTACCTCGGCGTCGTCGCGTTCGTGATGGACGAGATCCGACCGCGGGGGTCGCCCGTCGGGCTCTCGTTCCCGGAACTCAACCTCCGGACCTACGTCGAGGGCCCCGCGGGTCCCGGGGTCTACTTCTACAACCTCGACGCCGACGACCGCCTCGGGGTCGCAGTCGCCCGGCGGCTGTTCGCCCTGCCGTACTACCGCGCCGAGATGAGCGCGACGCGACGCCGACCCGGCGGGGACATCCGGTTCCGGAGCCGTCGGACGCACCGCGGCGTCCCGAGCGCGCGGTTCGACGCGACCTACGAGCCGACCGGCGAGGCGTTCGCGGCCGAGCCGGGGTCGATCGACGCCTTCCTCGTCGAGAACTACCGGTTCTACGCTCACGGGGACCGCCTCTACCGCGGCGAGATCGCTCACGAACCGTGGACGCTGCGCGAGGGGACCGCCGAGGTCCGCGCGAACACGCTGTTCGAGGCGAACGGCTTCGGGCGCCCGGACGGCGAGCCGATCGTCCACTGCGCCGACCCGATCGACGTGAGCGCGGACCGGCTCCGGCGGGCCTGACAAATTCGCGTTCGAAAGGCGTTTTCCCGGCCGAAACGGCCGATCACCAAAGCCCACTCTCGATCGATAGCGGGAGTGAATATTGCAGATCGTCGGTGGCAAGACGTTATTTAAAAAGAGGTCAGTGATAGTTACATTCATTTATAAATAGGTGCGTTGTGGCGCGCGCCTCCGAGCGCCCAGCGGGCGCGAGGAGAGCGCGCGAGGGAGTCGCGAGCGAAGCGAGCGACGAGGTTGGGGAGGTGCGAGGTGCGGTGCGGAGCGGTGCGGGGTGGGACCCAAAGGGGCAGTCGCGAGGGCGAAGCACGGCGACGCAAGCACTGGAAGGAGCGAGCGTAGCGAGCGACTGAAGCGCGCAGCGAGCCGCGCGAGCCGTCGCGGCTGGGGCTTTGAAAGTCCTCTCCGCAGAGTCGTCGATCACTTATAAACAGCCGACAGCAACACCACTGAGTCATTTATAACTGGCCTCACTCGCGACGTACGATACTCACTCCCGCCATCGCTCGCCTATTACGCGGATTCTGCGCGATTCACGGGAAGAGCCCGCGGTACTCGTGGGCGCTCGCCGTGCGTTCGAGCGCGAGGGTGTATGCGGCCGTCCGGAGGTCCGGAAGCCCATTCTCGTCGTACTGGTCGATCGTCTGGTCGAACGCCGTGCCGATGCGGCGCTCGAGCTCCGCGTTCACCGTCTCGAGCGGCCACGAGAACTCCTGAGCGTTCTGGACCCACTCCAGGTACGAGACGATGACGCCGCCGGCGTTCGCGAGGATGTCCGGCACCACCTGCACGTCGCGCTCGGTCAGAACCTCGTCGGCGGCCACGGTGGTGGGGCCGTTCGCGGCCTCGACGATCGCCGACGCGCGCAGGTCGTCGACGTTGTCGGCGGTGATCACGCCCTCGACGGCGGCCGGGATCAGGACGTCGACGTCGAGCGTCAACAGCTCGTCGTTGCCGATCGCGTCGGGGTCGTCCCAGCGGGTCCCGCCGTCGGCCGCCCGACGGTCGTCCGGGGACGCGCGCAGGTCGCCGGCGACGTACTCCTCGATCAGCCCGCCCGCGCTCACGTGGGCCGCGAGCGCCCCGACGTCGAGCCCGTCGGGGTCGTAGGCGGCGCCGCTCACGTCGGAGGTGGCGACGATCCGGGCACCGGACTCGTCGAGGAGCCGGGCCGCGTTCGACCCGACGTTGCCGAACCCCTGGATCGCGACGGTCGCGTCCGAGAGGTCCCGGTCGAGGTACTCGAAGAGCCGTTCGGTGACGATGGAGACGCCGCGACCCGTGGCCTCGACCCGCCCCGGGGTCCCGCCGATCTCCAGCGGCTTGCCGGTGACGACCTGCGGGACGGAGTGGCCCTCGTACATCGAGTAGGTGTCCATCATCCACGCCATCGTCTGCGGGTTCGTGTTCATGTCCGGGGCCGGCACGTCGGTCTCGGGGCCGATCATCCGCCGAATCCCCTCGGTGTATCGGCGCGTGAGGCTCTCCAAGTCGTTCTGGGTGAGGTCCTTCGGCTCGCAGATCACGCCGCCCTTCGCGCCGCCGTACGGGAGGTCGACGAGCGCGGTCTTCCACGTCATCCACCCCGCGAGCGCCTCGACCTCGCGCTGGCTGACGGTCGGGTGGAACCGGACCCCGCCCTTGAACGGACCGCGCGCGCTGTCGAACTGGCAGCGGTACCCCTCGAACACCTCGACGTCGCCGGAGTCGAGCTCGACGGGGAGCGTGACCTTCAGCGTGCGCTCCGGGTGTTTGAGCCGCTCGAAGATACCGTGGTCCACGTCGGCGTACTCCTCCGCGCGGTCCATCTGTGCGAGCATGTTCTCGAACGGGTCGTCCGCCATGCTCGCCCCGACTCGATCCCGGGTGATATCGGTTTCGGCAATACTTGGGTTCGGTAGGAAATAGCACGCAAGCGATTCGACGGGCCTCGTCGCGCCCGGCGGCGACGCCGATTTCGCCCGGACTTATACGTCGGGGTCGACAACGGCGGCGTATGACACGCGGACACGCGTCGGGGGCACGCCGATGACGGCACAGTCGTTACACCCCCGGGTTCAGGTCGTGTGGGTCCTCCGCGCGGTGCTCGTCGCCGCGGTGCTGTCCCTCCCGTTCGCCGGCGCGTTCTACCTCGACCGGCTCCCGCGGTGGGCGCCGGTCGCCGCCGCCGGCGTCTTCCTCGCCCTCGGCGTGACCCACGCCGTGCTCAAGTACCGGCGCTGGAGCTACGAGATCCGCGAGGACGCGCTGTACCTCGACCGCGGCGTGGTGACGCAGGTCCGGACGACGGTGCCGCTGGTGCGGATCCAGCACGTCGACTCCCGGCGCGGACCGGTCGAGCGGGGCGCCGGGCTCGCCTCCTGTGTCGTCTACACGGCCGGCTCCCGCGGCGCCGACGTCCGGATCCCGGGACTGACGCCGGACGGCGCGAGCGACCTCCGCGAGGAGCTGAAGCGACTGGCGATCCGCGCGGACGGGGAGGACGCGGTGTGAAGCTCGCGCCCCGGTCGGTCCCGTACCGCGCGCTCCAGAAGGTGTCGGGGTTCGTCGTGGTCGCCGTCTTCCTCGTCAACAGCAACGACTTCGGCCTCCCGATCGCGGTCGGCGCGGGCGGGGCGATCCTCCTCGCCGCCCTCGCGTACCAGGTCGCCTACTACCGGCGGTTCGAGTACGAGCTCACGGAGGACACGCTCGACATCTCCTCCGGCGTGGTCTCGCGCCGCGAGCGGGAGATCCCCTACCGGCGGATCCAGAACGTCGACGTGAGCCAGAGCGTGATCCAGCGGGCGATCGGGATCGCCGCGGTCGACCTGGAGACCGCGGGCGGCTCCTCTACCGAGGGATCGATCCGGTTCGTGATCCCCGACGAGGCGACGCGGATCCGCCGCGAGGTCCAGCGGCGGAAGTCCGGCTCGTCGCCCGCCGAGCCCGGCGAGCCCGGCGGAGCGGAGGGCGCCGACGGCGCGGTCGGCCCGGCCGAAGAGGAGCTGTTCGCCATCTCGCCGGGCGAGCTCGCCTTAGTCGGCGCGCTGTCGTTCGACGGCCGGCTCATCGGGCTGCTGGCCTTCCTGAGCTCGGGGTCGGTCCCGGTGCTCTCGGGGTTCATCCCCGAGACGTCCGCCGCCGCGCTCACCGCCACCGCGGTCGTCGCCGTCGGCGGGCTGTTCCTCGTGTCGTGGGTCCTCGGCGCGGGCGTCGCGTTCTCGAACTACTACGGCTTCCGGCTCTCGCGCGCCGGCGACGAGCTCCGGTACGAGCGCGGGCTGTTCCGGCGGTACAGCGGCTCCATCCCGACCGAGAAGGTCCAGACGCTGACGATCTCGGACAACCCCGCGAAGCGGGCGCTCGGCTACGCGAGCCTCTCGATCGAGACCGCGGGCTACGCGCCCGGCCAGTCCGGCGACGACGGGAGTCAGGCGGCGGTCCCCATCGCGACCACGGACCGCGTCTACCGGCTCGCCCACGAGGTCGAGTCGTTCGGCACGCCGACGTTCTCCCGGCCGCCGAAGCGGATCCGGTGGCGCTACGTCGTCCGGTACGCGATCGCCGTCGCGCTCCTCGTCGGCGTCGCCCTCGCGGTCGACTGGTTCGTGGGCCCCGACCTCCCGTGGTACGGGCCCGCGGTCCTCCTGCTCGCGGTGCCCCCCGCCGCGCACCTGAAGTGGAAGCACCGCGGCTACTGGCTCGGTGACGACCACCTCCTCACGCGCAACGGCTTCTGGAACCGGACCGTGACGGTCGTTCCGTACTACCGGATCCAGACCGTCATCGACAGCCGGACGATATTCCAGCGCCGGTGGAACGTGGCGACGGTCGTCGCCGACACCGCCGGGGGCAGCTCGCTCTCCGGCACGTCGGCCGCCGCCGTCGATTTCGAACTCGACGAGGCGATCGAGCTCCGCGAGACGCTACAGGAGCGACTCCAGTCGTCGCTCCGGGAACAGCGCGACCGGCGGGACCGCTTCGAGTGGTTCGAGGGCGATGTCGACAGCGAAGACGCCGAAACCGGCGTCGACATCGCGGACGCCGAAGGCGACGCCGACGGCGACACTGACGTCGCCGGGGAGAACGCCCCCGACGGGGACGACGACGCGGGCACGGAGATCCCCGACGACGGCGTCATCCGCCCCGACTTCTCCACGAGCGAGCGGGACTACTCCGAGCCGGCGGAGCGGATCGACACCGGCGAGTACGCGGTCGATCGGTTCCCCTCGGACGCGGACGTGGCGCACCGGCCGGGGCCGGACGGGGGAGCGTCCGACGACGGGAGCGCGGACGGCGACGAGGTCCGGGACGATCCGGTCGAGAGCGGCGACGAGCCGGACGGTGACGACGCCGGAAGCGACGACGCGGCGGTCGACGATGCCGCCGACGACGACACGGCTGGCGACAACACGGCTGACGACGACGCCGCGAACGACGAGACGTAGTCGGCCTCCGCGCCCGCCTCACTCGTCGAGCAGGCGTTGGGCGATCGTGTTCCGCAGGACCTCGCTGGTCCCCTCGTAGATCTCGGAGAGCTTCGCGTCGCGGTAGAAGCGCTCGGCCGGGAAGTCCTTCGTGTAGCCGTAGCCGCCGTGGATCTGGATCCCCTCGTTGGCGACCTCGCGGGCGATCTCCGAGGCGTACAGCTTCGCCTGCGCGGCCTCCTTGACGTACTCCTCGTCGCGCATCTTCAGGTCCGCGGCCTCGTGCATCAACAGCTCCGCGGCACGGGCCTTCGTGTCCATGTCGGCGAGCTTGTGCTGGATCGCCTGAAAGTCGGCGATGGGACGGTCGAACTGCTCGCGCTCCCCCGCGTACGACTCCGCCTCGTCGAGCGCGGCGCGCGCGATGCCGACCGAGCGCGCCGCGATCGTGATCCGGCCGCCGTTCAGCGTCTTCAGGGCCTGTACGAACCCCTCGCCCTCCTCGCCGAGCCGCCGGTCCTCGGGGATCCACATGTCGTCGAAGCGGAGCTCGGCGGTCGGACACCCCTTGTCGCCCAGCTTGTCCTCGGTGCCCTCGACGACGAAGCCGTCGTCCTCCTCCGGCCGGACGACGAACGAGGTGATGCCCTTCCGGCCGGCGTCGGGGTCGGTCTTCGCGAACAGCGTGACCGTGTCGGCGACGGAGCCGTTGGAGATCCAGAGCTTCCCGCCGTTGACGAGGTAGCCGTCGCCCTCGCGCTCCGCGGCGACGCCGCTCCGTTCCGAGGCGCTCCGCGCCCCCCGCTCGGCCGTGGTCGACATGGCCGGCACGTCGGAGCCGGCCTCGGCCTCCGAGAGCGCGAAGGCGCCGATGTCCTCCCCGGTGTTCAGGGCGGTGAGGTACTCCCGTTTCTGCTCCTCGTCGCCGAACTCGTAGAGCATGTTGCCCGCGAGGGAGGTGTGGGCGGCGACGACGGTGCCGAGCCCGCCGGAACCGCGGGAGATCTCCGCGAGACCGATCGCGTAGCTGTGGTAGTCGAGGCCGGCGCCCTCGTACTCGACGGGGAACGGCATTCCCATGAGCCCGAGTTCGGCCATCTCGTCGACCAGGTCGGCCGGAAACTCGTCGGTCTCGTCGATCTCGGCGGCCCGCGGAACGACCTCCTCGTCGACGAAGTCCGCGACGGTGTCGCGGATCTGACGCTGCTCCTCGGAGAGCGCGAAGTCCATGCCAAACACTCCGTGCACGGCGACTTATCGGTTTCTACACGATCCCACACGGGTGGGCGGTTTTCTGCCGCCGACCGCGTCGCGGTCGGCCGGTTCGCTCCCGGGACCACCGGGGCGCCGTCACCGCGCGGCTCGCGGAGGCTTGCGGCGTTCCACGAGGCTTTTTATGCGTTGTGCCGTAAGTGTCGGTAACCGAATGAGCGGACGAGCACACGGTCCCGTCGAGCCCGACCTCTCGTGGTGTCACGAGGCGGTCCAGGGCGTTTCTCGGACCTTCGCGCTGACGGTCGACGTGTTGGAGGAGCCGATGGCCTCGCAGATCTGCGTGGGATACCTCCTCTGTCGAGTCGCCGACACCGTCGAGGACGCCGGCCACATCCCCCCAGAGGCCCAGAGCGACGTGTTACGCACGTACCGCAACGCCGTCGACCCCGACTCCGACGTCGACATCGCGGCGTTCCGCGAGGCCGTCGACGAGTGGCTCCCCGCGCCCGCCGAGCGCGACGAGGACTGGGAGGTCGTCGCCGAGGTCCCGACGATCGTGGCGACGTTCGAGGATCTCGATCCCGAGGCCCGCGAGGCCATCGTTCCGCCCGTGCTGGAGATGGTCGACGGGATGGCGATGTTCGTCGACCGTCACGCCACCGAGGGCGGCCTCCGGATCGACGACCGCGACGAGTTAGAGCAGTACTGCTACTACGCCGCCGGCACCGTCGGCAACCTTATCACAAACCTGCTCACGCGGGGCGACGTCGGCGAGGACCGGGCGCAGCGGCTCCGCGACACCGCCGAGGAGTTCGGGCTCCTCCTCCAGCTCGTCAACGTCTCGAAGGACGTGTACGACGACTACACCGAGGAGAACAACGTCTACCTCCCCGCCGAGTGGCTGGCCGACGAGGGGGTCGACCAGGAGCGGGTCGTCCACCCCGAGAACCGGGAGTCGTCCGCCCGCGTCGTCGGTCGTACCGCCGAGTACGCACGGTCGTTCCTCGACGACGCGCAGGCGTACCTCGAGACGATGCCGCTCTCGAACGGGAACACGATGGAGGCGTGGACCGTCCCGTACCTGCTCGCGGTCGGCACCCTCCGCGAGCTCAGCTCCCGCCCCGAGGACGCGCTCACCGAGACCGGCGTGAAGGTGTCCAGACAGGAGGTGTTCGCCGTGATGTCCGTCGCCGGCGACGCCGGCCGCGACTCGCTGGCCGACCTCCGGCGGACGATCGCCCGAACGCCGTTCCACCGCGCGGTCGAGCCCGCCGACTGATTCACCTGGTCGCTGTTTTCGTCATAAACGAGCTCGCGCCCGCGAGACCGCCGGCACGCTCACGCCGACAGTCTCCGCGAGCGCCTCGGCCGCGCTCAGCAGCCACTCGGCGCGCTCGATGCGCGAGTCGAGGTCGCCGGGGCCGATCCGGTACGCCTCCACGAGCTCCTCGACGGTGGCGCCGCCGATCCACTCGTCGAGGATCCGGGCGGTCTTCACCGACTCCAGCCACTCCTCGAAGTCGTCGGGCTCGTCCATGGCCGTGGTCAGCTGCCCCGCGTTAGCCCGGGCGAACCGGTAGATCTCGGCCCGCTCCTCGTTGCCGAGGTAGGTGTCCTGCATGTCGGGCGTGTCGCAGATCACCTCGAAGACGGTGAGCGTCGTCGCGTCGGCCATTCCGGCGGCGGTCCGCACCCCCGCCACGATACGCTCGCCGGTCTCGGGCCTGACGTACTGCTTCGAGGTGGTCTCGCCGACCGGCGTGGCGATCAGCCGGTAGTCGTCGACGCCCCCGGTCTCCCGGCGGACCATCCCCGCCGCGACGAGGTCGTCGACCGCGACGGCGACGGCGTCGGCGAGGCCGCCGGCGCCCGCCTCCCGGGCGTAGAAGGTGCCCTCGAAGACGCCGAGGATCTCCTCCTCCGTCTCGGCGAAGCCCGTCGCGACCGCCGAGAGGACGTGCGTGCGGAGCGACGCGGGGTCCGCAAGCGTCGACTCGACCGCCTCCGGCTCGCCCTCGACGTAGCGCTCGACGAGCTCGGCCTCGCTGTCGGCGTCGCCGACGAGCACCGCCTCGCCGTGGGGGTCGAGTCCGGGCCGTCCCGCGCGGCCGCACATCTGGTGGACCTCCAGCGTCGGGAGCCACTCCATCGCCGACCCGGCGTAGCGCTTCTGGTCGCGGACCACGACGCGGCGCGCGGGGACGTTGACGCCGGCGGCGAGCGTCGGCGTCGCGCAGATGCAGGCGACGTCGCGGTCGCGGAACGCCGCCTCGACGACCGAGCGGTGCCCCGAGCGGAGCCCGGCGTGATGGAACGCCACGCCCGACCGGAGGCAGTCGGCGAGCTGTCGTCCGGTGACGGTCCCGTCGACGCCCTCGACCTCGTCGGCGGCGTCCGCGGCGGCCGACTCGATCCCCATCTCGCCCGCGAGCCCGTCCTCGGCGAGCCGCTCGGCCAGCGCGACCGCCTCGGTCCGCGACCGCACGAACGCGAGGCACTGGCCGCCGTCGGCGACCGTGTCGGCGACGAGCGCGGCGGTGACCTCGGTGTCGTCGGGGCCGTCGTCATTGCCGTCCTCCCCGTTCCCGGGGACCGCTTCGCCCTCGACCCCGACGTCGATCGCCGTCCCGTCGTCGAAGTCGACGCGACCGCCGACGGCGACGCCGGTCCGGAGGTCGACGGGACGCCAGTCGGACTCGACGAGCGTCGCGTCCAGCCACCCTGCGATGGCCTCCGGGTTGTCGACGGTGGCCGAGAGCGCGACGACCTGCACATCTGGGTTCCGGCGGCGCAGCGTCGCGAGCGTCACTTCGAGCGTCGGGCCGCGGCGCTCCGCGCCGAGGAGGTGGACCTCGTCGACGACGACGCAGGCGAGCTCGTCGACCCAGCCGGCGCCGTTGCGGATCGCCGAGTCGACCTTCTCGCTGGTGGCGACGACGACGTCGTTGCCCGCGAGCGCCTCTCCCGCGGCGTCGAAGTCGCCGGTGGAGATCCCCACGTCGACGCCCGGGAGCGCGGCGAACGCCTCGTACTTCTCGCGGGCGAGCGCCCGGAGCGGGCAGACGTACAGCCCCGGCCCGTCCGCGGTCAACAGCCCCAGCTCGGCGACGAACGTCTTGCCCGAGGCGGTGGGGATCGCGGCGACGACGTTCTCGCCCTCGCAGACGCCGGCGTCGACGGCGGCCGCCTGCGGCGGGTACAGCTCCCGGATCCCCCGCTCGGCGAAGTGGTCGACGTACGGCTCCGCGAGCGGGAGGTCGCTGACGCGCATTCGGTCGTCGGTTCGGTCGGACCGTATTTAAATAGTCGGCGGGCGCGGGACCGGCGGCCACGTCGGGCCACGAACCGCGGGCTCACGTCGACGCCCGCCGGGACCGGGCCGCGGCCGGCCCGTCACTCCCCGTCGTCGAACTCCTGGAACAGCTTCTCGAAGTCGTCGTCGTCCTCGGTCACCGCCTCCAGCGACTCGTCGGCCCGCGACCGAAGCTCCTCGATCCGGTCCGTGAGCCGCTGGTACTCGTCGTTGTCGGCGAGCTCGGTCGCGCTCTTCTCCGTCTCTAACATCGCCTTCTTGGAGGTCAGCGAGAACAGCTCCTGCATCTCCGTGTCGTACTCGCCGCGTCGCAACAACCCCGAGACGGTCTCCTTGAGGGTATCGCTGGTGACCGGCTTCACCAGGTAGTCGTCGAACCCCATCTTCAGGATGTCGAAGTCGGGCTCGACCGCGGTGACCATCGCGACTCGGCAGTCGATCCCGCGCTCGCGCACCGCCGACAGCACCTCGTCGCCCGAGAGCCCCGGCATCCGCCTGTCGAGGAGAATCGCGTCCACGTCGTCGTCGGCTTCGTCGAGCTGCTCTAACGCCTCCTGGCCGCCGTACGCGGTCCGGACGCGATACTCGTCGCCGAGCCACGCGGCGTACAGGTCGGCCAGATCCGGTTCGTCCTCGACCACGAGGACGAGCGGCGGTTGCTCACTCATGGATTGCCGGAGCGACGAGGTATTCGCTCACACGTTTCGTCTCTTCGCGGACTATATTAAAATACCTCTTCGGGCCTACACCGCCGCTACCGAATCACGCCCGCTCGGCCCGCCGCTCGCCCGACCGGCGGGCTGTCACTCGTTCGGGCTGTAGTTCGGGGCCTCGTCCGTGATCATCACGTCGTGCGGGTGCCCCTCGGTCTGCCCGGCGCTGGAGACGCGGACGAACTCGGCGCGCTCGTGCAGCTCGGGGACGGTCTCGGCGCCGACGTATCCCATACCGGAGCAGATCCCGCCGGTGAGCTGGTGGAGCTCCGAGGCGAGGCTCCCCTTGTACGGGGTCGCGGCTTCGACCCCCTCGGGGACGAACTCCTCGTCTTCCTCCTCCTCCTTCAGGTAGCGGTCGCCGCCGCCGGACTTCATCGCGCCGACCGATCCCATCCCCCGGTACTGCTTGTACTTCTTCCCCTGCATCGTGATGACGCGGCCGGGGGCCTCGTCGGTGCCGGCGAAGTACGAGCCGAGCATGACCGCGTTCGCGCCCGCGGCGATCGCCTTGATCGCGTCGCCGGAGTAGCGGATACCACCGTCGGCGATCACCGGCACGCCGTGTTCGGTCGCCACGTCCGCGACCTCCGAGACCGCGGTCATCTGGGGCATCCCGGCGCCGCTCACGACGCGCGTGGTGCAGATCGATCCCGGCCCGATACCCACCTTCAGCCCGTCGGCGAAGTCGACGGCGGCCTCGGCGGCCTCCCGCGTGCCGACGTTGCCGACGACGACGTCGGCGTCCACGGTCTCCTTGATCGCCCGGGCGGAGTCGAGCACGTTGAGGTTGTGGGCGTGCGCGCAGTCGATGAAGATTACGTCGACGTCGGCCTCGTCGGCCGCGATCGCGCGTTCCTCCTCGAAGGGGCCGACGGCGACGCCGGCCAGCAGGCGACCGTCCCCGTCGCGGGCGGCGTCCTCGTGCTCGCGGCGCTGGAGGATTCCCTGCATCGTGACGAGCCCGACGAGCCGGTCGTCGCCGTCGACGATGGGGACGCGCTCGATCTTGTGGTCGTACATCAGTTCGAGCGCCTCGCGGGCGTCGACGTCCTCCGGCGCCGTGATGACCTCGTCCGTCATCGCCTCGCTGACGGCGTCGTCCTCGCCGACCTCCAGATACGGGCGGATGTCCGTCCCGGAGATGATCCCGAGGACGGCGTCGTCGCCGTCGACGACCGGGGCGCCGGAGACGCCCTGACGCTCCATCACGGCGTCGGCCTCGCGCACGGTGTCGTCGGGCGAGACCGTCACGACGTTCTCGCGGCGGATGACGAGCTCGTGGGCGCGCTTGACGCGCTCGACCTCGGCGGCCGTCTCCTCGACGGTCATGTTGCGGTGGAGGACGCCGAGCCCGCCCTCGCGGGCCATCGCGATCGCGAGGTCGCTCTCGGTGACGGTGTCCATCGCCGCCGACAGCACCGGGACGGTGAGTTCGACGTTCTTCGAGACGCGCGCGGAGAGGTCGGCGTCATCGGGCTCCACCCGGCTCTCCTTGGGGCGGAGGAGCACGTCGTCGAACGTCAGCGCTTCCGGCACGTCGAGCTTCGCAGAGAATCGACCGGAGTTTGTCTCCATATAAACCGTCGTGAGTGCCGAATAAAAAACGTTGCGAGTCAGCACGGACGTGCACGTCGTTCCCACTCTCGACAAGAGGATATGCGAATTCGTGGATCATACCGAGCACAGCGAGGTCGATCTCGACCGAGACTACCACCGGAATTTTCCCGTCTTCGACACCGTCCGCGTTCGGTCCTCGATGCCGTCCGCGCTCGCTCCCTCACTTCGACCACCGTTCCGACCCCGCGCCCGCGGTCCGATCCGCGATTCGGCGCTCGGACGCCCGAAGCGGCGACGGATCGTCGGCGAATCGGGTGATCGGTCGTCGGTCCGCACCCGCGATTATAAATGGATACCGGTGATCGTCCGTGTCGTGCGGACAGGTCTCACACAACCTTTAACGCGACCGAAACGCGTATACAAGGTATGGACTCCGACAGTTCCATGAACGCGCGCACCGCCGGCCAGCCGATCCGCGTCCTCGGCGCCCCCTTTACAGCCGGCAATCCGCGCAAACTCTTCACATGGGCTCGTCGGGCCGCCTTCGGCTTCGACTCCGCACGCCGGGCCCTCGGCTATCGCGGGTCGTCCGCTTCCCACCGTCTCCCCGTCGGTCAGGGACATCGCCCCTGAATGAGCGTCTCACGCCACCCGATAGCGCTCCGCTTAGAGCAGCAGGTGGGTAGCGCGACGAAGCTGCTCGCGACGGTCATGGTCCTGCCGCTGATCGACGGCATCTTCCCAGCGTTGATAATCGCCGGGGTCATGAGTACCGCGACCGGCGTCGTCGAGACCGGTATCCTCATCTTCGGCGGGTCGGCCACCGCGGCCGTGATCCTCGCCGAGATGGACGGCAGCCGCCGCGAGATGGTGACCTCGGTGCTGCTGATCGGTGCGGTGGTCATCCCGCTGGCGGCGCTCGAAGCCGCGTTCGCCCCCACGTTCAAGGGCTTCCTCAACCTCCCCGTCTTCGAGCGGTTCGCCGGACTGGTGATCCTCACGATCGCCGCCAAGACGGCGAGTTCGGAGATCGGCGAGTTCCTGCCGAGCCCCGGCGTCATCATCGCGCTCGGCCTCGTCGCGAGCTTCGACCCCAGCGGCTTCGCGATCGAGACGTCGCCGGAGTACGTGGTCAACGGCGCCGCCGCGGCGGGCGTCGGCGTCGCGTTCGCGCTGTCGATCGCGCTGCTGTCGCCGCACCTCCGCGGCCGCGTCGACATCGACCGCTTCCGCTTCGGCTCGGCGGTGGCGCTCGGCGTGCTGGCGCTCCCCATCCTGCTCGGGCCGTTCGACCTGATGCAGACCGAGGCGCCCATCGCGCTGGCCGTCCTCGCCGTCACCACGCTGTTCGCCTACGACCCGAACGCCGGTCCCGTCGCGGACGCCGACGGCGACTCGCCGGACGACTCCGATGCCGGCGGTGACCCCGCGGGCGACGGTGACGCGGATGGCGGCGACGCGGACGGCCCGGCGGGCGACGAGACCTCCGGAGGCGAGGAGCTCGATCCGACCGACCCGCCGCTCGACACCCCGCCGGACGCTCCCGGTCCGATCGTCAACGACGACGTGGCGGCGCTGGCCAACGGCGGCGAACGCGACGCGGGCGACGACGACGCCGACCCGTTCACCGACGACGACTCCCGCGCCCCCTGGCTGTAGGCGTCGCCGCTGGATCGATCAGCCGCCGGTCCGGCGTGTCGCCGGGGTTTAGGTGCTCCGTCCGCTACGCGGTGTATGTCCAATCGCGTCGTTCAAGGGCGGATGGTGACGCCCGAGAAGCTCGCCGAGCTGGTCGAGGGGGAACCGGTGCTCGAAGCCGAGTCGATCGCCGACGCCGACCGCGACTGCCCGGAGTGCGGCGGCGACGTCATCACCGTCGGCTACATGCCGAGCGTCACCGAGTTCGTCACCGGGTTCAAATGCCAGGAGTGCGACTGGAGCGACGACGACCGCTGAACGAGGCGCGCCGTCGATCGCGATGGTCGCGCACCGCCCGGCGTCGGCGCCGCTCGTGTCGCCGTTCCGTCCCTCGATCGCTCGCGATCGAAACCCCTTTATCGGTCTTTCGGTAAGATTCTGATGCGATACCGAGTGGGGCTGTGGCCAAGCCAGGCATGGCGACTGACTCCAGAGGTTCGCGCCCGGGACGACGCTCCAGACTGATATACCGAGCGGGCGACTGATCATCGCTCGCGTTGACGACCCTCTGGAGTTCCGAGGCGCACCGGAGATATCAGTCGATCGGGGGTTCAAATCCCTCCGGCCCCATAGCAGTCTTCACTCTAACTTATCACTTCTTAGTAATAGATATTTAACGAAAAACAGGTCCACCAGTGGAGGTGTCGGCGCGTGAGCCTCGGCTACTCCGGGAGCTTCACCGCCGAGAAGGACCGCGAGTTCTTCTGCGACACCTGCGGCGCCCGCTGTACGCGCAGCATCAACGGCGACCTCGAGTACGGCCACCTCATCGAGTGTCCGCACCGCCCGAGCAAGTTCTCGAAAGGGACATCCGACTCCGAGAGGCGCTACCGTCCCGAGGACATCAACGGGGGTGAGTCGGCTTGAGCGACGACGATCTCGGTCACGCGAGGGCCGTCGCCGAACAGCTCCGGCTCGCCGAAGAAAACGGGATCTCCCCGACGAGCTCGACGACGACCAGGAGGAAGACGAGGAGGTGGACGATGTCAAGTGAGCGAGCCACCGCACCTGGCGTGGGCCACGCTGGTCCGCGCGTCTCGGCTCGCTGTACGGGTTGCGGGAAGACATCGGAGAAGCGGACCGCCGAGATCGTCGGTGACCGCTCCAGCGGGTCGTTCCGTCACGTCTGTCACTCGTGCAAGGGTGCCACGTGGTGGAACGTCCTCGAGCCCGTCGAGGCCGGAGCAGGAGGTGAGCGATGACGGGGTGCCCACACCCCACGCAGCGCCGGAGCGGTGTCTGTGAAATGTGCGCGGTCGAGAAAAAGTTCGACGGCGTTGACCTTGACACCCTTGGAGAGTACGAGTGTCCCGAGTGCGGCCGCGGGACGTCCGGTCGCGACGTCGTCTGCTACCGATGCCGGGGTGATGACGCGTGAGCGTCGACATCCCCAGCACGCCCGACGCCACGATCGGGACGCTTCCCGACCCGCGGATCGAGGATCGGGTCGCACCTCGCCCGGCGGCTCACGGCGCCGCCACGCAGGCCGTGTTCAACGATGTCGATCGCGACCTCGCGCTCTACTCTGCCGTCCATCAGCTGTGGTACGATGTCGTCGGGGACCGCGACGAGGAGCCCGGGATCGCCGCTGTGGTCGATCACCGGGATCTCTCGTGGCTCGAGGCTCCGACTTCGGGCCGCGAGTGGGTCGTGAAGCTCACCTCGTCGCGCTGGAAGGCCGGCACCGGGACCGGCGACGACTACTCGGCGTACTACAAGTACGACCTCACGCTCCGCGAGCGAGACGACGAGGGCGACCTCCACAAGACCGGGAAGGCGTGCTCGCTGCGCGTGATCCCACAGTTCGCTGACCTGAACTACAAGGATGGGTCAGAGCTCACCCTCCAGTACGGCGAGGGGTCGCTCGTGCGGTGTTCGACCACGTGGGCCGACTCCGCCGACGAGATCGAGGGCCGGATGCTCGACGTCCTCGAGCTCGTCCTGGATGTCGACCGCGGTCGTCTCCTGGCGGACCGCGACGCCGACTCGCGGCGCCTCACGAAAGCCGAAGCGCATCACCGGTTCGACATCGGCTGGAAGCGCCAGGTGATCGAGGTGATGGATCAGACGCGAGACCTCATCGTCTATGGCGGGATGTCCGAGATCGAGGCGCACCAGTACCGCGTTCGCGAGGGATACCTGGAGGCGCTCCTTGACGCGGACCGCTGGCACCTCCTCGGTTTCGAGCGGACCTCCTACGATATCGAACTGAAGTGCTACCAGAACGCCGGCTGGAGCGAAATCCCGCGGGAGGATCCGGCGCACCATCCGAAGCTCGAGGCGTCGTTCGCTGGCGTCAACGGCGACGGCGCGCTCCCTCACGTCGACGACTGGGACGAGGTCATGTCCGTGCTCCGGTCGGTCGTCTCCGCACACCTGGAGTGGGCCGGCGTCGATCGCGAGGAGCTCGTCGCTGATGACTTCCAGCCCGGGCCGGCGAGCCCTGAGTACCGCTACGCGCACCCCTGCGGGCGTCGTGAGCAGCTTCGCGAGCGTTACGAGGCCGTCGGGACGGAGATCCACCGCGAAGCGCTGAAGGCGAACACCCAGGCGGTGTACGACATCCTGCGTGTCGTCGCGACCGAGTCGGGCGCGTCCTACGACGTCCTCGAGGAGCGGACCGGGCTCGCCCGCTCGACGATCCGGTACCACGTCTCCCGGCTCGTCGAGACGGGCGTCTGCGAGAAGGTCGGGAACCCGGTGCTGGTCGTTTTCCCCTCGCTCGCGGTTCTCGACGAGGCCGAGGAGATCCTCCGCCGGATCTATCCGGACGACCAGGTGGACGACATGATGGAACGCGCCGAGCAGCGGCGCGAGCGTCGCGAGGAGCGTGACGATCCGAACTCCGTCGACGACGGCGATCAAGAGGCCAGCGACGACCAGGAGGACGCCGGCGACGGAGATCGTGGTCGGAGCTCGGAGTGGGAGTACTTCGAGAACCTTCGGCTCGAGACGCACCAGCTGGCAACCGCGCTCGAGAAGGAGTACCTGGAGGGTGACGAGGTTCGCGTGAGGACAGATCGCCGAGACTGGGTCGAGTAACGGCGCTCGACGCGCTTCGGTTTGCTGCGGTCGGTAGCTTCGCTTCTATCTTTATGTCTCGTTTTGGGCTCACTTCCGCGCGTCTCGCGCCTCGTTTCCGGTGAAACCTCGAGTCGCCGGCGTCGATCGCGGCGATCGCCGAGTTACGGTGCGGTTCGAGATGGATTTTAGAACATAATGGTTCTTAACTCATTATCACCGATCGTGCTTTTTGAGGTGTTGAGCGTCGCGAGAGCGGCCGGTAGAGCGTCCGCGGTGCGTGGGTAGGTTAGCAGGGGACTCTACGGGTGTAGCCCCTAAGGGGGCAGACAATAACGGCCGGAGCCAGAACGGCTCCGGCCTACCGCAACGTACCGCCCCGCACGTGGAACCTACAAAATAGTCGTAGGACGCCCTCTCCGCGGTGAGAGTGCCGGTTGTGCGTGGACATAACCCCGAGAAGGAACCTTATCACCTCGCCTTACATCCCCAAAACCGAGTAGTCAGACTGGAATCGATGGCACCGCCGGGAGCGACGCCACAGATATCCACCCGGCGCCGATCGCGACGAGCACGAGCAGCCCGACGGCGGCCGCCGCGATGAACCCGATCCGAATCGTCTCCAGCGCCGACTGCAGAATCGCAAGCACTCGATGTCCGCGCCAAATAAGCAGCAGCGCGGTCGCGATCATCCCGGTCTGGATACCGTTGCCGGTCGCGAGGCTGATCGCCGCGTCGACGCCACCTGCGAAGGGAGCGGGCAGCATCAGTCCCTCCGTGTGACGACATTGAACACCGGCCTATCTGACTGTCGAGCGCGGTACCACAGATACCCCCCGCCGGCGGCGACGAGGATCAGAAGCGGTGCCACCTGCTCGCTCGTCAGCTGCTCGATCGCCGTCTGGATTGTTCCCGGGGCGACGAACTCTAAGCCGAGTACGACCGCCACGAGCGTCGACGCGAGCCAGACGCGCTGGCTCACCGCGTCCGAGCGGCGCAGCACGAGGTACGATGCGATCGGAACGCCTGAAACCACGATCAGGATGCCGACGCCCTCTGGAAGCTGGAACAGTCCCACCCGTGCCGCGACGATCGACGCGATCACGCCCGTCGCGGTCGACGCGCGCCGGTTCGAGGTGACGAGGCTCACCACCCGGCCCATGTAACCGAGCAGTCCCTGCAGTCCCGAGAGCGCGCCGCTGCCGGTCTGCTGTGCGACTCGCTCTCCGACATCGACACCGCGGCCGCCGAACGGTTCGAACCGGCGGAAGGCAACGACTCCGCCGAGCCCTAGCAGCCCGAGTAGGAGCAACTGGCCACCGCCGATTCCGGACGGCGCGCTCACGCTTCCGACCGCGGTGCCCGCCCGCTCGCGGAACTGACCGATTGCGCCGCCCGAGTCCTCTCCTCCGCTCGACATCCCGGAGTCACGAAGGATCTGCCACGTGTCCTCCGAGTCGTCGTCTTCGAAGATCGCGGGAGACTGCGCCACGTCGCTGTCAACGACGATTGACCGCTTGAGGCTGTTCAGGAGGTACTCGACGCCAGATTCGGTGTTATAATACTCGACGGTCACGGGGTCGCCGTCGCCGCCGGGACCGGGGGATACATCGATCTCAGGATTCTCGCCGGGCTCGACGACATCAATGCGCACGTCACCTTGTTCGGCGACCACGCGCGTCTCCAAGTGCTTCACGCGGAAGGTGTCGCCCGTCTTCGAGTTCGGGAGGTACATCTTCTGAGCACCGCTCGCATCGATGACGACGTAGTCCTCGGTCGGGAAGACATCCGAGTACGAGTAGTGCACTCGGTCGCCGTCGTCAGTCGGACCGACATTCACGTGGAAGTCCTCGCTCCGCTCGTCGATTCGGAGCTGCGTGTCGAGCTCCTCGTGGGGCGCGGTCGGGTCGGTGATCGTGACGGCGCCGTTTCCGACCGACATCTTCCGGCCGGTCGCCCTCACGTCGACGGTTGAGCCGGCCGGCACCGAACCGCCGACGGCATCACTCACGTAGACATCGACGGTGGTACCATCGAACCGGTAGTTGTCCGCTCCGACCCGTTCCCAGCTGCCACCGTCGATCTTGTACTCGACGTTCTTCACACCGACTACGCGTGAGGACTCGAACGGGATGGTGACCTGAGCGTCTGAGGTTTCAGCCGCGTAGGTGTGGCTGACGTTGTAGCTCTCCTCGAACGTCGTCGCGGAGTAGCCGACGGAGATCTTGTCGGAGGCCTCGTGGCTGGCTTCGATGTCAGCGCGCATCTCCGGTGCGTCAGCTGACAGCGACCCGTCTCCGAGTGAGACGTTCAGGGTGTTGGTCCCCTGTTGCAGCTGGTCTTTCGGAATCGTGGCCGTGGCAGTCTCGCCGTCGGCTAGCGTCCCCGAGTGGATGGTCGTGGTTTGACCGTTCAAGTCCACGACGGGATCTTGTGTGAGAGTCGTTTTATTATACTCAAGCGACCATGAATTGATCCCGTCTCCGGTGTGATCGATGGTAATCGAGTCGTCGCTTTGAGCGATCGGGATCCCGGTCGAGCCCGAGTCGGTAACCGTGGCTGACGCGCCTGAAGGTGTAGAAATTGTCGTTGAGCCCTGTCCGGGAGCGGTTATGCCGTTGTAATTATACTGTACGATCGACCCTGTATCAACTGAGACAGTTATCACATCGCCCTCATTAAGCGTCACGTCCTCTGCGCTTCTGCTTCTCTCTCCCCCGTCAACAAAATCTTCCTCTCTATGAAAGACCTCACCGTTCCTTGACCATTCAAACGTGACCGTCAGACTATTCGTGCCAACATCGACTCGTTGAGTGATATAGTCGACCGTCGCACCATCATATTTCGCCGGCACGGTGTAACTTTCTGAACTTGAGTCGCCCGGTGGATACAAATTCTCATCAGTATTCACTTCACCCAGATCGACAGTAAACTGGGGATCGCCACCGTCCGGGCCTGACGGGTCCGCATCTCCGGGATCAATATTTTTCATTCCACCTGACGATCCGATTTCCGTAACCGTCCTGGTGTTGGCGGCACCCGTCGTATTGATCGTCACGTTTGAGACCGCATCGTAGTCCGACAGCTCCCACGTAGCAGTCGTCCCGGAAGTTGCGGACTGAAGCGACACGTCGACGCGACCGCTGAACGTCACCGTGTTATCAGAGAAGTGAGGAGCGTCGAACACGAGGTAGCCGTCCGTGTACTCCGCGCTCGCGGTCCACTCCGAGCCGTCCTCGTGTGTTCCGTGAATCGCTCGCGGCTGGTATCCGAGCGCCTCCTGAATCTTCCCCGCGTCGAGCGCGACCTCGCGGCCGGCTGACTCCTGATCATCCCGGAGCACGACCGCCATGCCGTCGCCGGTGACCGACGCCGCGTCGCCGTTCATCACCGTCGGCGCATGGTCGGCCGTCGTCAGGATGACCTCCAGCGAGTCCGCGTGGTCGCTCGCCAGCACGCCGCCCTCCAGCTCGCTCGCCGACAGCGCGAGCGTGTCTCCGTCGGAAACGTCCTCAGCGACGTTCGCGTCCGGGATCGTCGCCATCCCTGCCGGCGCGGCCGCAGCTGGTCCCACCGCCGCGAACGGGACGGTGGGTGCGAGTACGAGGATGACCGCGAGCGCCGGCACGAGTGCGCGTTTCACGTGCGCTCACCTCCGCTCGACTGCGCGCGAACCCCACGCGCGGGCAGGCCAGCGCCTTTCGCACAGGCGGGTACACCGGTGGGGTTCACGCGGATCCCCCGGGGGCACGCATGCGTCGGACTCCGGATACGCGCGCGTATGAGCAGCGCCGGCCGCCGCCGCGCCGCCGCGATCGCGGTCGCGACGCTCGAACCCTTGCCGTCTCGCGATGTCAGCTGCATCACTCGCTCACCTCGTTGAGCTCGCGCTGCGCTTCGTCGATGTCCGGTTTTGACGTCGGCTCACCGAGTCCGAGCTTCAACACCCCCTCCCCATCATCGGTCGCTTTGATGTCGCTCCACTGGTAGAGGCTGAAGTTCCGCTCGTTGAACATCAGCGCCTCTCCGACATTGCGGTCCGACATGATGTCGCCGATCATCTGGACCGTCGAGAACCCGTGCGGGATCGACCGCTTCGAGTTCCGCCGCGGATTCGGTGTCCCGTCGGGCATGTCGACCCGCCACATGTGCTCTTCGCGAACCCGCCAGTTGATCTGGCTTTCTCGGTGGATCGAATTGTACACCGAGAACTTCTCCCGCCGCGAATCCTGCATCAGGTTCCGATACAGCATCAGCTTCGAGTGGGTGCGGTGTTCGTCCTGCTCGACGCTCGGTGGGACCAGATCGGCCGCCTCGTCGAACATCCACGACCACCAGCCATGGGAGTGTGCGAATTCGATTCGACCGAGCATGAACGCGAACCACCAGTGAGTCAGCGGTGTCGGATTTTCGTCCGCGCCTGCCGTCCATTCGGGTACGAACGGGAGCGTCCCCGAGACGCGGCTGCTCGCACGCGTCAGCTCTGTGCATCCACTGAACGAAGGATCGGGGTAGACGACGTTGAACGTCCCCTCCGGGTGATCACCCAACTGATCGATGAGGTCGCGGACGTCGTCGTAGTACCGCACCGTCCGGACGATCTCGGAGAGGTCCGCCACGTGTTCCGGGTCGCGGCCGTCGTCTTCGAATACCCAGCGGGCATCGACGCTTGCGTGGCTCGGCAGCCACATCGTGGTCCAGTCTGCGAACGGCGTCCACTCCGAGCGGTTCGGTGAGCCCCGCCAGATGACCTTCTCGTCGTTTTCGTCCATCAGGCGGAGCGACCAGTGCAGATTGTCCGTCGACTTCCCACACCCCCGCTCGCCGACCTTCAGCCAGTCTGTGCCGCCCGCGCTCGATGTCTGATCGGCCGGCTTCTCGTGGATCAGCACGTCCGGATAGACGCCGTATTCGAAAGCATCAGGGTCGAACTGAGGGATCCCGAATCGCATCCGCATCTCGTAGGCGTCGGTCCACCACTCCGGTGCGGGCTCGTCGACATCGGGGCGCCCCTGCTGAGTGCCTTCGCCCCAGCTGTATCCCCACCGCTCCGGCGTCCACTCCGCGTTGCTGTTCGTCGTCTTCGTCTCTCCGTCCGTCGTCTGAGTTTCTGACTTGCTCATAATTATCCCGGGCTGGCATTCAGCCCATCCGAGGTGTGTGTCGCCAGTTCTCCCGCTTCGAGCCGTTTGATACCGTCCGCGAAGGCGGGGAGCAGTTTCGCGACCGCGAACCGCTCGCGGTACTTCCGGGCCAGTCGCTCGGCTTCGAAGGCGCTGTCAGCGTCAACTCGTCCGAGAAAATGCTCGCGAGCAACCGGATCCCGGCCGACCCGCGACGGCAGCGCCTCGTGGAGCGCGCCGTTCGTCGGTTCGGAGAGATCGTGGAGCCACGACTGCAACTCCTCGACCGAGTCGAAGCCCCCCACAGCCGCCTGAGCGCCGCCCGTTGCTGCTGGTCGGCGACCTGAAACGCGGGGCGCATCGCGACGAAGTCCTGCCCCTCCGGGTCGTGCTCCTCGCTGCGAACGTCCTCCGGGTACTCGCCGGCCGACTTCCGCAGCGCGTTGTACGCGAGGTTGAACGCGGGCAACACGAGAACGCGCTCAAGCCGCTGGCGGTACTCGCGGCCTGTCTCCAGCGAGATCGGGTCATCCGCGAACCGCTCGCGTTCCGGACCAACAACGAGCGCTGTCAGCAGCGTCCGATCCCGGAGCAAGGCGACGGGGTCCCAGCGGTCCGTGATATGCCCGATCGTCCGCACGATTGCGGCTTGGTACCACTCGATCGCGGTCCGCCGGTTCGGGAAGCCGTCTCGAAGCCCGTGGTCGAGTCCGTCGCCCGGCTGCGGCTCCAAGAGCGCCCGCTGGTCGCTCTGGAGCGTCGGGAGCGCCGGCCGACTAGTCGTCGTCATCGGCCATCCCCCTTCGCTCGGTCGTCTCCGGGTCGACATCGAGATCGTCCTCGATGCCGAGTTCCGCGTTCGTCAGCTCGCGCGTCACCGACGAGTCGAACTTCTGCTCGATGTTCCGGGCGTCGAGGGGCGTCTTCATCCGCTCGCGCCACGCGATGTCACGATAGTCGTCGAGCAGCTTCGCGTCGGCGTGCTCGCCCGCTTCGAACGCGAGCGACGCTTCCGCCTGCGTGAAGTGGTACGGCGCCGGCTCGGACTCAGCACCACCGTTCTCGACGCGGTAGATGAACGGCAGGCCGAGGACCGCGCCCACAACGGCGCCGAAACCCGGAATCCCGAGCATCGCATCGGCCGCAAACCACCCAGCGACTGCGCCGCCGCCCACCGGCAGCACGACGCCTGGATTCGGAAGCGTCGTCATGCCGATACCCGGAACGTCGACCTCTCGCGAGAGCGGGAGCCTGACCAGTTCCGGTGGTCGATGTACGAGCGCGTCCTGCAGATCCCACTCGGGATCCAGCTCGATCTCTAGCTCGTACGGCGACTCTTTGCCCTTCTTGTGGGTCTGGATGTCTGAGACATCGAGCGTCGCCAGCGAGCCCCGGAGCCGGGCGATGTACGCCGGCAGCCCCTTTCGGATCAGGACGAGCTCCTGGTCGGCTTCACGTCGAAGGCCGGTTTTCACGACGTGGTCGACGTACCGCGAGTCGTGCGTGTCCTCTCCACGTGGAGATTTCGCATTTTCGAGGTCTTGTCGTCGGAACAGGAATTTCTGCAGGTTCGACGGGCCAGACCCCTCCAAGACGAGCGCGTAAGCGAGCACTCCAAAAACGACCGCTATCCCGGCCGGGAGTCGGGTCGCGAGTACCGCGCCTTGGAAGGCAAAGAACGACGCGAGCAGTGCTATCGGGACTGTCACCGCGGCTCCCCACTTGAACAGTCCCCACTGTGGACCGGCGATCGCCTTATCGTGGTGTCTTCTGCCGAGAGAACCGCCGATCAGCATCGCTGGCAGCGCGAACACACCGATCTCCCAGAATAGCGTGGAGAGGAAGTCCCCCCACGAGTTGATGTTGATACTGCGCGCCGTCGCGATCGTCCGATGGTTGAACGTCCATCTCGCGTCTGGATACTCCTCGACCCACATGGTGATCCGCTGGTTCTCGCCGAAGCTCGACGGCAGCGGCACCTCAGCGCTGTCGTAGCCGTGTCCCAGCTGCGTCGAGACCGTCGTCGCTGTCACGTTCTCCGCGACAGGCTCGGTCGTGGTCCCGTTCTGGGTCTGGACCGTGCGGGTGCCACTCTGCCAGCCGACTACGTTGACTGTCAGCTCCTCGTTAGGCTCGCCGAGTCGGATTGTCCGCAGCGTCACCGCGTTCTGTTGAACCCGCGTGTCACGGCCGACGTACTCCCAGTCCGACGAGCCGAATCCTACTGGTTCATGCCGGAGCGTTGCGCTCCCGTACGAGCCGAGGAAGCGCATCGATGGCGGCGCGCCCTCTTGGGTGGTTCCACCGCCGCGGAGCTCGTCGAGAGTATAGTCGATGTTGCTCTGCTCGACAGTCGTGTTCGACGTCGGAGCTGTATCTTGGGCCGTGGCCGGTACAACTGCTATGACCGGCGCGACGAGCAGGAGCGCCGCTATGGAGAAGAGAAGTATCCGGCGGCGCATCTACGGGAGCACCCCCAGAAGAGCTTCTTTGATCCCGACGAACGTCGACGCGGCCTGGTCAGGCGCGACGTAGAACCAGATTCCGAGGATCACCGCAGCGAGGATTAGCACGGCCGCCTTCTCGTCGATCTGTAGGAACATCGCCATCAGCTATCAGCCTCCCAGCGGGCGGTTTCCTCCCAGCACGAACGACACTCGTGCTCGGTGCTGATCTGACACTGGAGCTCGTCGGTCGCGATCAGCGCTATGTACGCGAACGCCGCTGTTGCGAGCAGTACCAGTCCAGAAAACGTGGTGTCGCCTGCGATCAAGGACTCCGCAGCTACACCTGCAAAGACTCCTGTGCTCGCGAAGCAGATTAGTGAGACCGCAGTTATCGCTCTGTGCTTCGGTTTTACCGCGTCCCGAAGCCGAAGATCTCCCTCTTGCTGGCTCCACGCGTCTTCGACCCAGTCCGGCTCAGATTCGGTATCGATCACCGCCATGGCTATTCACGCTCCTCCTTCTCGACAATCCAGTGTGCGACGACGAGCCCACCGAGACCGAGCAGCACCGGGCGGGTCGCGTCGACGACCGGGCCGCCGGCGACTGGCGCGAGTAGCACCGCGCCGGCGACGACGGCCAGCGTCATCACCGCCTTCGACCCGGACAGCAGGATCGACGCCGACCCCGTGTCGCTCGACATCGACGAACGGAGCACGGGATCGGCACCCTCGCCGACGAGCCGCTCGTACGTCCAGTACAGCAGGACGGTGATGACGAGCGCACCAGCGATCGAGCGGCCGGCTGCGATCGGAATCGCGTCGATCGGGAGTGCCATCTAGATCCCCCTCCCGCGGGTTGTTGAGGCCCGCCAGATCAGCGCGATGACCGTCACGACCCCGAAGAGGGCCAAGAACTGACCGTTCGTGATCAGGCCCTGAAGACCGAGCCATCCGAGGAAGCCACCGACGATGTGGCCGACCACGACCGGCGCGTCGATCATGCCGATCAGGTCCGTGATCAGCTGGATGATCTGGTCGCCGATGGTCAGCAGGACGCCCACGGTCACGACGATCGCCGAGCCCGAGCGGTTCCCGACGCCCTCGACGAGCTCGTTGATGTCCTCTGCATCCCGCCACTCGTCGAGGACCCAGTAGATCAGCGCCATCACGCCGATGACGCCGATCACCACTCCGAATCCCCAGAGAGTGACTGTACCGAGGATGTTCATCGCTGATCACCCCCTGCTCGATACACCTTTGTTTCCGCGTTAGCTATCGCCATTGTCGAGTTTCTGTTTGAGTTGGTCTGAAAGGCTATCCAGCAGTTTCACCACGTAGACGGCCGCAGCGAGCAGTGTCAGCTTCGTCAGCGCTCCTTCGGGAATCCACGCCACCTCCGGCGCGATTGTGAAGCCGCTGATAGACAGCGCCGTGAACACCGTTCCGATGTTCGCGACCACGACGCTCGCGACCGGGTCGAGCCACGTTACCCCCAGCAGCTGCAGTAAGGCTCCGCCAGTCGCCGTCGCGACCGCCTTCGGCTCCGTCAGTAGTTCTCTGAGTTCCATTCGTAATCACCCGAAGAGGAACGTCTCGACTCCACTCACGATCGGTATCGCGTCGGCGATGGCTCTCGCGAGCCTGATGCCTAAGATAACCAGACCGTATGCGGAGACGATTACCAGTGCAGCCGCGATGAACGGCTGAAGCGGTCCGAACGGCTCCGATATCCAGACGATCGTCGCGGAACCGTTGCTCACCACGTTTCCGACCGGTCGTGTAACCGCCTGCGTTGCTGTGCTCACCGAAGCGCTCGCAAGGTTAAGCGAGCCGAGCACGGCTTCGAACGGCCGGGAGACGATATTCGCGAGGTCGAACGTGAACCCGAAGATCGCACCGAGTATCGGCGGAATCGCTCTCCCTCGAAGGAACCGCAGTGGGTTACTCGCGAACGAGGCGAGCGTCCCGACGTAGTTTTTGAGCGGCTCAAGATCGAATATCCAAGTCGGAAGTGAAGGTCCAGAGGAACCACTACTTCCGCCTCCGCTCCCACCGCCACCGAAATCACCGCCGGAGCCGATGTCACCCTCACAGTAAAGCGTGAGATCGACCGGCGGTCCCGTGCTGGTCACTGGATCCGGCGTCTGATCTGGAAGCGCGTGGTCTGCGAGCGTGAGCCAGCCGATGAGGACCGCGATCAGCCGATGAAGGTGATCAGTCATCGCGAATCACCTCCACGGCTTGAGCGAGCAGGTATCCGCCGGCTGCGACGAGTACCAGGGCGCCGACTATCCCGGTATCTGACGCGAAGCTCCTCGCCGCGCCGAACGAGAGTGCCTTGGATCCACCAGCGAACAGGTCGTTTACGTAGCCGGTATACGCCGTCGAGATGTCGTTCGCACGGTCGATGACGAGCACGTCCCACAGGGTCGCGATTGTCGCCGCGATGTTGCTGTAGACGGATGTGAGCACGGCGCCGAGCGATGCGAGCCCGACGTCGGTCCAGTCGACGCGTCTGCCCTCCGCAGAGCTGATGAACGGAAGCCCGCTTTGCCAGAAGTCGTCACGGGCCGACATCTGTTAGCCCTCCTCTGGGTCTTCCTCGACGCCGAGGAATGGGATGTCCGTGAAGCTGAACGGGATCGTGTCGCTTGTGTCCTGACGCGACAGGTACCACGAGAGCACGAACGCGCCGGCGAACACGACCGCCAGCGACACCGGGAAGCCACCGATCCCGAAGAGCGAGATGTCAGCCTGCGACGCCTCGGCACCGGCTTCGATGATCCCGGCCGCGCCATCGCCGAGCAGCGATCGGACGATCGATTCAAGACCGCCGGCGAACGCACCGAGCGGATTGATGAAGACGTTGCTAATCGCCTCGACAGCGTTCGCGGCCTGAATGAAGAAGGCCGCTATCGGCAGGAACAGCAACCGGGTGAGCGCACCGTCGATATCATCGACTTGACCCACGCGATTGAGCCGGCTGATCCAGTTGGTTCCGCCACCGGCTGATCCGGCGGATGCAGCCATCTCAGATCAGCCCCCGGATACGGGCGAGGAACCCGCCGCCGAGCAGGCCGGCGATGGCACCGAACGGTGAGACGATCATGTCCCACAGCCCACCATCCGAGCTGGAGAACTGTCCGACTCCGCCGCCGATGTCCTCCACTGCGCTCTTCTCGTCGCTGGTGACGAGTACGGTCGCGTGGTAGCCGATCTCCTGACCGGGCTGAATCGTATTATCGAGCGTCACGGTATCGCCCTGTGAGCCGAGCGAACCGAGGACGCTGGTCCAGCCGCTGATCTCGGAGAAGTCGGTGTCAGACGCACCCTCTGAGACCTCGACGGTCTGGTACCGAGAGTTCGGGACGGTGACATCCTGTTTGAGTTCCGCATTGGCGTAGCTCACGTCGTAGGCCGACGGCAGTCCGAGCCGGTAGTAGGCCTCCATCCGGTGCTCGAAGCTCGGGTACGACTCTGCCGCCTCGAAGCTCACGTTGACTTCTTGTTCGTCGTTCTCGAGGTCCGAGGCACGGAACTCCATCGGCATTTCGAGACCCGAGATCTCCGCGTTCGCGAAGGCCGACCCGAGCGTGCCCATGTCGTAGACCTGCACCGCGCCCGGCTCGCTCACGTCGCGAATCGTCTCGGTCTCGAAGTCGTCGTCATCGTCAGTGTCGACCCGCTTGTCACCGAACGACCACTCCGAAGTCTTGTCCGCATTCAGCGCCGACAGCGTGACCGTCGCGTCGCCATCCTCGACGACGATGTCGATCGACTGGATCTCACCCATCGTGCCGTCGCCGCTGCCCTGCGTCGTCAGGGCGCCGACCTGCTCTTGGATGACGTAGCCTTCTCCCGTTCCAGTCCCGATCACGTCGTCGTCACTGGCGGTCGCGCTAGCGTCGACCATCGTGGTGACGTAGTCGCCGTCAGCGTCGACAGCGCGGATCTCGACCGTCGCACCGGAGTCGAGGGTGTCCACGTCGAGCATCGCCTGCAGGTACCGCTTCTGCGCGTCGCTGGTGATGCCCACGTCTGAGAAGCTCGCCATCGCCGTGTCGCCGCTCGTCTGCGAGCTCGTCGAGACTTCGAGCGCTTCGACGCCCGGCGCCGTCGACGAGTCAGAAACGGTCAGCGTGCCGGCCGATCCGGACTCGTCGACGGTCCATCGCGACTCGTTGTGGACCGCGCTGACATTCTCGTCAGCGTGCGGGAACGCGGCGCCGTCCTCGAAGTCGACATCAGTCGCAACGAATCCGTACGGGTTGACCGTCCCAGTGCCGATGTCGTCGACATCTTGGCTCTGGTCAACGGTTGCGGGTAGCGTCGCGATCTCGCCGGAGTCATCTTCGTACTGACCCGGCTCCATGGTCGCGCGGTCGAAATTCTCGACCGTCACGTCCGCCTCGATGTACGGGTTCTGCGCCGCGCTCGCGTTCTCGTTGAAGTCTGGTGCCGCCATGGCCGCTGGCGCCGCCAGTGACGTTACCAGCAACGTCGCGAGCAGCCCGATAAAAATCCGTTTGACAGTGATGTTCATGCGATTCCTCCGTAACTACCGCTGGTCCATCTTCGTGTCATGAGAGTGTGGTAACAGCCGTGTTTGCGTGCCAGTTCGACGTCGAGCGGGTACGCCGCGCGGAACTCATTAAGATAGGACGCGAACGCCTCCGAGACCGCGATCCCGTCGGGAACGCGGCTCACTCGCAGGCCCCCCGCACCCGGGTTGGGGTCACGCCGACCCTCCGCGGTTCCGCCAGTCGATCCACCGCTTCGACTCGCCGTCGGGCTCTTCCTCAGAGCCAGTATCGTCGTCGTTCATACCTTCCACAGCCGAACCGGTCCGATGGCTCGACATCGGGACGTCGCGGCGCCGTCGTCTAAATCACAGAAAATTCGGAGGTTACAGGGACCTATCTAAGGGATTCTGGTGGGTTCTGGTGATTTATATTCCAACCGACGGCTGAGTTCGTATGGGCATTCAGAACCGATTCGCCGACTGTCGCACCGCACAGGAAGGAGACGGTAGTGTGACTGTGACTATTCCGCGACCGCTCGCGGAGGAGTGGGAGATCGAGCAGGGTGATCAGATCCCGTTCTACGTGGAGGAAGGATCAGATACGGCGGAGATTCGGCGGCCGGCAAAACGAAGCGACTGATAGACTGTTTTTGAATTGAATTTGAGTAGGGTGGCTCTGTTAAAACCCTTGAGTAGTGATATATTTTGGAGTGTTTGCTGACTATAGAGGGCGGGCCTTGTTTAGACGCTCCTGATTTCGTGGGCTAGTGTCTGTATCAGCTGAACAGGATCAGTGTATGAAGGCCTCTCTGTTCGATCTCACTCTTCAGACAGCGACCATTCCGTCCGGTCTACGCTGCGTCTAAACAAGGCCCAGAGGGTGAGTTCAGCACGGCCAATCGGTAGTTTGGTCAGAGATTGGGTCAGACGAGACCAGTTCCCTGAGCAATGAGAAACAGTGAGACGAGGATACCGAGGAGCCCGAGGAGAACCGAGAGACGGCTTTTCTGGTTTATGCTCAAATTCATTATAGACACTCAATTGTCAATAGTGTTACGACAAGTGGCCTGTATGTACACGCAACTTTTCTACTACCCTTTTGTGTTCGCTGAAGCAGATGACTGACTTGCGCGTTGTATTCAGCAAGCTGTTTGTATCAGCCGCTGAGGATTTCAATAGATCCAGCGAGGTAGGTTTCTGAGTTTTACTCGAATCCAGCCTCTTCGAAGGCATCGTTTACGACCTCAGGCGTCGGTGCGTTCAGGTAAGGCTCGATCGCTTGGAACGAATCCCACCCGCCGACAGTCATGACGACACGGGGGTTCATTTGCCGGTCAACCAAGAGCCGCTGCGCGAACCGGCGCCGAAGGTCGTGACTCGAGACGTGACGGAAGTCCTCGTCGCCCGTCGCATCGGCCGCGCGTTCGGCTGTGCGTTTGACGACCGCTCGGACGCCGCTCTCGGTGAGGTCCACGATCGGCTTGTGGCGGCCGACGTCTTCCGACCGGACGTACCGGTGGATGTCGCCCTCGACCTCCCGCGGGAGGTAGGCGTCGCGAGGCTTCCCGCCGCTACCGGTCGTGTCCTTGCCCTCGGGGACGCGGAGCCGAAAGTGGTCGCCGTCCGGGGTGCGTTTGACGTGCTTCGGCGCGACCTGCGGGATCTCGAAGGCGCGGAGCCCGACGAAGCCGCCGAGCTGGATCACGAGGTCGTCGCGGTGACTCCCCGCGGCCCGCCGCAGCTCCTCGAGGTCGTCGTCCGTGAGCCAAACACGGTAGACCTCAGAGTTTCGTGTTGACTCTAATCTCATTTCGAAGACCTCTCCTTGTTGTGATGCGCCGAATGTTCTCCACGAGACATTACCTCAATATTCGATGGACGGTTATCCCACGGAATTGTGTTCTTGTGATGTACAACGTTTCCAGAAACCTTCTCAGCACCATATTCTGAAATCGCTAGCAGACGATGGATTCTGACAGAATCGACCCCTCCATTTGGGTTACTTGACCGTGCCCTTGGATATCCGCGAGATGTATCGTACGTTACGCGGTTTACCCGCCTGGCTTCAGCCATTTCTGCCGGACCGGCATCAGTACGAGTGGGTATGTCAAACCGGTGTAACCATCTCTTTATTGTGTCCTGACCACATCCCAAAATCTCAGAAATTTCTCTTTGAGTCCTTTGCTCATCGATATACAATTCTTCTAAGCGGTCGCGATCTCTCCAGGGATACTGACCTTCTTCGTGGTTACCCATGTGAGCTTCCTAAACAAGCTCTCACTTAATGCGGCAGAACCCAGCCGGTGATCGGCGTGATCGGGCCGCTTTCGGGGGTTTGTTTATCGACTTGTATAACAAGTCGTGAATCAACGATGCTCGTCGATCCACTCGCACCACGCGTGGAAGTCGTCGGCGCCGCACTGGTCAGCGATCGACTGTAGTGTTCCGGTAGGGATCTCGTCTTCGGACGCCATCGGAACAGTCACGATCCGAACCTCGCCCGTGTCTGGTGACTCGTACCGCATCTTCAGGTGACTGCCGACTCGACCGACGCGCTTGTAGCCGAAGTCGTGGAGTACCGACGCGATCTCACGTCCGGAAAAGTTCGTCCGGACCATTCACTCCATGAACTCAGGAAGATCCTCGTCGCCGGGCTCCGCGTTCTCGAGGCCCCACTCTTCGAGGTCCTCTTCGGTCACGGGCTCGCCGCCGCCTTCGTGAAGCTCGATCGCCTCCGCGAGCATCCGGAGGGCTTCTGCCTTCGTCTCGCCGAACGACGCGACACCAGTCTCGATGTCCTTCGCGGTGATCGAGCCGTCATCCTCGTGAATGAACTCGACCCCCTCTCCGTTGGACGGGTCGCGTGTCGCACTCGCCATACCCCTCTTTCGCGGACCCCTCGAATAAGCGTTCTGTCGTTATTGAATCATCCGGAACCGTTCGGAACACTCGGGGGTCGGCTTATGTTTCCCCGCCATGACCGATTCAGACGTGATACGCGACGGAAGGATCTTCGGCGACGATCACCTGCCCTCCCCGATTGTCGGCCGGAATAGCCACATGAATGAGGTGACGAACGCCCTCGCGCCGATCGAAGACGGGCTTCGTGCCGAGAACTGCTTCCTGTTCGGCCCCTCCGGTGTCGGGAAGACGACCGTCGCGAGAGCCGCCGTTCGCGAGCTCCGGCAGGAAGTCCTCGAAGTCCCCCACGCCTACGTTAACTGTTGGCGGGACTACACTAGGAACGCGGTGCTTGAACAGCTCGCTCGGGACCTGGTCGGCGCGGCGCTTCCGCGATCGTCCTCGACCAGCCGGCTCATCGACCTGATCACGAACAACCTCCGCGGCCCGGGCGTCGTCATCCTCGACGAGGTCGACCAGCTCCGCGGGACCGAGGTGCTCTACGACCTCCACGATATCCACGGACTCTCGTGGATCGGCATCGCGAACCGCGAGGTCGACCTCCTCGCCGACCTCGACGACCGGATCACCTCGCGGATCAGCGTCGCCTACCGAGTTCGGTTCGACACCTACGGCGAAGACACTATCACGAAAATCCTCACCCGCCGAGCTCGCGGGGGACTCAACCCCGGTGCCGTCAACGAAGACATTCTTAGGCGTATCGCACGCCTCTCTGAAGGAGACGCGCGCCAGGCGATCACAGCGCTGCGAGTTGGGGCGCAGATGGCCAGTCGCGAGGGGCTCTCGACGATCCCCGCCCGACTCGTCGATGACGCGGTCGCCGACGCCGAGCAAGAAGTCCGCCAGAAAACGATCTCAAAACTGAACACCCATCAGCGGGCACTGTACGAGGTCCTCGCCGAGGAGGACGGCCTCATACAGAAGGAACTGTACGCGCGGTACCAGGAAACCCACGATGACCCGGTGACACTACGGTACCTCCGGGAGAACCATTTACCGAAGCTAGATCACTACAACCTCGTTGATGTCGAGCAGCGTGGCGGGACGAAGCGCTACAGTCTCGTGGGGGTTGACAGCCAAGACGATACTCTCAGCAAATCCTAGTCATGCAATGATTCTGGTTCTGAGTCTTCATTCCAGCTGTGTTTGCATAACCCGCGGGCGGTTATACCTGCTCGCGGGCGCCTAAGACGTAGCCGAGGAACACAATCATCGTTGTGCCCAAGAAGGTCTCAATTCCGGCGACTACACGCATCAGACCCGGATCTGGATCTCCAGGTGGTGACGTCGTAAATGTAACTACACTGTAATATAGGCTTCTACCGAGACTCATCTCACTCGTTGAGTACACCACTGCTGAACCGAGAAACAGCGCTATCATGACGAGGATCACCGGACGTAAGTCCACACCATAACCGGTTGTCAACCGCGATAGAAGCGATCCCAGCCAAGCTACTGTGCCTTGAATTGTATCATCAGCCTTGGCCTCACGGCGGCGAGCACGTCGCTCTCGCGAGCGGGCTTTCCTAGCTTGGCTAATGAGCCCGTTGTTACTGTACACAGTTTTGAGTTCGTTATTTGCCCTCGCTATCGCATCATAACGATCAGTGGGATCGGTGAGAGAATTCGTCTCTTCGTCATCTGCTAGTTGTTCAATACGTTCCTTCGGCGCATCAAACGCGGTTTCTCGGGAGACTAATACTCCTGAAAGAGATGTGTTCCATAGAAGCACATCCTCTAGCTGAGAGCGCGTTAGATTGGCCGTAGAGATGTCTGCACCAGCTATGTCGGCCTTCGAAAGGTCGGCGTCACGAAGATTGGCACCCACGAGGTCAGCGTTTCGCAAGTTGGCTTCTATGAGATCGGCGTTGCGAAGGTTCGTCTCTGAAAGACCAGTACGGGAGAGATCAGCCTCCGAGAGGTTGGCATGATAAAGATCGGTTTCAAAAAGATCGGCTTTACGGAGGGTGGCTTCCGAAAGGTTGGCGTTACGCAGAGTAGCTTCTGGGAGGTCAGCGCGGTATAAATCAACCTCTGAAAGATCAGCACCAACTAGTGTGGCCTCCGAGAGGTCTGCATGATACAGATCAGCATCTATAAGATCGGCTCCTTCCAGAGTGGCCGCAGAGAGGTCTGCATCAATTAGGTTGGCCCCCGAAAGATCGGAGTCACGCAGATCAGCATCCGCCAAGTTGGCTCGATATAGATCAGCATCTGTGAGATCAGCACCTGATAGAGTGGCCCCAGTGAGATCGGCCTCAACTAGGACAGAACCCGTGATATCCGCATTTCGCAGGTCGGCTTCCGAGAGGTTTGCTCCCATAAGCGCGGCATCCGAGAGATCAGCGCCCCCGAGGTCAGCACCTGATTCAATATCCCCGGGTGACACAGCCGAATCGTTAGGGATCTCATACTCGGAGCTGCCCATACTCACATTTCACTCAGGATCACAATAATAACCTAGGGTATAATTCGACTGAAATATATCTCCGAGTTTATCGGCCGATCACGTCAGCAGAATGTTGTGATCAGTGGGCGTCATATAGCGGGACTAACACAATACGATGTCGACCGGTTCGGACATCTGGAACCCATCCCGAAGACGACAAACTACATGACCGCGTGCCGCTTACCGGCGTCCGGAACCGTCCGGAACCGTCCGGGTCAGACTAAACCGGAACCGACAACCAGCGAGCAGTATGGCTTCGAAGCAGCCGGTTCACGACGGTAACGCACAGACGACGGAGTTCGACGTCAACCTCGCCGACGAGCGGATTCGCGGTCGCAGCCCCAACCACGCTCGTGCGGTCGTCAGCGTCGACGCGAACTCCACGCTCCGCGTCGAGATCGAGGCGGCGAACCAGCTCGACTGGCAGCTCGACGCGCGGATGGTGAACGGCACGCTCGACGTCACGCGGACCTTCTGCGAGGGCCACAGTGCTCACGACGTCGACATGCCGGAGTGGGTGGAGCGCGTCGCGGACCTAGTCGGCGAGCGGCTCGACGGGGGCACCTGATGGCAGACGCCGTATTCCCGTTCCCCGGTGGGAAGAGTCGCTTCGCGTCGTGGATCCTCGACCAGGTCCCGGAGCACGCCTGCTTCGTGGAAGTCTTCGGGGGCGCCGCCGGCGTGCTCGCGAACAAGGACCCAGACACGAGCGACGTCGAGGTGTACAACGACCGCGACGGCGACCTCGTGCAGTTCTTCGAGGTCCTTCGCGACCGCTCCGGAGAGCTGATCGAGTGGCTCGAAGCGACGCCGTACTCGCGGGAGCTCCACGACGAGTGGGCGCACAAGTTCTACCACGGCTACCGGCCCAGCGACCCGATCGAGCGCGCCGGGCAGTTCTTCTACCTCCGGTATACGCAGTGGGGCGCGAAGTACGAGGCCCCAGCCGGGTTCGGGACCTCCAAGGTCCGAAGCCGGGCTCTGTCGTACGCGAACAAGGTCGACCGCCTCGACGAGTTCGCGGAGCGATTTGGGGACGTGGTCGTCGAGAACCTCGACTGGGCCGACGTCTTCGAGAAGTACGACAGCGAGGACACCGTATTCTACTGTGACCCCCCGTACGTCGGCTACGAGGACTACTACCTCGTGAACACGATTGACCACGAGGCGCTCGTTGACGGGCTCGCAGGGTTGGAGGGCGACTGGATCTGTTCGTACGAGGACCTACCGGAGACGTTCGAGGACGTGTACGTGCTCGACCGCGACGAGAAGCGGTTCATCAACAGCGGGAAGCGTGGCGAGGCGAAGGACGCGAAAGAGCGGTTGGTGATAAATTTCGACCCGGAGGGGGTGTGAACCAAGAAGAGACGTGCTGAGAGGACGAGACCACTGTTCGACTACCCTACCCTTCCGCCTGCTGACTTTCCTGATACACCTGCTGACGAAGATGCTCCGTGATGACCTCCTGAACTTCGTCGTTGTCCATGAATTCAGCGAACAGCTCTTCGTTTTGGTCCATCCGGTCGATGAACATGTCCGTGAGTGCGCTGTCAAACTCTAGTGCGAAGTTCTCGCGACTGTTGACCCGCGCAGACCGACGGAGGTGATCGTCTTCGAGTGCATCCTCTTTCAGCTGTTCGAGGAAGAGCTGATCTGCTTCGGTGAAGTCGGTGCCGAGCTTCTCGTTGATCTTCTCAACGATGGTCGAAAGCTCGACCTCGTCATCGTCACCTCCTCCACCGGTTCCGGTCTCGGTCGGACCTTGTACCTTCCCGTCGGTCGTGTCGATATCGATCTCTCCTTCCTCCGACTTTTCGAGCCGGTAGTATTGGAGCGCGAGCTCGTCGTCAAACTCGACATCGGGCTGCCCCGACCCCTTCGGCAGCTCCTTGTAGAGGAACCGTCCGAAGGTGTAGAGCTTCTCTAGGTGCGTATCCGCGTAGCTGACGATCTGTGACTGGAACTTGTAGAGGCGAAGGAACGAGCGGAGCGTCGATCGGAACTCCTCCTGCGTCTCTACGTCGGACGTGACAAACTCATCGCGCGCTGGTTGGACGAGACTGCTCAGCTTCGCGTGTGCCCCCTCAGTTCCGGTGTTTTCGGGATCAAAGAACACTTCGGCGAACTGGTCGACGGTGCTCTGGTCGAAGATACGGAACGACTTCACCTCACTCGCCAACTGCTGGAGATGTTGCGGATCAGTCTCCTCGGTAACTGTTGTCTTCCCGTAGAATGGCTCGAACGCTTCTTTAATATCGGACTGCTCGTTCTCGAAATCGAGGACGAACGTATCCTCCTTGCCGGGGTGCGTCCGGTTCAGACGGGAAAGCGTCTGGACCGCCTGAATCCCGGAGAGCTTCTTATCCACGTACATCGTGTGGAGCAGCGGCTGGTCGAAGCCGGTCTGGTACTTGTCGGCGACGACGAGGACCTGGTGCGCTTGGCTGTCGAAGGCGTTCGGGAGCTCGGACTCCTTGATCCCGTCGTTCATCCCCTCCTCGGTGTAACTCTGGCCGTCGTCCTCAACTGTGCCCGAGAACGCCACGAGCGCGCTCAGATTGTAGCCGTTCTCCTCGATGTACTCGTCGATGGCCTTCTTGTACCGGACGGCGTGAGAGCGCGAGGAGGTAACGATCATCGCTTTCGCCTTCCCGCCGATCTTGTGCCGCGTGTTGTTCCGGAAGTGCTCGACGATGATCTCGACCTTCTGTGAGACGTTGTGCGGGTGGAGCTTCAGGAACCGCGAGATGGCTTTGACCGCCTTCTTTTCGGGTACCTGCGGGTCCTCCTCGACCACCTTCGCGACGTTGTAGAACGTCTCGTACGTCGTGTAGTTCCTGAGCACATCGAGGATGAAGCCCTCGTCTATGGCCTGCTGCATCGAGTAGAGGTGGAAGGGCTCGTAGCCGCCGTCCCCATCAGGCTCGCCGAACATCTGGAGCGTCTTCGCCTTCGGCGTCGCGGTGAACGCGAAGAAGCTGAGGTTCGGCTGTTTGCTCCGGGCTTCGGCACTGGCGACGATGGCGTCTTCGGCGTCCTCGATCTCCTCTTCGTCCACGCCCGAGAGGATCCCCTTCATCTCGGCGGACATCTCGCCGGTCTGGCTGCTGTGTGCCTCGTCGACGACGATCGCGTAGTCTCGCTCGGGGAGCGACTGGGTGTGTTCGATGACGTACGGGAAGGTCTGGAGCGTCGTGATGATGACCGGCTTGCCGGCTTCGAGCGCCCCCGCGAGTTCCTCCGACTTCGGCCCCTTTTCGCCGGTGATCCCGTGAACGACGCCGGTCTTGTGGTCGAGCTCGTAGATCGTGTTCCTGAGCTGTTCGTCCAGAATCGTCCGGTCGGTGACGACGACGACGCCGTCGAAGACAGCCTCATCGTCGTCGTTATGAAGCGAGACGAGGCGGTGAACGAGCCACGCGATGGACTTGCTCTTCCCGCTTCCCGTAGAGTGTTGGACGAGGTAGTCCTCGCCCGAGCCCTCGCGTTTCGCGCTGTCCACCAGTTGGCGGACGCATTCCAGTTGATGGTACCGCGGGAAGATCAGCGTCTCGTCCTCCTCGACGGTGACGCCGTCCTTCTTGATCTCCTCGGTATCGATATGGATGAACCGCTGGATGATGTCCATCCAGCTGTCTTTCTCCCAGACCTCCTTCCAGAGGTAGGCGGTCCGGTGGTCGTCCTCGCGCGGCGGGTTCCCGCCACCCTTCTCGTGACCCTTGTTGAACGGGAGGAAGTTGGTGTCGTCGCCGTCGAGTTCGGTCGTGTAGTAGACCTCGTTCTGGTCGATCGCGAAGTGGACCAGCGCGCCGCGCTTGAACCGGAGGACCGGCTCACTCGGGTCGCGGTTCTTGTACTGTTCGCGGGCGTCTTGCGACGTCTGGTCGGTGAAGGTGTTCTTGAGTTCGGCGGTCGCGACCGGGATCCCGTTGATGCTCAATGCGAGGTCGACGCTCCGGTCGGGGTTCGTCGCGGAGTGGTGGAGCTGCTGGGTGACGCCGAGGACGTTGGCGTCGTACTTTCGCTGGAGTTCGGGGTTGATCCCGGTGTTGGGCTGGAACGTCGCGAGGTCGATCTTCGTCCCCGTCGTGTGAAGCCCGTGTCGAAGCAGTTCGAGGGTCCCTTGGCGTTCGATCGCGCTGGTGAGCTCTTGGAGGAAGCGCTGGCGGGCGTTACCCTTGTGTGCGGTCTCCAGTTTTTCCCATGCCTCTGGCTGGGTCTCCTTCACGAACGAGACGATCTGCTGGGGGAAGAGGCCGCGTTCAGCGTCGAACCGATCGCTCGGCATTTCGACGTAGCCGCGATTGAGGAGGGCGGACGCGATCTCGTTTTCAAAGGCCTTCTCGTCGTAGGGTTTACTCATTAATCGTCGCCTTGAGTAACACCTTTTTCCTTAGACATATCAATTTGACCCGTAACTGCGGCGGTGATGAGAGCTTGGCGCTTTTCTTCAAGCAAGGTCTCAATACGGTCTAGGTTAGCTTTCGCTGACTCAATTTTTTCTACCGTATTCGATAGTCTACTTACTATTTCTTTTTGCTGTTCGTAAGGTGGTACGGGAATCTCTTGATTGCTTAGCTTTTCTACCGTGACATGTTCAATTGTACTTTGGTTGGTCTTTGAAGAGAATATATCCTTTTTCACGGCAAATTCCATAAAGTAGCAGAAAAACTCAGGGACCTGCTCGCTGTTTCGCGGTCTTACCCTGTGTAGAGCTTTTTGATAAAGTATTTCCTGATCGGATCCCTCCCAAATAGCACTGCGGCCGGCTTCACCACCTTCACAGACCAATATATCCCCTTCTTTCAGTTGGTATTTGGATTTCTCTTGTTCGGTGAAATCCATCTGAGGAAGGTCCTCTGTATTAATTTCCCACCACTGAACGTCTTTGTTCCGAAGATACGGTTCTAGATTATCTCCAACGATCTCAGATTCATCCAGCATCTTTCCCAGTTGGATATCATATTTCCATCCGATTTTCGCCACACCCCAATCTTCCGGGATCATACCCAACCATGGAATTTCAGTCTCATATCGCTCTTTATCGGTGGGCTTAGAGTGTGTGATCTCCTCCCAAATCTGCGTTACTCGTTTCTCATCTAGGCTCTTTTTCAAGGAATTAACCGCTGAAATAGATTGATCTATCGCGGACACTTTGTCAGAGCAGTAGTTTATGATTTCTTTCTGGACGCTCTTCGGGGGTACTGGGAATGGCGTCTCTGAAACGGAAAGAGAATTTAAGCTCTGTACTGTTGCGCCTTGTTGTCTCCACAATTTTAGCAGTGGCTGCTCATGTCCAATAATCACATCTCGTAGAAACCGGACTTGAATTCTATCCTCTTGTGGTACATATGCTCGGATGTCCTGATTGATCGCGACTTCTTTCGTGGCCACTGCAACGGGAATAGTGTGTTCAAGGATTCCAGATCTAGAAACGATAAGAAGAGTTCCTTCCGGGACAATTTCTGTAGATGTGGCTCTGTTGAAATCCTCAGAGAGTTACATGTTCGTCCTGTAATTCGACGAGAT
>NZ_CVRT01000077.1 GCF_001261915.1 Halorubrum sp. SD626R
AGAGGCTGCCGCGGCGGGCACGAACCCGCGCGACGACGTACTCTGGGTTCGAGCTCCCGGCGGCGCTCATTGGTCGAACAGTCGCTCCGAGATGCTCTTCAACTCGTCGTCCCAGACCGACTCCAGGACCGAGTCGAACGTGTTGTTCACGCGAACGCGAGAGGTGTCGCTCTCGGCGACGACGCCGCCGAGACAGTCGGTCTCGCCGTCGACCGCGGCGTTGCGGTCGGCGACGAGCTCCTCGAGGAGCTCGACGTCCTCGGCGCGGGTGTAGACGGCGACGTCCTCGTCGTCGTCGAACTCCGCGAGGGTCGCGTCGAGCAGCGTCTCGGTCAGCTCGCGCCGGCGGTCGTCGTCGAGGTCGGCGATCGCCGCCTCGACGTCGTCGCGGACGTCCTCCAAGACGTCGCGCCGGGCCCCGAGCCGCTCCTGCTTGGCCTCGAGTTTGGCCGACGAGAGCGCCTGCTCGCGCTCCTGGTCGATCTGTCGATCGACCTCTGCGAGCCGCTCCTCGCGGATGCGCTCGGCGTCGGTCTCCGCCTCGGCGACGATCTCGTCCGCCTCGGACTCCGCCGCTTCGCGGATCTCCTCTGCACGCGCGCGGGCTTCGTCTCGAACGTCCTCAACGACAGTGTCCAAACTCATTGTGTGGAAAGAGGTGCCGCTCAGACGATGAAGACGACGACGAGTGCGAGGATGACGATCGTCTCGGGAAGCACCGTCAGGATGAGCCCGTTGACGAACAGATCGTCGTCTTCGGCCATCGCGCCGACGGCGGCCGAACCGATACCGCGCTCCGCGTATCCCGCGCCGAGGGCCGCGAGCCCGACCGCGAGGGCGGCTGCGGCGCTAGGGTTGGTCAGCGTTCCACCGGCGGTGGACAGTACGGCGTTCCCGAGTGCGTTGGTAGCTTCAAGCATTGGTAGTAGTTGCGGTTGCTCGTCTCCGAACGGTAGGTAGTTGCCGCCACAGTAGTCATAAAGCTTCCCAAAACGACCGAATAGAGCGGCCGCAGTCGGGGACGGAAACGCGGCTAAAGCGGGCGCGTACCCGCGGACGGCGGCCGGGGTGAGCGGCGGGCCGAGGGCGCAGAGCGCGAGTCCGAAGCGATCGGGACGGCCGGCGGGGCGTCGCCGCCGGACCGCCTACTCCTCGGTGGTGTACTCCCGGTCGTAGCCGAACGGCAGGTAGCTGTCGCCGCCGCCCTCGTAGAAGTTCCCGAAGAACTCCACGTATTCGAGACGCACCGCCTGAATGCCGGCGGACGTGACGCCGAGCAGGAGGACGACGACGTGGCCGACGACGGCCACGACGACGCCGGCGACGAGCGCGACGACGCCGACGAGCCCGACCGACGCGGGGTCGAAGGCGGTCGTCATCCCCGCGAAGACGAGCTCGTAGTCGGCCGTGTTCTGCACCTCGGCGAGGTAGTCGGCGCTGAAGATGAAGTGGAAGCTCCCGTCGCCGCCGTCGTCGATGTACGCGCCGAACGCGAGCAGGTTCACCGCGAGCGCCATCCCGCCCTTCGCGAGCAGCACCGCCATGATCCGGGCGTACGAGATGACGTTGACGATGGGCGAGAGCACCTCCGCGAGCTCCGGGGGCTCACCGATCGCGAGCAGGACGACCCCCGCGAGGACGGCCGCGATGGCGGCGTAGCCGACCGCGACCGGGAAGCCGCCGAACGACACCGCCCCGAAGGTGAGGATCGAGAACGACTCGAAGAGGAAGTCGGGCTTCGGGCCGGAGACGTGCTGGCTGAATATCCAGACCCAGGCGCCGTTGAGGATCAGCAGCCACGAGCCGCCCTCGTACATCGCGTGCCTGAGGTCGTGCTGCTGGTAGTTGCTCACGAACGAGAGGGCGTGGCCCACGTTCAGGTGGGCGAGCCCGAACAGCACGCTGACGACGAGGAACGACAGCGCCCAGTCGATGTCCGCCGGCGAGAGGCCCTTCCCGTCGACGGGCCAGTGGAGGCCGAGCAGCTGGTACGCGTGGTAGCCGAACACGTCGATCCCGAAGTAGATCCCGAACAGGATCGTGAACCCGCCGGCCCACATCGCGACGGCGCCGAGCTCGCGGAACGCCCCCTCGTACCTGTTGTAGAGGAAGGCGCCGATCCCGGCGTACAGGACGCCGTAGCCGACGTCGCCGATCATGAACCCGAACATCAGCGGGAACGTGAGGAAGACGAGGAGCGTCGGGTCGAACTCCGAGTACTTCGGCCGGCCGAACCCCTGCACGAGCAGTTCGAAGGGACCCGCCGCGCCCCCGTTGTCCTGGACTACCGGCGGGTCGTCGTCGCCGTGCGCCGCGTGGCCGCCGTCGGTGGCGGGCTCGCGCTCGGCGCTCGCGTCCGCGGCGTCGGCGCCGGCGGTCGCGGAGCCGCCCTCGTTTCCGGCGTCGCCGACCGCCTCGGTGTGGTGGTCGCCGTCGGGCGTGAACGAGGCGCGTTCGAGCTCCTCAACCTCGGCGTGGTCGCCGACGGCGTCGGCGATGGCCGCCTCGAAGTCGGCGTAGGCCGCCGTGGGGATCCACCCCTCGGCGACGAAGGCGTTCTCGGTGGTCGCGAACGAGAGCGGCGCCTCCTTCTTCTCGGCCTCGATGGTGAGCTGCTCCTCGGCGCGGAGCAGGAAGCCGGCCGCCTCCTCTCTCACGTCCGCGAGCTCCGCCTCGACCTCGTCGAGGTCGGCGCGGAGCTCCTCGCGCTCGCGCTCCAGCTCGGCGACGTACTCGCTCGGGCTGGCCCCGGCCTCGGGGACCTCCAGGAGCGCGATGTCGACGCCGACGAGCGAGTCCTGCAGGACCCCGGCCTCAGCACCGTCTGCGGGCTTCGCAAAGACCGCCACGACGCCCCTCCCGGCGAACACCTCGGCGGCGTCGATGCCCTCGGCGTCGGCGAGCGCCGCCTCGACGGCGTCGGGCTTGGCCTCGCCGACGACGACCTCCAGCGAGTCGTAGCCGCGCAGGAGGTCGAGATCGATGTCGAGGTCGGCGAACGGCTCCATGCGGTCGATCTCCTCTTCCCGGTCGCGGATCTCGGCCCGAAGCTCGTCCTGTCGGTCGTTGAGCGCGTTGACGCGCTCGCGGACGTCGGCGAGCTCGCGTTCGAGCTCCTCGTCGTCGATCGCGCGGGCCGCGTCGACCTCGTCGCCCTCGACGTCGAGGACGCTCTCCAGCGAGCGAACGGTGACGAGCCGCTCGTTCACCGTCTCGGCGCCGTCGAGCGACTCGCCGGGCGCGAACCCCTCGTAGCGCTCGTCGTACTCCGTGACGTGCAGGGAGTGGTGCTCGTACGCCGCCTCGACGACGTCGTCGATGACGCGCTTCGAGCCCGTCACCGACACCTTGCTCATCCGCTCAGGCCTGAGCATCCACCGCCTCCTCGGCCTGTTGTCTCACCGCTTCCTCGAACCGTTCGACCCCGTAGTCGACGGCCGCGTCCACGCGCTCGCGGGCCTCGCGTTCGAGCTCGTCGCGGTCGGACCGGCCCGCGTCGAGGATCTCCTGGCGGCGTTCCTCGATCTCCTCGCGGGCCGCTTCGAGCCGTTCCTCGGCCTCGGACTCCGCCTCCTCCTCGGCCTCCTCGCGGATCGCCTCCGCGCGCTCTCGAGCCTCGGCGAGGCGCTCGTCGGCGTCCGATTCCGCCTCAGCGATGATCTCGTCCGCCTCCCGTTCAGCCTCCTTGATCCGATCGAGCACCTCTGGTCTGGCCATGCTACTAATCGCCTGAAACTCTACAAGCGACGTATAAGGTGTTTGCGAAAGTTCGCGGGCGTCGCCCGCGGTATCGGCGGGGATCGGAGGGGGATCCGCGGCACCGAGCGCTCCCCGGTCCGGCGGCCGCCGCCTACATTTAAGTACCAGTCGCCGGACCGTCACCGTATGGCAACGGTGTATGCGGTCGCGTCGGCGAAAGGTGGGGTCGGGAAGACCACCACGACCGCGGCGACGGCGACGATTCTGGCGGGTTCCGGCGCCGACGTCGTCGCGATCGACGCCGACATCGGCATGGCGAACCTCGCGGGCGCCCTGGGCGTGACGACCGGCGAGACGACGCTCCACGACGTGCTCGCGGGGCGGGCCGAGCCGCTCGACGCGGTCCACGAGGGGCCCGAGGGGCTCCGCGCCGTCCCCGGCGCGGCCGACCTCGACGCCTACGCGTCGGCGGACCCCGCCGGGCTCGCGGACGTCGTCGCGGCCTTCGAGGACGCCGACTACGTGTTCGTCGACGCCGGCGCGGGGCTGTCGCACGACTCCAGCCTCCCGCTCGCGGTCGCCGACGAGACGCTCCTCGTCTCGACGGCCGAGCGGAGCGCCCTCGGCGACACCGAGAAGACCCGACAGCTCGCCGAGCGGCTCGGCGGCACGGTCGCCGGCGCCGCGATCACCCGCGTCGACCCGGACGCCGACCCCGACGGGACGAGCGCCGGGGGACCCGACGACGTCGCCGACGTGCTCGACGCGGCGGTCCTCGGCCGGATCCCCGAGGACGACGCGGTGGTGCGGGCGGCGGCCGCGAACCGCCCGCTCCCGACGTTCGCGCCGGACGCGCCCGCGACCCGGGCCTACCGGGACCTCGCCCGGGCGCTGACCGGCGCGGCGATCGAGGGCGACGGGGTCGGTGACCCCGGTGGGGACGAGCTCGGCGATGCCGGCGGCGCGGAGTCGACGGAGGTCGACGAGGCGGAACGCGTCGATGGGGCGGACGCGGCGACCGACACCGACGACGGAACCGACGACCGCAACGCCGAGGCAGACGAGGACGAGACCGGCGACGGTGAGACGGACGACGGTGAGACGAGCGAGGACGCCGGGCCGGACGACGGCGACGACGAGGAGCGGGCGCGGCGGGACCGGGAGGCCGAGAGCGACGAGGACATCATCGTCGCCGACGCCGAGTCGGGCGGACTGAGCGATCCGGGCGACGAGGAGGAGATCATCGTCGCCGACGAGGCCCCCGTCTCCGAGGGGGACGCAGCGACGGCCGGCGAGACGGAGACCGTCGGCGAGGGGCGCGTCGGCGGCGACGACCTCGAAGCGATGATCGAGGAGGACGAGGCGGCGGCGTTCGACGCCGCGGAGTCCGAGGGCGACGAGACCGACGGCGCGGAATCGATCGACGCGGACGCCGCCGGCGACGGACCGGATCCCGGAGAGACGGGGGAAGCCGCGCCGCCGGACGACGACGAGCTGGCGGGGAGCGTCCCGTTCCGCGACGACGACACCGGGACGATGAACACCGTCCTCTCGGAGGGCGGCGGTGACGGGGGCGCGAACGGCGGCGAAGAGACGACAGGCGGCGAGAGGACGACGAGCGGCGAAGGGGCGGCGGACGGCGACGAGTCGGAGAGTGAAGAAGCGGGGAACGAGGAGGCGGAGAGCGGCGGCTTCTTCAGTCGGCTGTTCGGCAGATAGCGGGACCTTCTGACCGCTCGTTCCGGGCCCCGACCCTCAGGCCTCGGACGGCGCCGCGGCGCGGTCGCGGATGAGCTCGCGGATCTCCTCCGGGTCGGTGATGCCCGCGAGCTCCTCGCAGGAGACGAGGGCGGTGCCGTCGACCGACTCGCGCTGCTCCTCCTCCTCTGTGAAGTAGACGGACCGCGTGCGGGCGACCTCGCCGATCGAGGACATGATCCGTGCGCGTTTCTCCGCCGCGGGGGTGAACGCCGAGTGGCCGGTGAGCACCCGCGTCTCGGCGCGCTGGTCGTCCTCCGAGACGGCCTTGAACGGCGCGCGCGCGGTCGGGTGGACGGTGAAGCCGGCGTTGGTGAGCACGCCGAGGACGTGCTCGTCGTCGGGGTCGGTGTCGGGCGCCGAGGGGGTCGGCTCCGCGTCGCGGACCTCGTCCGCGCCCTCCAGCACGTCGACGGGGCTGGAGAACGGCTCGTCGAACAGCTCCTCCAGCTGGATCGCGACCTCGATGGAGGCGTTCATCCCGTCCTCGTACTTCGAGACGGTGCGCCGGGAGACGCCGAGCTCGGTCGCGAGCCGGCCGAGCGACCAGCCGCGCTCCTCGCGCTCGTCGGCGAGGAGGTCGCCGTCGAGGCTCACGTAGAGCCCGCCGGGCGCGGCGTAGATGAGCGGCGGCATCCCCTCGACGAACAGGTCGTACCCCGTGTCGGGGTTGATCACCGGGACGCCGTGCCGGAAGTAGACGACGCCGGGCTTCAGCTCCTCGTCGCGGGTCCGGACCCCGATCACCATCGGCGTCGCCCGCAGGTACTCCCCGAGCCGGCGCATCTCCGCGCCCGTCTCCGCGTCGAGCGCGTCGACGTTGCCGAGGATCTTCAGGAGGAGCAGGTCCTCGCCGCGCCGGGCCGCCACGTCGAAGCTCTTGGGCCGGACCGCACACCGGTCGCTGACGAGGAACCCCGCGTCCTCGAGCATCGCGGTGACGTTCTCGATCAGCGCAGTCCGGGACATACCCGAAAATAGGCGGCTCGCCGTATATATGCGTTGTGTCACTTGCGGCCGCTCGAAACCGTCGCCCGCTTGCGTTTTCCCCGTCCTCCCGGCCGGAGCGGTTAAGTACCGCGTCGGCGCCGAGCGACGGCGAATCGCTCGGGACGGCTCCGAACGGCCGGCCGAAACCGGTTTGTCCGGGAGCGGGCAAGGGCGCGCATGCCCATCGTCGCCGTCGACGACACCGACTCCCGCGAGCGGGGGATGTGCACGACGTACGTCGGCGCGCGGCTCGCGGAGCGGCTCGAGGCCGCCGGCGGGAGAGTCCGACGCCGGCTCCTCGTCCGGTTGAACCCCGCGGTGAGACACAAGACGCGGGGGAACGCCGCCGTCGCGGTCCACGTCTCCGGCGTCGACCCGGCGGCTGCGTTCGACCTCGCCGCCGAGGCCGTCCGGGAGTTCGCCGCCGCCGACGACCCGCGGACCTCCCCTGGTCTCGTCGTCGCCGACGTCGACGTCGCCGGGGACCCGTTCCTGCCGGGCGCTCCCGTCGACTCCTCGGACGGCGGCGCCGCGTCGGCGTCACGGATCCCCGACGACGTCGCCGACTTCGCCCGCCGCGCGCTCCGCCGCCGGCTCCCCCTCGACGAGGCGCTGTCGCTCGCCGAGGCCCACGGCTACCGGCACGCCGCGTTCGGGACCGGCGGGGAGACGGCGGAGTCGGCCGTCGCCGGCCGCGGCCGGATCGGCGCGCTCGCGGCGGTCGGCGCCCCGGTCGCGTTCGACGACTGGACGGCGGAACGCATCTCCTACCGCGAGCTGGACCGCTGCGGGACGCCCCGCCGGGTCAACGTCGAGAGCGTCTTCGCCGCGGCCGACGCGGGGTATCCGACCGTCTGGGACACCGTCGACCGCGGGACCGGCGAGGCGGTCTGCGTCCCCAACGCCCCCGGCCCGATCCTCCACGGGATCCGCGGCGACGACCCGGGGGCGTGCCGCGAGGTCGCCGAAGCGATCGAGAGCGAGCCGGTGGAGCGCGCCGCGACCTTCCTCACGAATCAGGGCACCGACGCCCACCTCGCGCCCGGCCGGATCGGCGCCCTCCGCGACGGCGCGGGATACCGGATCGCCGGCGCGGTCGCGAGCGAGCCGGAGACGAAACGGGGGGGTCACGTCCACGTCGACATCGCGCCGCCCGGGGCGGCGACCGACGACGACGACGCGGCCCGCCTCAGATGCGTCGCCTTCGCGCCGACCGGGCGCTTCCGCGACCGCGTGCGCGCCCTCCGCCCCGGCGACCGGGTGACGCTGTGCGGCGAACACGAGCGTCGCGACGCCGGGAGCGAGAGCGCGGCGGGAGGGAGCGCCGGGGCGCCGACCGCGACGCTCAAGCTTGAGAAGTTCGCGGTACGCGACCTCGTGCGGACCGAGCCGGCCGTGCCGACCTGCCCGGACTGCGGGCGGTCGATGTCGTCGGCGGGGCGAGGGCAGGGGTACCGCTGCCGCGACTGCGGGACCGCCGCGCCGGGGAAGGTCGACCGCGAGGTCGACCGCGAGCTGGAGCCCGGCTGGTACGAGGTGCCGCCGAGCGCCCGGCGCCACGTCGCGAAGCCGCTCGTCAGGGGTGGGTTCGACGCGCCGATTCATCCGGAGCGGTGACCGGATTCAGCCGTCGAGCGCCCGCTCTTCGCGCCACTCGGCGGCGCGGTCGAGCGCGGCCTCGCGGTCCCCGAAGCGCTCGCGCTCGTACGTCGACGCGTCGGCGGCCTGCTCCATCACGTCGAGCCGGACGACGAACCCGCCGTCGGCGCGCTCGCGGACCCGGACCGTCGCGTAGCCGTCGGCGCGCTCCCACTCGGTGATCGCGTCGTCGTCGCGGCACAGAGTCCAGCTCATACCACAGGAGGCGGGCGAGGCGGCTAAAACGGCCCGGTTCGGACGGGCTACGCCTCGTCGACCGGTCCCGTCGCGTACGAGCAGACCGGACAGACCGCGTAGCCGAGGGGGTCGTACGGGACGGACGCGGACGGGGCGGTGACGGCGCACTCCGGGCAGTCGAACGTCGACGCGTTCTCGGTGCTCATGACTCCCTGTAGCACGGCGACGCGTATGGTTATGCGCCGCTTACCGCGCGTCAAGGAGTCCTTACTTATAAGCGAGCGCCGCGCCGAGGGCGCACATGACCGACGACATCCACGCGGACCGCCGTGGCCGGGCGGCGGCGCGGCTCCGGGAGGTCGGCGCCGACGGGCTCGTCTGCTTCCCGAGTCGGAACCTCCGGTACCTCACCGGATTCGACGCGGAACCGAGCGAGCGTCACTTTCTGTTCGCGATGCCGGCGGGGAGGGAGGATGAAAACGGCGCGCCCGCCCTCCTCGTCCCGGACCTGTACGAGGCACAGGTGCGTGAGGAGACGACGGTCGCCGACGTGCGGACGTGGGCCGACGGCGACGACCCGGTCGCGGCCGCCCGCGACCTCCTCGCCGACCGCGGCCTGCGTGCGGGGCGCCTCCTCGTCGACGACGCGATGTGGGCGACGTTCGCGCAGGACCTCCGCGCGGCGGCGCCGGACGCGACTTGGGGGCTCGCGAGCGAGGCCATCGGCGACCTCCGGGCGCGCAAGGACGACGCCGAGCTGGCGGCGCTGCGCGAGGCGGCCGCCGCCGCGGACGCGACCGTGCGCGACCTCCGCGAGCTGGGCGCCGACGCGGTGGGCATGACGGAGCGCGAGCTCGCCGACCGGATCGGCGACCGGCTGGCGGCCCACGGCGGGACCGGCGTCGCCTTCGAGACGATCGTCGGCGCGGGGCCGAACGGCGCGAAGCCCCATCACGGCCACGGCGACCGCGAGATCCGCGCGGGCGAGCCCGTGGTGCTCGACTTCGGGACGCGCGTCGACGGCTACCCCTCCGACCAGACGCGCACACTGGTGTTCGACGGCGATCCCCCGGCGGAGTACGAGCGCGTCCACGAGGCGGTCCGCGAGGCGCAGGCGGCCGCGGTCGACGCCGTCGGGCCGGGCGTCGCCGCCGGGGCGGTCGACCGGGCCGCGCGGGAGGTGATCGAGGCGGCGGGGTACGGCGACGCGTTTGTCCACCGGACCGGTCACGGGGTGGGGCTCGACATCCACGAGGAGCCGTATATCGTCGCCGGCAACGACCGCGCGCTGGAGCCGGGGATGGTGTTCTCCGTCGAGCCGGGCGTCTACCTCGACGGCCGGTTCGGCTGCCGGATCGAGGACCTCGTCGTCGTCACGGCGAGCGGCCGCGAGCGGCTGAACGACACCGACCGCGGGTGGCGGTGACGGCAACCGCGGGTAGCGGTGACGATGACCGCGGATGGCGGTGGCCGCGGGACGGAGGCGGTCGGCGACCGAGCGACGCGAGCGGTGCGCGCGAGGCGCCGAGAGAATGGACCCCGAAACGGCGAGGGGTAGAACGACCGAGGGACCGCCGTTTCGGGCGTCCGACGCGAGATTCGGGAGTCGTGTGCCTACTCCGCAACCGGAGTTTACTGCTGAATGATTTAGTTGTGACACCGAATTATTCCGGGGTCCCCCGGTGCGATCAGGGGGGACTCCGGGCGGTCCGCATCGAAACCATTAGTGTCGCCGGAGCGGAACCGCGGGGCATGAGCGACAACGACGAGGGCGAAGAGAGCGAACCGGTCGTCGAGCTCGGCGAGGGGCCGGACGTGGCGGGCGAGCCGATCGCCCGCGTCGCGTCCCGGCTCACGTGGCCCGCGAAGCGCAGCGACGTGGTTACGCAGGAGGGCGACGCCGCGATCCGGAGCCCGGACGGCCCCCGCGACCTCGACGAGGTCCTCGCGGAGTCCGAGGTGCCGCTGTTCGAGAGCCGGAGCGAGTTCGTCGCCGAGGTCGAGGAGCTCGTCGGGCGCGGCCCGGTCGCGACGGAGTAGGCGCCGCCGCTCAGTCCCGCACCGCTCCATCCCGCGCCCGCTCTCCCCGCCGCCGCGACCTTTTTGTCCCGGCGAGGCGGAGTCGCGGTATGGCGATCCCCTTCGATCCGCACGAGCTAGACCCCGAGGAGTACGGCGAGACGCGGACGACCCTCTCGACCGACCACGAATCCGCGATCGAGCGCGTCCGCGAGGTGTGTCTCGACGCCGGCTTCGGGATCCCGGTGGAGTTCTCCCCCTCGGAGATGCTAAATGAAAAGATCGACGCGGACCGGGACCCGTACTACGTCCTCGGCGCCTGTAACCCGAGGATGGCGGACCGCGCGCTCGACGCGACCGACAAGCGCATCGGGGGGCTGTTCCCCTGCAACATGATCGTCTGGGAGGCGTCGCTCGGCGAGCAGGTCGTCTACCACGTCTCGATAATGAAGATCGCGCGCCTGCTCGGACTTCCGGTCGACGACGAGGAGATGGACGCGATCATCGCCGACACCGGCGAGATGGTCGACGCGGTGTTCGCGGAGTTAGCGGACGGCGCCGAATAGCGAGCGGACGACGGCGACTATTTATAAACCGAATGCGGTGGCGTGCGCCTGCGAGCGGCCGACAGGCCGCGAGCAGCCCGCACGAGGGAGCCCGCGGCCGCCACCGGCGGCCGCGGCAGCGAGGCGCGAAGCGCCTCTGGCAGCCGGCGCACAGCGCCGGCGACGAGGCTGGGGAGGTGTGAGGCTGCGGTCGCGGTGCGGGGCGGGACTCAAAGGGGCAGTCGCGAGGGCGAAGCACACCGACGTAAGGACCGCAGGGAGCGAGCACCGTGAGCGACTGAGGACCGCAGCGAGGTGCGCGAGTCCTCGCGACTGGGGCTTTGACGCTGTTCCCCGCGGAATCGTCGGTCGCGTATGATCGAGCGACTGGAGCTCTGGGGATGTCCTCCGTCAACGCGCGGTGAACTCCCTATAAACTCTCACCGCCCGCGTCACCGGGACTTCGATCCAGCCACGAGACCGCGACCGACTCGAACGGCCCGGAGTACTGCATCAGCGTCGTTCCCAGGACCGCCATCACGAGCACGTAGCCGACCGCGAACGCGTTGATCGTCGCGGCCAGCTCCGGGTCGAACGTCCCGGCGTTCGCCCCGCTGACGGCGACCGTCGCGATGATCAGCGAGAACTCCCCGCGGGTCGTCATCCCGAGCGCGACGCGGGTCGAGCGCTTGGTGTTCAGGTCGAACGCGCGCCCGGCGAGAAAGCCGGTGACGAGCTTCGTCGGGGTCGTCACGAGGACCGCGAGCGCGACCAGCGCCGCCACGCCGCCGAACAGCAGCGGGTCGGTGACGAGCCCGATCCAGAAGAAGAACACCGCCGCGAACGTGTCGCGGACGGGTTCGAGCAGCGTCTCGATCTCGTGGGCGTGGTCGGTCGAGGCGAACGCCATCCCGACGAAGAAGGCGGCGACCGCCTCGCTGACGCCGAGCGCGAGCGCCGCGCCGGCGACCAGCACCACGGTCGCGATCGACCGGAGCGCGACGAACTCCTTGTTGTCCGTCGCCACCAGCCGGTCGAACGCCGGCGCCCCGAACCGAACGACCCCGAGCAGCGCGAGGATGAACCCGATCGCGATCCCCACGTCGACGGCGGCCGCGCCCACGTCGCCGCCGCCGAGCACGAGCGCGGACGCGACGGCGAGGTAGACGGCGATGAACAGGTCCTCGTACACCAGGGTGCCGAGCAGCGGCTCGGCCTCGTCGTTGGCGATCCAGCCGAGGTCGATGAGCGACTTCGTGATCACCGCCGACGAGGAGATGTAGACGATCCCGGCGACGAGGAAGACCGGGAGGGGCGCGCCGAAGACGAGCCAGCCGAGGACGAGCCCGACGCCGAAGTTCGCGAGGTCGATCGTCCCCGCGGTCCCGATCTGCGACCGCCGGGCGAACAGCCGGTCGAGGTTGAACTCCAGTCCGAGGAAAAAGAGGAGGAAGACGATCCCGAGCTCCGCGCCGAGCGCGATGAACTCCGTCTCCGGGACGTAGACGGTCCCGACCGTCGGCAGCGAGAACCGACCGAGGACGAACTCCCCGAGCAGCATCCCGGCGACGATGTAGAACGGGATCACGGACTGACCGAGGCGGTTCGCGAGCGCGCCGGCGACCGCGACCGCGGCGAACATGACGCCGACGTCGAGCAGCGCCACTACCGCTCGCCCCCGGAACGGCCGACCGGCGGAGTTGGTCCGGGGGAGTTGCGGCCGCTCATCCGGTGAGGAGCTCCTCGAACGCCGCGCAGTCCTCGGACGTCCCGACCCCGATCACGGTGTCGCCCTCGCGGAGCGTGGTGTCGGCGGCCGGGCTGTCGATCACCTCGTCGCCGCGCTGGATCGCGACGACGGCGAGGCCGGTGCGGTTGCCGATGTCCGCGCTCTCCAGCGTCTCGCCGATGAGTGGGGAGCCCGGCTGGAGTTCGTACCACTCCAGGAGGATGCCGCCGGGCAGCGTCGTCTCCTGCGTGTCGGGCTCGACCGGCTGGAAGTACGCGCCCTCGATGATCGACCCGATCGTCCGAGCGAGGTCGTCAGAGAACTCGAACACTTTCTCCGAGTCGGCGTCCGGGTCGGGACGGCGGAACACCTCGCGTTTCCCCGTGTTGTGGATGACGACGACCATCTCGCCGTCGTCGAGCTCGATCTCGAACTTCTTCCCGACGCCAGGGAGGTCGGATTCGCGGATCGTCATACCGGGGAAAGCGACGCCTGACGTATAGCTGTACACGTCCCGCGACGCCCGGCCGCCGCGGGCGCGACGCGTCGCCCCTCGCACCAAACGCTAAGTGGGGTGGGTCCGAGGGTGCGGATATGTGGCGCTCCCGGAAGAACCGGGACCGGCGGTCGGTGACCTGCATCGCGTGCGGCGACTCGCTGCTCCGCGAGGACGCGCGCGAGTACGACAAGGAGGGGAACCGCTGGAACCGGCGAGACAAGGAGTTCGAGTACCTCTGTACCGACTGCGACGACGAGCTCTGCCACCAGCCCCGCGACGGGCTGGAGTCGCTGGTCTGTTCGATCGAGGCCGACGGGCTCTCGCGCGAGGAGTTCCTCGGCCGGTACACCGACGCGGTCGCGGCCGACGGCGGGGCCGACGCGAAGTCGGACCGGGACCGGTAGCGCGGGGTCGCTCCCCGCCGCTCCTCCCGCCCCCGACAGGCCTTTCTAACGGACCCGCGTTGGTCCCGGTATGTCAGACGACGAGCCGAAACCCGGGTCCGCCGAGGACCAAGGCCCCGTGACGATCACGGCGGAGCTCGCGGACCGCCTCGCCGAGAAGCGGGCGGAGCTGTTCGAGGAGTTCGAGATCCCCGACGAGTTCCCGAACGAGGTCCTCCGCGAGGCCGAGACGCGGACCGAGGGCGTCTACGACGAGATCGAGGCCGAGATCGACGAGCGCGAGGACCTCCGCGACCTCACGACGTGGACGACCGACCCGATCGACGCGCAAGACTTCGACGACGCGATTTCCATCAAGCGAGAGGAGGGCGCCTACCGGCTCTGGGTCCACATCGCCGACGTCACCCACTACGTCACGCCCGACACGGCGATGTGGGAGGAGGCGGTGAAGCGGGCCAACACCGTCTACCTGCCCGACTACACGATCCACATGCTCCCGCCGGTACTCGCGGAGACGGTCTGCTCGCTCGTCCCCGACGAGGACCGGCTCGCGCACACCGTCGAGATGGAGATCGACGACGAGACCCTCTCGTTCGAGGACATCGACATCTACAAGTCCGTCATCAACTCCGACGAGCGGCTCACCTACAAGCAGTGCGAGAACCGCCTCGAAGACCCCTCACTCCCCCTCGGCGAGGAGAACGAGCTCGCCTTCGAGCTCGCCGACCGGATGCACGAGCAGCGCAAGGAGGACGGCTCGCTCGTCCTCAATCCCCGCCGCGACCGCGCGCACACCATCATCGAGGAGTCGATGCTGAAGGCGAACAAGGCGGTGACGCACACCCTGATGTGGGACCGCGGCGTCGAGGCGATGTACCGCGTCCACCCGCAGCCGACGCCGGACCAGTGGAACGAGGCGTTGAAAGAGATCCAGGAGCTCGACTCCGTCTCCATCCCCGGCGACGCGTGGGGCGACGACCCGCGGAAGGCGGTCAACGCCGCCCTCGAAGAGTCGCCCGGCCGCCAGCTCAACAAGATCCAGCGCGCCGTGCTGAAGGTGATGCCGCGCGCGAAGTACATGAACGACCCGTTCGGGGGCCACCACGCGCTCAACTTCGACATCTACGGCCACTTCACCTCGCCCATCCGCCGGCTCTCGGACACGATCAACCACTGGATCGTCCACGAGAACGACGTGCCGGAGAACCTCGTGGAGCTGTGCGACCACGCCAGCGACCGCCAGAAGGACGGCGAGACGGTCGAGCGGCTGTACAAACAGTTCCTCCAGGAGCAGGGGCTCGACCCCCACGCGGTGAACAACCGCGGAGTCGAGGTCGTCGACGACGAGGAAGAGGCGAAACACACCGTCTGAGCGGCCGGGATCGACCGAGCCGATTCCCCGCCCCGCCCGCCGAAGCGTATAGACCGCCGGAGCCCTTACCCGCTGGTATGACCGCTCACGACCACGACGAGGGCCGCGCCGCCGATCGGATCGCCGACCGAGACCGCACCCGGTCCGAACGGGAGGCGGAGCGGGCCGCCACGCTCGGGGGGTTCACGGGCGCCGTGCTCGGCGCCAGAGGCGGCCCGGTCGGCGCCGGGATCGGCGCCTTCCTCGGGGGATCGACCGGCTACGCCGTGGGGTACGCTCTGAGCGAACTGGATGGGGACCGCGGCGAGCCCCGAGAGACTACGCTCGACGACTTCGGGGCCGGCCACGAAGGGGGGGACGGCCCGCGAGACGACCCGCAAAGCGTCGTCGAGAGCGACGGCCCAGTCCGGATCGAGGTCGGCGAGGAGAGCGCTGTCGAAAGCGAGGAGGGAGCGGGCGAGAGCCACGACGCCGACGGGCCCTCTCACGAGTGACTCGACACCGCGGACACGTCGCGGACGCTCACCGCCGGGAGTGGCTTCCGCGGTGAGCCGACGGTCACCGTAGTGGCGGCTGTCGGAGGCGTGGGAACCGAACGGATTCGAGCGTGTCGATTTGTACGGACGATGCGAACTGATAATTTTGGGAACGTATATGTGTGATGTGACAGGATAGATACGTATGGGATCCAAAGGGCGGTTACGGTGGGGTTACCTGCCTCTATTGGTCCAAGGGGTCGGCCTCGCATTTTTTGTCATTTTTATCACTATTTTCTTTTCGTTTCACGACGTGGAAATTGGAGTTCTGTATTCCGATAACTTCGTCTTCGGTACCGTTACCACGCTCCCGTTCATGTTCGCGATCGGGTACGCCGGCCACTGGCTCGGCGAGAGTCGGCTGCCGACGGAGCGATATCCGCGTATCGGAAAGTGGTTTATCAGTGGACTCATCGGATTTCTGGGCATAAATGCGCTCATGATCGTCGTGTGGCCCGCGGATGCCGTGTACAACAATATCATGTGGGGGCTGTTCGCCGCGGCCGTCGGCGGCGCGGCCGGCATCACGATCGGCCTGTTCGAGGCGCGGGCGATCGAGCGAGCGATCGCCGCTGAGCGACAGGAGATGAAACGGAAGCGGGTTGAAAAACGCAACGACCGTCTCAACGAGTTCGCGGACACCGTCAGTCACGATCTCCGGAATCCGCTGAACGTCGCCTCCGGACACCTCGAACTGGTGCGGGAGGACCACGAAAGCGGCCATCTGGATTCGGTGGCAGACGCACACGACCGAATGGAAACGCTGATCGACGGGTTGCTCGCGCTCGCGAGGAGCGGAAGAGACATCGACGAGCTGGAATGGGTCCGGCTGCCCGATGTCCTCAAGACGTGCTGGGGTAACGTCGCGACCGCGGACGCGACGATCGCGATCGAGATCACCCAAACGATTCGGGCCGATCGGAGCCGCCTCAGGCAGTTGTTCGAGAACCTTATCCGAAACAGCGTCGAACACGGGGGCGAGGACGTGAAGATAACCGTCGGTCGCCTGAGCGACGGATTCTATGTCGAGGACGACGGTCCCGGCGTTCCAGCCGAGGACCGAGAGAGAGTATTCGACACGGGATACTCGACTTCGAACGACGGGACGGGCCTCGGTTTGAACATCGTTAAGCAGGTCGCCGAGGCTCACGGATGGCGGATCCGAGTGACCGACGGTAGCGACGGGGGCGCGCGGTTTGAGATCACAGCCGTTCGTTTCGCTGAGGAGTGAGTCCGGCCGATCGAACGTTCCGTGTTCGGAGTACCGGGATCCCTCGCCCGGATACAACCCCGCCGGCACGCGAAACGTCGCACGACTACCCGCCCACCCATCAGCGTGGTAACCAGTTTCACCCGGTTCGACGAGTGGAGATTCCAACAGGTCGAGCCGCAGCTTCGCGGGATCGATCGGGCCGTCGATCGGCAACGGGGTGGGGTACGGGTCGCACGGTCGGTCGTGCCGGTTGGCGAGAGGCTACGTCGGAGGGAACTCTCGTCTCGGAATGCGGAGACAGGCGCCCGGTCGCGGGAGCCGGAGGCAGTCACTCAGTCTCGTCGGGTCGCGAACCGAGCGACCGCGGCCGCCGAGAGCGCGCCCAGCGCCGCGATTCCGGCGAGGACGAGGAACAGCTCGCGCGGGCCGGCCCGGGTGAGGACCGTCCCGGCGAGCGCGGCGCCGAGCGACCCGACGCCAAAGATGCCGAGGTAGGTGTAGCCGAACGAGATCCCGCGCGCCTCGCTCGGGGAGTAGGCCGCGACCGTCGCCTGCGAGAGCGGCTGGACCGTGAACAGCGCGACGCCGAGCGCGAGCGAGACCGCGAGGAACGTCGCGGTACCGCCGCTGGCGGGAACGAACAGCAGCGCGAGGGCCGCCAGTATCGACATCAGAACTATCAGGCCGCGCTCCGGGGGCATCCGGTCGGCGATCCGGCCGCCGAGGTACTGGCCGAAGACGCCGACCGTGAGGATCGCGACGTAGAGGTACCGCGCGACGTCGAACTCCTCGGCGTACGGGCTCTCCGGGTCGATCAGTTGGACATCGATCAATCCGCCGAGGACGTCGCCGAGGAGGTCCGGCAGGAACGTGAGGAACGTCCGGTAGTAGAGCCCGCTGAACGTGACGAACGCGAACACGATCAGGAATCCGCCGGCGAGCAGCACGCGCGTGTCGTCGGCGATCGTCGACAGCGAGACCGCTCCCTTCGCGCCGCCGCTCCCGGCGGTGCCCCTCTCCCCGTCCACGTCCCGACTCCCGCTCTCGTCTCGACTTCCGCCCCCGTCTCGACCCCCGCCGTCGGCGGCCGCGGGGTCCGGTAACGCCGCGTCAACGTCGACGGTGACCCCGTATGCGGCGACGACGACCGCCGGGAGCGTGAGCGCGGCCGCGACGATCCGCCAGTCGAACGCTAACAGGAGCAGCGCGGTCGCCAGCGGGCCGAGCGCGATCCCGAGGTTACCCCCGATCCCGTGGTAGCCGAGCGCGGTCCCGCGCTGGTCCACCGACTTCGAGAGCAGCGACAGCCCGGCGGGGTGGTAGACGCTCGCGGTGACGCCCCAGACGCCGACGGCGAGCGCGAGGGCGAGGAGGTTCGGTGCGACGCTCACAAGGAGGAACGATCCCGCCATCCCGGCGAGACACGCGAGGATGACCGGCTTGGAGCCGAACCGGTCGACGACGATGCCGCCCGGGAGCGCGCCGACGCCGAACAGCCCGTAGCCGATCGTCGAGACGAGCCCGAGGGCGGCCGCGGTCGTCGAGAACTCGGCGATCCACACCGTCAGCAGGATCGGGATCGAGAGCTCGTAGGTGTGAACGAGCCCGTGCGATCCGGCGGTGAACGCCACGATCCGTCGCTCGGCGGGATCCATCCCGTGGTCGTTCTCCGCGCCCGGTCATAGCTTCGGGGGTTGCCGACGGGGTTGCCGCGAGGGCGGCTACGCGAAGTTCAGCGACGTGTACACCAGCAGCCCGACGGCGACCACGGTGACGAGCACCAGCCAGCCGATCATGATCGCGCCCATCTGGCGATGCGAGAGGTTCGTTCCCTCGAGTATCTCTGAGACGCCCATGTCCCGACCGATTCGCCGAGAGTATTTAATCGCTTTCAACGGAACGAGACGGGCGGTTCGCGGGGGGCTACCACTCGACGTACGCGAGGAGTCACGTGCCGTAGATGTCGTCCGCGACTGGGAACGAGAACCGCACCACACCACGGACGTATCGACGAATTCGTCCCCCACGCAGCTGATTTTCGTCGGTGATATTTATGCCAGTAACTACATAAGTGGTTCCGACGTACTGTACAGTAACCAGCTAATCGATCGAAACGGAGCGACCGTTTCGTCGGTGGATCGCTGGGTTCAAACAATGAAACCAAGCAACCTATTCAAATCGGACGACCGCGCGGTGAGCCCTGTTACCGGAGTCATCCTCATGGTCGCGATCACTGTGATCCTGGCCGCCGTCATCGGGACATTCGTGCTCGGTCTTGGCGATCAAGTAAGCGACACCGCACCGCAGGCGAGCTTCACCATCGATGGCAACGATTCGTCGGTCATTAACGTAACAAAGACCGGCGGACAGACAGTTGATACGGCTGATCTCACGCTCTCTGTGGATGGTCAGGTCGCAAGTAGTAGTATTGATGATGGAAATTGGGAGACTGGAGAGCAAAAATCACTGGACTACAGTAGTATCACTTCTCCCAGTGGAGAAGTGGTAGTCAGGATAATCCATGATCCGAGCGGAAACGTAATCTTGGAACAGAATTACGACTTCAGCTAGTCGAATAGTTTACCCACGTTCTCCATCGGTTTTCTATTCTCATTCTGTACTGAAGCCTGATTACGCCGGTGTTGAGCTACTATGCGGCAACAGGATCTAATTCGTAATAATTTATAAATATTTTTTAGACTGAATCAGGTTGATGATCGCAGGGTCAATTGCGATGGTCATCGGGACCGCTCGCGCGCATGAGCAGATGTGTCTGCTCGTAAATCTGAGCTAGCTGGAATCGAAATCCGGTGTTCAAGCATGTCGGCCTGTATCAAACTGTATCGCTCGATGAGCATCACATACGCCCGATTGGAACGCCACCGAAGCATTCTGGTACGAGCGAGAAGGTAGTGGACTCGCGGGGATTTGAACCCCGGGCCTCTTCCTTGCGAAGGAAGCGATCTGCCGCTGATCTACGAGCCCGCACCCGAAATCAATCGCCGTTCGTATTTGTACCTTACCTTTCGACGACCCGCACGCGGATGGTTCGCAGGCGACGGCGGTCGTCGCGGCTCGCGACGAAGGCCGCCGATACCGACGGAATTAGATAGCCGCCCGCCCGACGTACAGTTGAAACAGTCCCTCCATCGGCTCCCGAACCGAGCCTAAACCAGATTAACGTTTTTGGGACGTATCCCACATTCGTTACCCTTTTGCGTGCGGGCGACCCAGATCCGGGTATGGCAGAAGCGACGGCGACGGCGGACCCCGACCCGGCCGCGATCGCGGCCCTGAAACACGTCGGGCTCGTCGGCGGCCTGACCGAGACGAAGGTGTCGTGCGCGGCACTGGGCGACCGCCTCGACGCCTCGACGCAGACGGCGTCCCGGCGGCTGCAGACCCTCGAATCGGCGGGCTACATCGAGCGCGACGTGGTCGGCGACGGGCAGTGGGTGCGCGTCACCGACGCGGGCAAGGCGGCGCTCCGCGCGGAGTACGCCGACTACCGCCAGCTGTTCGAGAGCGAAGTGGAGCTCGTCCTCCGCGGCGTCGTCACCGGCGGGATGGGCGAGGGACGCCACTACATCACCCTGCCCGGCTACGCCGAGCAGTTCCGGTCGCGGCTCGGCTACGAGCCGTTCCCGGGCACGCTCAACGTCGACCTGAGCGAGGAGAGCGTCCGCCGTCGCGGCGAGATGGCCGGGATCGAGGCGGTCCCCATCGACGCGTGGGAAGACGAGGACCGGACCTACGGCGCGGCCTCGTGTTACGGCGTCACCCTCGTCGCGGGCGACGAACGCTACAACGAGGTCCACGCGATCGTTCCCGACCGGACTCACCACGACGACGACCAGCTGGAGCTGATCGCCCCCGACCGGCTCCGCGACGAGCTCGATCTCGACGACGGCGACGAGGTCGAGGTCCGGGTGACCGCGACGAGCCGGGCCGACGACCCCGCCGAGAGCGAGGCCCCCGACCGCGAGGACCGCGAGACGGAGGTGGCTTGATGCGGGCCGACATCGACGCCGACGGCGACGCCGAGGTGGCTCCGGGGGGCGACGCCGGGGCGACCGCGGACGGTGGGGCGACGGCCGAGAGCGAGGCGGCCGACGCGGCCGAGTCGGTCGAGCGCGCGCTCGCCGCCTTCCGCGCCGGCGACCCGGTCTGCGTCCACGACTTCGCGGACCGCGAGGGGGAGACGGACATCGTCTACCCCGCAGGCGCGGTCGACGAGGCCGCGGTCGCGCACATGCGCAACGACGCGGGCGGACTGATCTGCGTGGCCGTGAGCGACGCCGTGGGCGACGCGTTCGACCTGCCGTTCCTCGCCGACGCCATCGACCACCCCGCGGTCGACGACGACCCCGACTACGACGACCGCTCCTCCTTCTCGCTGCCCGTGAACCACCGCGAGACGTTCACCGGGATCACGGACGCGGACCGCGCCCGGACCGTGTCCGAACTCGCGAGCGCGGCCGGCCGGGTGCGCGACGACCCGACCGGCTACGCGCCCGAGGACTTCGCCGCGGAGTTCCGCGCGCCCGGCCACGTCCACGTGCTGCGCGGCGACCGCGACGGGCTCGGCGGCCGGACCGGCCACACGGAACTCGGGCTCGCGATGGCCGAGGCCGTGGGCGCCGCCCCCGCCGCCGTCGTCTGCGAGATGCTCGACGACGAGACCGGCGACGCGCTCGCGCCCGCGGACGCCGCCGCCTACGCGGCCCGCCGCGGCATCCCGTACGTCGAGGGCGCGGCGCTCGTCGAGGCGCTGAAGTAATCGATCACCGTGCGGTGGCGCGTGCCGATGAGCGCCTGAAAGGCGCGAATCGCACGCGCGAGGGAGTCGCGAGCGAAGCGAGCGACGAGGCTGGGGAGGCGTGAGGCGCGGTCGCTGTGTGGGGCGGGGCTCGAAGGGGCAGCCGCGAGGCCGCCGTAGGCGACGCCAAGCACCACAGGGAGCGAGTGAAACGAGCGACCGAGGAGCGCAGCGAGCGTACGGCGGCCTCGCGGCTGGGGCTTCGGGGCAGTACTCGGGAGCGAGAGCGGCCACGTATCGCCGAGCGGCTGGGGCTTCGGAGGCGGTCACCCGCGCAGAGCAGAGTTCGACGCGCGGCCAGACGCGCGGATCGAAGTTCGATCCGTCGCGACGGTCTCGACCGCTTGTTACAGTTTTAAGCCCGCCGACCGCAACCACGTAGTATGGGATTCGACGAGATGGATGTCGACACGATCTGGAAGAACGGGGAGTTCCTCGACTGGGAGGACGCGACCACCCACGTTCTGACCCACGCGCTCCACTACGGGAGCGGCGTGTTCGAGGGCGTCCGCTGTTACGACACCGAGCAGGGGCCGGCGGTGTTCCGCTGGGACGAACACCTCGACCGGCTGTTCGACTCCGCGAAGATGTACGACATGGACATCGAGCACTCCCGCGAGGAGCTCACCGAGGCCACCCTCGAACTCCTCGACCGGCAGGACCTCGACTCCGCGTACATCCGGCCGATCGCCTACTACGGGTACGACTCGCTCGGCGTCTCGCCGAATGACTGCCCGACCGACCTCGTGCTCGCGGCGTGGCCGTGGGGCGCGTACCTCGGCGAGGAGGCCCTCGAAGAGGGCGTCGACGTGATGGTCTCCTCGTGGCGGAAACACGCCTCCTCGCAGGTGCCGACGAACGTGAAGACCACCGGCCTCTACGTCAACTCCATGCTCGCGGGCGAGGAGGCCCGCCGGAACGGCTACGTCGAGGCGATCGTCCTCAACAAGGAGGGGAACGTCGCCGAGGGGCCGGGCGAGAACATCTTCATGGTCAACGACGGGGAGATCTACACCACCGGTCCCGCGCAGTCCATCCTCGAAGGGATCACCCGCGACACCGTGATCACGCTCGCGGAGGAGCGCGGCTACGAGGTCCACGACGAGGCCGTCATCTCCCGCGGCCAGCTGTACACCGCCGACGAGCTGTTCTTCACCGGCTCCGCCGCGGAGGTCACGCCGATCCGCTCCGTCGACGACACCGAGATCGGCGCGGGCACCCGAGGCCCGGTGACCGAGGAGCTCCAGCAGGCCTTCTTCGACCTCGTCGAGCGGCGGACGGACGACCACGACGACTGGTTCGCCTACCTGTAGGCGGCTCGAACGCGTCGCGATTCGCGACGCATCGCGGTCACCGTGAATCGCGGTTCGGCGCGCTTAGTCGTTCTCGCCGTCGGTCGGGGGCCGTTCCGTCTGTCCGGGCGTGCCGTCAGTGCGGACGCCGCCGACGCCGCCCGAGCGGTCGGCGTCGCCCTCGGGCGGGCGTTCCTCCTGAACGGGGACCTGGTGGGCGGACTCGGCGAAGCCGGCCGAGAGGACGCGCGTCATCCCCTCCTCGACGGTCTCGCCGGTCTCCTCGATGCGCTCCGGCTCGACCTCGATGACGAAGCCGGTGGTGATGTTCGGCGCCGTCGGCATGAACAGGACGATCTTCCCGTCGCGGGTCTTCTTCCCGGTGCGGAACGCCGTCATGCGGATCCCCGGCCACGTCTCGATGTACACCGGGCTCTGGAGCTCGTCGGTCCCGGAGACGGCCGTCTCGATGGCGAGCTTGGAGGCGTTGTACACCACGCGCAGCGCGGGGATCCGGTTGATCGCGCCGTCGACGGCCGACTCCGCCAACCGGCCGAACGTCGTCCGCATGAAGTAGCCGACCGCGAGGACGACGGTGGCGAACACCGCCAGCGCGATGATCACGCGGGAGATCGGCTCCAGCGGGGCGGGGATAATCGCCGGCTGAAGCCCCTCGATGAGGGGGATCGAGGCGATGTACCGGTAGATCCACTGGAGGACCAAGAGGAGGACGAGGAGGGGCGCCAACACGATGAGCCCGCTGGCGAAGTCGCGTTTCCACGTGGACATCTATCGGATCGGTATGTGGCGGCGACGCTTAAGAGGGCTTCCACGCGCCGGTGACGGCGACCCGGAGCGCGAATCGGTCCGCGGGCGTTCGTCGACCCGAAGTGCGCGCCGCCGTCACCGGCCGGCGACCGCCCGCAGCGCGAACGTCAGGTTCTCCTTGCGCTCGCGGACGCGCCGGTAGAAGTACGAGAGCCACTTGTCGCCGAACGGCGCGTACTGGACCACGTCGACGCCCTGCGCGGCGAGGTCGCGCTGCGCGTCCTCGCGGACGCCCATCAGCATCTGGACCTCGTAGTCGGTGCCGTGTTCGGCGGCCAGGCGGTTCGCCAGCGAGATCATCGCCGGGTCGTGGCTGCCGACGGCGACCCCGCGGTCCCGGTGCTCGAAGAGGAAGCGCAGGTCCTCGCGGTACGCCTCGTCGACGCGGTCCCCGCCCGTGTACGCGACCGACGCCGGCTCGTCGTACGCGCCCTTCACGAGCCGGATCGACCCGGGGACGTCGACGAGGCGGTCGAGGTCGTCGCGGGTGCGCCTGAGGTTCGACTGGACGCACTGCCCGACGCGCCACGGGTGCTCGGCCGCGACCGACTCGAAGGCGTCGAGGGTGTCGTCGGTGGTGTCGGCGTCCTCCATGTCGCACCAGACGAAGGCGCCGATCTCGTCGGCGCGAGCGACGATCTCCCGGTAGTGCTCCTCGAAGAGCTCGGCGGAGACGTCGAGCCCGATCTGCGAGGGCTTCACCGAGATCCGGGCGTCGAGGCCGCTATCGGCGATGTCGTCGAGCAGGGCGAGGTACGCGTCGACGTCGGCGCGGGCGGCCGCCGGGTCGTCGTAGTGCTCGCCGAGCAGGTTGACGACGACGGCGATCCCGTCCTCGTTGCACGCGCGGACGTGGTCGAGGGCCTCCGGGACGCTCTCGCCGGCGACGAACCGCCGGGCGATCGGGGGGAGCATACCCGATATGGGGGCGGCGGCGACTTCACTGTTGCCGAACCGAGGGCCCGACCTCGTCCGGCGCGGATCCGTGGTTTATAAATCGACGACGCCTGTGCACCGCGTATGATCGGCTCGCTCGTCGCGACGGCGTTCTGGGCGATGGTCCCCGCGTACGTGCCCAACAACGCCGCGGTGCTCGCCGGCGGCGGCCGCCCCATCGACGGCGGCCGCGAGTGGCGCGGGGCGCGCCTGCTCGGCGACGGGAAGACGTGGCGCGGTACGGCGGTCGGGACGCTCGTCGGCGTCGCTCTCGCGCTCGCGCTCAACCGCCTCAACGACCCCGCGAGCGCCGCGCTCGGGGTCGACCTCCCGACGTTCGCGCTCCCCGCGGCGGTCGCGCTCGCGTTCGGCGCGATGTGCGGCGACATCGGCGCCTCCTTCCTCAAGCGGCGCTCCGGTCGCGAGCGCGGCGCCGCGTTCCCCGGGCTGGACCAGCTCGACTTCGTCGTCGGGGCGCTCGCGGCCGTCGCCGTCGTCGACACCGACTGGGCGCTGGCGACGTTCACGCCCGCCGTGCTCGCCGCCGTCCTCGTGATGACGCCCGTCCTTCACGTGGTCACGAACGTCGGCGCCTACCTCCTCGGCCTGAAGGACGAGCCGTGGTGAGCCGACGGGGAACGGTCCCGTCGCCCGCGGAGGTTGTCGCGTGAGGACAGTTTGCAACTATCTCTCCATCGCGTAGAGGAACGTCCGTCCCGAACAGTTTCGTGGAGTATCTCCGATCGTTCGTAGGAGAGATATCGGTTCGACGGGAATCGTGAGAAGATATATATACTCGCGTGTCATTGACTGGCATGCATGTCTAGTAGTGCACCCAGCTCGGACGACGACGTGCTCGACGAGTTCCTCTCCGACCGCGGCCACGAGACGGAGATCGTACGCTGGGAGCGGTCCTATAACAAGCTCCAGTGTCCGGAGTGTGGTGCACTCCACCCCGAGGGAACGGCGCGGTGTGACGTCTGCGACTGGCGCCCGACCTGACGCCGACGACGGCGCAGGTGGGATTAGCGGTTTTCTTTCGTCTGGACTCGGCGGCAGCATTATGTGGGATCAATCGATACTGTCGACCATGCCGACCTGCCAGAACTGCGGTTCGTTCGTCACGACCGATTACGTTCGGGTGTTCACCCCGAACGAGGTCGACCGCCCTCGCGTCTGCCCCGCCTGCGAGGACCTCGTCCGCGACGGCGCCGACGTTCGGGAAGCCCGCGCGACGCGAAGCAACTGACCTGTCAGCGGCGGCGATCGCTGCGTTCCGACCGGAGCGGCCCCGAGCCACGGCGTTTAAGGAGAACCGGGATCACGGGTAGACAATGACCGATCCCACGGTGACGCGACTGTTCGGCGGTCCGGGAAGCGGGAAGACCACGGCGCTTTTGGACCGCGTCGAAGGGATTCTCGAAGACGACGACGCCGATATCCGTGACATCCTCGTCGTCTCGTACACGCGCGCGGCCGCCGCCGAGATCCGCGAGCGCCTCGCGGAGCGGCTCGACGTCTCCCCGCGCAGCCTCCAGGGGAACGTCAGCACCATGCACGCGAAGGCGTACGAGCTGCTCGACCTCTCCCGCGGCGACGTGGTCGGCGAGGACGACAAGGAGGCGTTCTGCGAGGAGTACGGCATCGAGTTCGAGGACCAGCACGGCGGCGCCGGGCGCCGGACCGCGCGGTCGACGACCATCGGCAACAAGATCATCGCCACCTCCCAGTGGCTCCAGCGCACCGAGCGCGACGTGGCCGACTGGTACGACGTGCCCTTCCAGTGGAACGTCGAGGAGGTCCGCCTCCCCCCCGAGGAGGACCCCAACGCCCAGCAGGGGAACAAGTACACCCCGACGTGGCCCTCCGACGACGACCGGATCGACATCCCCGAGACGATCCGGGCGTGGCGCGGCTACAAGGGCGACAACGACCTCGTCGGCTTCGCGGACATGCTCGAACGGGTCGCGCAGCGCTCGCTCGTGCCGAGCGTCGACTACCTGATCATCGACGAGTTCCAGGACATCACGACGCTGCAGTACAACGTCTTCGAGGAGTGGCGCCCGCACATGGAGAAGGTGCTCATCGCCGGCGACGACGACCAGGTCGTCTACGCGTGGCAGGGCGCCGACCCCGACCTCCTGCTGGACACCGACGTCGACGAGGACGTGGTCCTCCCGAACTCCTACCGGCTCCCCTCGGAGATCCTCAACGTCGTCAACGCCGAGATCCGCCACATCGACAAGCGACAGGAGAAGGACCTCCACCCGCGCAAGGAGGGCGGCACCGTCGAGGCGATCCAGGCGCCGTCGATGATCGAACTCGTCCGGAACGTCCGGTACACGGTCGAGGACGACGAGGGCGACATCATGTGTCTGTTCCGCGCGCGGTACCAGATGTTCGACTTCATCGACGAGTTCATCGACCACGGGATCCCCTTCTCGATGCTCACCGACGGGCGGATGTGGACCGATCGCGTACAGGACTACGTCAGCGCCGTCGAGAAGGCGGAGGCGGGCGACCCCGTCAACGGGCTGGAGGCCCGGCGCCTCGCTGACATGCTCCAGGACTCCGCGTTCGGCACCCACGACCGCGACGAGTTCTACGACTTCCTCGACGACCGCGAGGAGGCCGCCGACGCCGACGACGTCTCCCTGATCGAGGTGACGCCCGACGAGCTCGACGACTACATCCCCTTCATGCCGGACACCGCGAGCGCCGACGACATGGTCCGGAAGGTGACGAGCTTCCAGCGGAAGTCGATGGGCGCGTACTTCGACGGCGACTACGGGGAGACCGACCCGACCCGCGTCCGCGTCGGCACGATCCACTCGGCGAAGGGCCGCGAGGCCGACCACGTGTTCGTCGCGACCGACCTCACCGAGAAGGTCGTCGAGCAGATGGCGGCCTCAATCGACGACCCGACCGACGTCGACGGCGTCGACGAGTTCACGAAGGCGACGAGCCCCGTCCCAGTCCTCACGGACAACGAGCGCCGGGTGTTCTACGTCGGGATGTCCCGCGCCCGCGAGCGGCTCGTGATCATGGAGAGCCTCATCGGCGGGGCGCCGACGCTCCCGATCAGCGTCCTGCTGTTCAACGAGCTCCGCGACGAGACCCCCGAGGAACTCGTCGAGGAGGTCCAGGCCGAGCTGGCGGTCCCCGAACCGGAGCCGTGAGCGACGGGGGCGAGGGGGCCGGCGGTGACACCGGGCCTGCCGGAAACGACGCCGCATCCGCCGGAGACGACGCCCGGCGCCGACCCCTCCGGACCGACCTCACCCCGATCGTCGAGGCCATCGCGGCCGCCGACGCCGACGCGTTCGTCGCGGTCGGCGACCGCTTCGACGACGACCTGCGATACCTCACGCGCTTTTCGGGTCCGGACCGATCGTACGCGCTGGTGGTGGTTCCGGGCGGTGATGGCGCGGGCGATGATGACAGCGCGGGCGACGACGACCGCGACGCCGCGACCGCCCGCGCCGTCTGCTGCCCGCCGAGCCTCTTCACCGAGCAGGCCGAGCGGGGGTTCGTCTCGGGCGCCCGCGCCCGAGGCGGTGAGGGGTACGACGACGACGACATCACCAGCGGCTTCCACGACGGCGTCGCCCGCGAGGTCCGGACCGAGAACGTCGGCGACCACGCCGGGGAGCGCGCGGCCGCGGCAGTCGCGGCGCTGCTCGGCGGCGGCGACGCGACAGAGGACGGCGGGTCGAACGCCGACGGCGCCCCCGACGCGACCCTCCTCGTCCCGCCCTCGATCCCCCACGACGCCGCCGTTTACCTCGAACGCGCCGGCAACGCGCTCGCGTCGACGGACGCGGTGACGACGGCGCGGGCCCGGAAGACTGACGCGGAGCTCGACCGTCTCCGCCGCGTCCAGCGCGCGGCGGCCGCGGGGATGGCGCGCGCGGAGACCGTGCTGGCGGGCAGTGAGGCCGGCGAGGACGAGGCCGGGGAACCGACCCTCCGGTGGGAGGGCGCTCCCCTGACGACCGAGCGGCTCCGGCGCGAGGCGAACGCGGTCCTCGCCGCCCGCGGCGTCCGCGACGCCGGCAACACCGTGATCGGCGCCGGCCCGTCGGCCGCGGACCTCCACTACGTCGGCGACGAGCCGATCCGGCCGGGCGAGACCGTGCTGCTCGACATCTCGCCGCGCGGTCCCGACGGCTACTACGGGGACATGACCCGGACGTTCGTCGTCGACGGCGACGGCGGCTGGGAGCGCCGCGCGTACGTCGCGGTCGAGGCCGCCCGCGAGGCCGCGCTCGCGGAGGTCGAGCCGGGGGTTCCGGCGAAGACCGTCCACGGCGAGGCGGCCGCCGAGCTGGCCGCCTACGGCTTCGATCCGGACGCGTGCGAGGGGGAGACGGGATTCACTCACGGCACCGGTCACGGCGTGGGCGTGAGCCTCCACGAGTCGCCGTCGCTGTCGGGCGCCGGCGAACTGCGGCCGGGCCACGTCGTGACGATCGAGCCCGGCGTCTACGACCCGAGCATCGGCGGCGTCCGACTGGAGGACCTCGTCGTCGTCACCGACGACGGGTACGAGCTCCTCGCGGAGTACCCGTTCGGGATCGTCCCGGAACGGCGCCGAGAAACCGAGTGAAATCGGGGTCGGCGGTCGGTCACTTCTCTGCGGATTCCCCGTCGGACTCCGCGGCGACGGTCTCGTCTCCGCCGCGGAGCTGACTGGGGAGCAGCCCCGAGATCAGCCCGCGGAGGATCCGACCCGGGTCGAGGAAGTACTGCGGGAGGACGACCATCGCGACGGCGACGACGAGCAGCCCGACGCCGAGCGCGACCTCGCCGGCGAACAGCCGGATAACGGCGTAGTTCGCGAGCGGCAGCGCGAACACCAGCGACGCCGCCAACCCGATCATGTCCATCAGCCCGAGGCGCATTGGAGTCGGGTTGGCCCCGGGGGGTCAAAAGAGGCGCGACGGCGGGAAGGAGGACGGGCGCCGAGGGATAGGCCGAACACCGAACCGATATGTGTCGCGCGCGCTCAGTTCCGGTATGTTCACCGGCATCGTCGAGGGCACCGGGACGGTCCGTACGCGGACCGAGACGGACGACGGACTGCGGCTGCGGATCGGAGTCGACGGGTTCGACGACCTCCACCACGGGCAGTCGATCAGCGTGAGCGGCGTCTGTCTCACCGTCGAGGAGTACAGCATCGGCGCCGCCGACGGCGCCGACGCGGACGGCGCCGACGAGGGAGACACCGACGGCTGGTTCGAGGTGTTCCTCGCGAGCGAGACGGTCGCGAAGACGTATCTCGGCGACGTGGCCGAGGGCGACCCGGTCAACGTCGAGCGCGCGATGCCCGCCGACGGGCGGTTCGACGGCCACGTCGTGCAGGGCCACGTCGACACCGTCGCCGAGGTGACGGGGATCGAGCGCGTCGGCGAGGACTGGCGGTTCGCGTTCGCGATCCCCGATGGCCACGCGGACTACCTCGTGGACAAGGGGTCGGTGACGCTCGACGGGATCTCGCTGACGGTCGCCGAGAAGCGCGACGGGGAGTTCGACGTCGCGATCATCCCGACGACCTACGAGCTGACGACCCTTTCCGAGAAGTCGGTCGGCGACCCGGTCCACCTGGAGGTCGACGTGATCGCGAAGTACGTCGAGAACATGGTCGAGGGGTACGCGGGGTCGACGAGCCGGTAAGTCGGCACCGCCGTCACGTTCGGGCGAGCCGGGAGTAAGACGACCGTCCGCTTCCCGGATACGGGAAAGCACTGTATCACCCCGACACGCCTTCGGCGCATGTCGGACGGATTCCCGCGAGGGGCAGTTCCGGTGTCGATACTCGCCGGTGCGTTGTGGATCGCCCGGCCGGCGGCGTCGTTCCGATACGTCGAGGCGGTCGTCGGCGAGATCCCCTATGGGATCGGATTCATCTTCGCGGTGATCGTCGGAGGTCTCGGCGGAGACCTACTCGTCGGGATCCTCGCGATCGCCGTCCTCTTGACCGTCTCCAAAGGTTCCGAACCGTTCGGACGGTCGGACCGACTCGTACAGTTCGCCGCCGTCGCCGGAGCCGGGTTCCTGCTCCTCGTCCTCCCCCTCGACGACGTGGTCGCCGGACTCGTGCCGCGGCCACAGTACGAGGCGGTGTTCCGCGCGATTATGATCGGTCGTTCGGTCTGCGCCGCCGCTCTCATCGGGAGCGTCCTGCTCGGAACGGCGCTCTCGCGCGTTTCCGCGTCCGCGTCGTCATCGTGACCGGAGCGCGTATCCGCCCCGCGGGTCCGCGCCTCCGCGTCGGCTCTCGGCGCGGGACGCATGCCCCTCGCGCTGACAAATTTAAGTATGAGAGCTACGGACGGTGTCGCGCGACGCTCCGCGACCGTTTCAGGCGTCCTTCGCGCCCTTCACCGTCTCGCGCACCGCGTCGACGCCCTGGTCGTGGAGCAGGTCGCCGACGACGATCACGTCGCTGTGGGCGGCCATCTCGTTGGCCGACTCGTAGTCGCCGATCCCGCCCCCGTAAAAGAGCGTGGCGTCGTCTAAGGCGTCGTGGGCCGCCGCGACCTTCTCCGGGTCGCCGAACGTGCCCGAGTACTCGACGTAGACGATCTCCTGGCCGAACATCCGTTCCGCGACCTTCGCGTACGCGCCCACGTCGTCGGCCGCGAGGTCGCAGTTCGCGTCGGTCACCTCCGCGACCGCGGCGTCGGGGTTGAGGACGATGTACGCCTCGGTGTGGGTCCGGTCCCAGTCGAGGTCGTCGATGCGGACCCACTCCTTGTGGGCGCCGGTGATCCAGAACGGGCCGCCGGCGTTGAACACCGTCGGGATCAGGTAGCCGTCGAGCGCGGGCGAGTCGATGACGACGCCGGGGTTCGACGGCTCCTGGTACAGCGGGACGTCGTACTCGGCCGCGGCGTCGACGACGCGCGTCATCTTCTCAGCGGTGATGTCGAGGGTCCCGCCGATCTCGATCGCGTCGGTGCCGGTGCGGCAGACGTCCTCGAAGGTCTCGCCGTCCCGCAGTTCCTTGTCGGGATCGACCTTCAGCACGTGGTCCCAGTCGTCCCACGGGTTACTCATCGGCAACGACTCCACCGGGCGGCACCAAAAAGGTGCGGAACCTGCCTCGTTGTCCGCGTTCGACTCCTCACCGTTCGGACGGTGTCCCGCTCACAGCAGGTCGTCGAGGTCGTCGTTGTCGAACGCTGAGGCGGGGTCGACTCGTTCCTCCGCCTCGTCGCGGACCGCCTGCCGGGCGCGTTCGAGGAACGCCTCGACGCGGCGGGAGCGCTCGACGCCGCCGAGGAGCACGAGCGCCGCGATACGGTCGGAGTCGAGCGGGAAGTCGCCGCCGCGCACCTGCATCGATCCGGTCTCCTCTTGGAGCCACTTGCGCGCCTTCTCCGCGCCCTTCCGAGAGATCCGGTCCGGGTCGCCGGCGACGGCGACGAGGGCGGCGTCGGCGTCGGTCGCGTTCGGGAGCGACATCCCGGTCATCACCGCGCTCCGGACCGCGCTCGTCACGGTCGTGACGTTCTCCTCGGCGTCCTCGGCGGCCGGCGCCGAGGCGAAGCCGACCGCGGCCATTCCGCCGGCCCGCAGCGTGTTGATCACCTCGCTCGTGTCGACGACCGACTCGGCGACGCCCTCCACCGACTCGCCGGCGGCCAGGAGGAGGCCGACGCGCCGCGCCATCGACTCGTTGACCGCGGCGTAGCCGCTCTCGACCGACTCGCCCGCGGAGCGCCACGCGTCGTTGTCGAGCAGGAGCGTCGCGTCCGCCTCGCGCACCAGCGTCTTCAGCGACCGGCCCGCGTTCACCTGGTACATCGTCCCCTCGTCGCGGCCGGGAAGGATTCCGATCGCGTACACCGGCACGTCGTACACCCGGCTCAGATCGCGGACGAGCACCGGCGCGCCGCCGGAGCCGGTGCCGCCCCCGAGCCCGGCGACCACGAACAGCGCCTCGGCCTCCGCGGTCACCTTCGACGAGAGCGCGTCCAACACCTCGGTCGCGTCCTCGTCCATCACCTCGGCGCCGAGCTCGTTGTCGCCGCCGACGCCGTGACCGCTGACCCGCGACTGCCCGACGAGGACCGTGTCGAGCGGGAGCGGGTCGAGGTCCGCCGCGGCCGTGTTGACCGCGAGCGCGTCCAGCACCGCGCCGTAGCCGGCGTCGGCATCGAACCGGGCGAGGGCGGTCGCGAGCTTCCCGCCCGCCTGTCCGACGCCGAGGAGGACTGTCTTCATGATCGTTGAGTAACCGATCCGGCGTATTACGCTTTCCCCCGGATTTAAGTGCGAAATCGAGGCCAACGCGGAGCATGTCGAACGCCACCGGCGAGGGGAATCGGCGCTCGGACCGGGGAAGACAACCGCACACCGCCGGGACCGACGGAGCGAAGCACGAGGGGAGCGAGGACCGGTTCGACGAGCGCCTCAGCGCGGTCGAGCGCGCCGTGACGGGATCCGACGCGGCCGTCGCGGACCTCGACGACGGCGCGGCGGCCGCGGCGGAGCGCGAGGCGCTGGAGTCGCGCGTGGCCGATCTCGAATCGCGCGTCGAGGAGCTGGAGGCCGCGACGCAGGCGATCAGGGGGTACGCGGGGTCGATCCGGGCCGTCAACCGCGAGGTCGAACGGCGGGCCGACCTCGCGCTGGCGAGGGCGAGCCGCGGCGGAGACGCCTCGGAGAGCGGACCCCAGAGCGAGACCGGCCCCGTCGGCGCGGACCCGAACAACGCCACCCCCGGCGACGCGGTACCGGACGACGCCGCGCTCGACGCCGCCGTTCCGGGTGACGCCGCCGAGCGGGGCGACTGGGGAGGGGCAGCCGACGGCGACGCCGCGGAGGCCGACGAGGACGCGGACGGATCGTGGCGTGACGAGGCGTTGGACCGGCTCCGTGAGTCCCTGTAACGCGAGTCGTCCGACGCGTTCGAAGGGCGCGCTTCGGAGCGGGGCCCCGACGGGGACGGGACGGGACACGTGATCCGCGTCGTGCTCACGGTCCTCGTCGCCGTCGCCCTCCTCGCGGCGGTGGCGCCGGCGCTCGAAGACGCCAGAGCGGCCACGACCGTCGAGCGGCTCGACACGGAGGTGGACCGGATCGAGCGGGCCGTCGGCGATCTCACCGCGGATTCCATGAGCGTCGCGGACCCCGCGCTCGCCGCGCGGACGACCCTGACCGTCCGGGTTCCGAGCGGGTTCGGGGCGGCGCCGGTCGACGGCGTCGCGCTCGTGGAGATCGGGGGCGTCGGCGAAGCCGACTCGGCGACGGAGCGGGCGACGACGGACGCCGCAGACGCGGAGGCAGCAGCCGATGGCGCCACAGAAACCGGGACGGCGGCAACGGTCGACGACTCGGAGGCGAGCGTCGCGCTCCGATACCGGATCGACGGCGGTCGCGAGCGGACCGTTCCGATCGTCCCCGGAGTCGCGGACGCGTTCGTCGCGCTCGACGGCGGAGCGATCGCGCTCCGACCGGGGGGCGAGAGCCGGCTGGTCCTCCGCCTCGTCGACGACGGGGGGCCGACCGTCCGGATCGCCAGGATCGGGTGAGCGCTTATATGCGATACCGGGGTCACGCCCGCCGTGAACCTCGATCTCCCCTCGCTGTCGAATATCGGCGGCGGCGAATCGTCGCTGCGGTCGCTGCCGTGGACGGACGCCGAGCGGGACTGTCGGTGCGAGCCGTCGTTCCGGGAACCGATCGGAACGGGCGTCGGCGACCGCGCCGTGCTCGCGGTCGACGCCGCCGACTGCCCCGGCCGCGGCGACCTCGCCGAGAGCCCGGACTGCCTGGCGACCGTCGTCGAGGCGCTGACCGAGCGCGACGCCGACGTGATCAGGACCCGCCACCGGGGGCGCGAGCGGGCCTACGCCGGGCGGGCGGCCGCGTGTCTCGTCGCGGCGGGCCGGTTCCGCGAGCGGATCGAGTTCCACGAGACGCGGCTCGCCGACCGCGTGACGCGCGATCCGGTCGGCGCCGCTCGAGAGGCGGCCGGGCGCGAGGGGCCGCCGGCCCGGATCGCGACGGAGACGGGGCTGTCGACGGTCGTCGAGGGCGCCGACGAGGTGGGAGACGTGTTGCGAGCGCACGCCGGACCGCAGATCGCGGCCGCACGGATCGCGGCCGGGCCGCCGCCGGGAGCCGAGCTCGTCGACCGCTGGGCGCTCGACACCGACGCGACCGTCCGGCTGTACGAGGGGTCCGGACCGCTCCGAACGTATCACCTCACGCCGCCGGTCCGGGATCTCGACGACGGGGCGATCGAGCGGCTCGACGACGCGAAGCGACGGCTGCTCGACGACCCGACCGGGGGAGCCCGAGCGCCGGGACGCGCCGCCCGAGCGGCCGCGGAAGACGGCGATCCCGTCTCGACGCTCGCCGAGGTACTCCGTCGACACACGCGCGGCTACGGCGCGTTCGAACACGTGTTCGCCGACGACCGGGTGAGCGACGCGACGCTGTCGGCGCCGGTGACCGAGAACCCGCTTCGCGTCGTCGTCGACGGCGAGCGCTGTCGGACGAACGTCAGGCTCCCGCCCGAGGGGGCCGCCACGCTCGCGTCCAGGATCCGCCGGACCAGCGGTCGGGGGTTCTCGCGGGCGAGCCCCACGCTCGACGCGACCTTGGAGACGGACGCGGGGCGCGTCCGCGTCGCCGCGACGACGGGGCCCGCCAGCGACGGCCTCTCGTTCGCCTTCCGCCGCGGCGACCCCGACGCGTGGACCCTCGCGCGACTCGTCGACGTCGGCACGGTCACGCCGGCGGCCGCCGGCCTCCTCTCCGTCGCCGTCGAGCGCGGCGTGACCGGTCTCGTGGCCGGGGGACGCGGCGCGGGGAAGACGACCGCGCTCGGCGCGCTCCTGTGGGAGCTCCCCGCGGAGACGCGGTCGGTTCTGATCGAGGACACCCCCGAGCTCCCGGCGAGCGCCCTGACGGCCGCCGGACGGGACGCGCAGCGGCTCCGCGTCGGCGACGGGGCCGAGCCGTCGCCGAGCGACGCGGTCCGGACCGCGCTCCGCCTCGGCGGCGGGGCGATCGTCGTCGGCGAGGTCCGGGGCGAGGAGGCGCGGGCCCTCTACGAGGCGATGCGCGTCGGTGCGACCGGCGAGACGGTGCTCGGGACGATCCACGGCGAGGACCCGCCCGCGGTCCGGGAGCGGGTGGTCTCCGACCTCGGCGTGTCGCCCTCGTCGTTCGCCGCGACCGACCTGATCGTCCTGCTCGACGACCACCGCGTCGACGCGATCGCCGAGGTCGCCGGTCACGACGACGGCGCCGCGTTCGATCCGCTGTTCGAGCGCACGGGAGACGGGTTGACGCCGACCGGGCGGATCGATCGGGGCGAGAGCCGGCTCGTCGAGCGGCTTGCGGGGACCGACGGGTCGTACGCCGCGGCCAGAGCGGCGGTCGGAGAACGCGGAGAGCGGATCCGAGAGGCGGTCGCCGCCGGGCGGACCGATCCGGAGCGCTACGTCGAGTTCGTCGGCGCGGACGGTGAGGCGGGATGACGGGGCCGGTCGACAGTCCGCCCGACGGCTCGGTCCGCGGTCGAGGAGACGGCGACGCGGCCGGATCGTCCGAGCTCCGCCGCGCGGTCGCGTTCCTCGGTTGGGAGACCTCGGCCGACCGCGTCATCGAGCTCGGGTATCACGTCGGGATCGGCGCCGGTCTCCTCTGCGTCGCCGCGCTCTCCCTCGCCGTCGGACCGGTTCCGGGAGCGCTCGCCGGGCTCGCGGGGGGACTGACGGCGACCCACGCGGTCCATCGAGCACCGGTGTGGCTCGCCGAGGTGCGGCGGACGCGCGCGCTCGGGGCGGCGCCCGGCCTCGTCGGCCGGCTCGTGTTGCGGATGCGGCTGGACCCGTCGGCGGAGCGCGCCGTCCGGTTCGCCGCGCGCACCGGGGACGGACCGCTCGCCGAGGGACTGGCGCGTCACGAGCGCGGGAGCGCGAACGGACCGACGAGCGGGCTCCGGGCGTTCGCCCGGGAGTGGCGCCCGTGGTTCCCCGCGATCGACCGCGCCGCGGCGCTGGTCCGGACGGCGGCGTCGGCGCCGGCGGAGCGGCGGGGGCGCTGTCTGGACCGCGCGCTCGACGCGACCGTCTCCGGGACGACCGATCGGCTCGCGGCGTTCGTCGGCGAGGTCCGCGGCCCCGTTTCGGCGCTGTACGCCTTCGGCGTGCTCCTTCCGCTGGCGCTGATCGCCCTGCTTCCCGCGGCCGCGGCGTCCGGCGTTCCGATCGGGGCCGGCGTCGTCACCGGGCTGTACCTCGGCGTGCTCCCCGCCGGGCTGCTCGCCGCATCGGCGTGGCTGCTCTTGCGGAGGCCGGTCGCGTTCGCGCCGCCGGCGATCGACGGCGACCACCCGGACGTGCCGGAACGCGGGCGACACGCCGTCGCGGCCGGCGCGCTCTCCGGGATTGTCGCGGCCGCGGCCGCCGCGCGGCTGGTCGCCGGGTGGACCGCGCTCGTGGCCGGAGCGGGCGTCGGGACGGGGACGGCGCTCCTCGTCGGCGTCCGACGCCGACGGGCGGTGCTCTCCGAGATCCGCGCCGTCGAGCGCGGACTCCCGGACGCCATGACCGTCATCGGCGGCGACGTGGCCGAGGGCGTCGCCGCCGAGACGGCGATCGCGAACGCCGGCGAGCGGCTCGACGGGGCGACCGGCGAGCTGTTCGAGCGCGCCGGTCGTCGCAGCGAGACGCTCCGAGTGGGAGTGCGGGAGGCGTTCCTCGGCCGGGGCGGGCCCGCCGTTCCGGTCCCGTCCCCGCGGGTCCGCGGCGCGGTCGCCCTGCTCGCCGTCGCCGCGCGAGAGGGGAGTCCGGCGGGGGACGTGCTCCTCGAACTCGCCGACCAGCTGGAGGAGCTCCGCGCGCTCGAAACCGACGCCCGGCGACAGCTCGCGACCGTGACGGGGACGCTGACGAACACCGCCGCGGTGTTCGCGCCCCTCGTCGGGGGCGCGACCGTCGCGCTCGCGACGGGGATCGAGACGGTCGACGCCGGGGGGTTGGGAGCCGGGGCGACCGCCGGCGCGGACGTCCTCGGAGTCGGGGGCGGGGATCCCTCCGGGGCCGGAGGCGCGGGCACGGCCGAGGCGACCGGGGACTCCGCCGACGGATCCGGAACGCTCTCGGTCCCCCTGCTCGGTCGGGTCGTCGGCGCCTACGTCCTGATCCTCGCGACGCTGCTCACCGCGCTCGCGACGGGGCTGGAACGCGGTTTCGATCGGACGCTGGTGGCCTACCGCGTGGGGATCGCGCTGCCGACCGCGACGGCGACGTACCTCGTCGCGTTCGTCGGCGCGGAGGCGTTGCTGTAGGACCGGCTCTCGACCGCTCCGTAGCGATCGGTCCCCGACCGCCGGCCACGTACTTCGGGCGGTCATTTAAATACCGAGCCGCGGCCAGCCGCCCCGTGTTCGAGACTCACCTCGACGCGACGTACGCGTGGCTCGGCCTCGCCGTAGTGAGCGTCGCGACGGCCGGCGTCGCCGCGACGCTCCCCGCGTCGCCACCGCCGGACGCGGCGGGCGTTGCGAACACGGTCGAAACGGTCGCCAACGGGGAGTACCCCGCGACGGCGGAACACGGTATCGCTGCCGACCGGATCCGGCTCACGGCTCGGTCGATCTCGCTGGGCGGGGAGGGCGGCAGCGCGCGGGCGCCGCTCCACGGACCGCGGATAACGCCGGTCCCGACGGGCGGACGAGGCGGAGGCGGCGACGGTCGGCTTCGACGGGTGCTGGAAGGCGTTCCACCGGGCGCGGCGTTCGACGGTCCCGACGCGCTGTCGGCGGCGGCGGAGCGCGCGCGAGCCGCCGATCGTGGCTGGCGATCGGCACCGGAGCGGCTCACCGTGCGGCGCGTCCACTACGGAGGGGTGCATGTCACGCTCGTCGGGTGAGGCGTCCGACGCCGAGGCCGGGAGCGCGGACCGCGCGGCGGTCGAACCGCTCGCCGCGCTCGTCGCGGTGTTGGCCGTCGGTGCGGCGCTGGGACTGTACACGGTCGTGCTCGATGACGCGACGCCCGACCGGGAGCGGCCGGGCGCCGAGACGGTGCTCGACCGGGTCGAGCGGACGGCGACGGTCGGAGGCATCGTGGACCCGGACCGACTCCGCGACGCGGCGCCGTTTCGGTACCCGACGACGGTGACCGTCGAGGCCGACGGGACGACGTGGCGGGTCGAGTCGGGCGAGAACGCGCCCGGTCGCGCGGCCGTCGAAGCCGCGGACGCGGTCGCGGTCGCCGAGCGACCGGTGACCGTGCGGGTCGGACCGGGCCGGAACGTCCGCGGGACGCTTCGCGTGGTGGTCCGCCGGTGACGAGCACCGTGCTCGACGTGACGGTCCTCCTCCTCTGCGTGTCCGCGGGCGTCGTCACGCTCTCCGGCGTCGGGAGCGACGCCGGGGTTCGAGGCCCGAGCGCCGGCGAGACGGCCGACAGACTGGTGACCGAGACGGTGACCGTGCGGTACCGGGCGCCGGAGGCGGCGAACGGCAGCCGGACGGTGCGGGCGACGCGGGCGGAGCTGCTGGCGCTGCTCGTCGCCGATCGCGAGAGCCCGAGGGGCGGACGTCGGGCCACCGGTGACCGCGACGACGGGGCGGGGAAGGCGTTCGGCTCGCGAGCGACGGCGGCGGTCGCGGCGGGGCTCGACGAACGGACGCGGATCGACGCGACGGTCTCGACGCCCGCGAACCGGGAGCGCGGAACCGAAGGGGCGACCGCCGACCACGTCGCGCCGACTCGCCGTGACGTCCGGCAGGGAGTCGAACCGAGGATCGTGTTGAACGCGCCGAACGCGTCGGAAACCGCCCGGCGGGACGGTTCCGGTCGCGAGCCGGATCGAGGGGGAGCCGGCCGATCGGCGGCCGAGCGGACGGAATCGATCGCCGTCGGCGCCGAGCCGCCGCGGAGCGCCGACATCGTGACCGCGGTCGTCACGCAGCCGATGCCGAGCGAAATCGAGGGGGACGGTCCGGTCCGCATCGTTGTGAGGCGGTGGTGAACGTGTCGGATCGCAGAGCGTCGGCGCGGCGACGCGGGTCCGGCGGATCGGGCGAGCGAACCGGGAGACGGTTCACCGTCGACGAGCGGGCTCGCGTCCCCTTCGCGTTGATCGGCGTGCTGCTCCTCGTGACGAGCACGGCGTACGCCGCGGGGATCGCGGACCAGGGCCTCGTCGGCGAAGACCGGAGCGTCGAGCGGGCCGTCGAGCGCGTCGACGCCGACGCCACGGCCGCGCTGCGGGCCGCGGCGCGCGAGGCGGCGCACGACGCGGCGCGAGAGCCGGTGACTCGCGCGCCGGCGGACGGTGCCTGGGTCGAGGCGGTGCGCGAGGAGTCGGCCTTCGCGGACGCGTTTCGGATCCGGCTCGCGGTCGCCGGCGCGGACGCGCTGTCCGCCGTCGACGCGGAGGTCGGATCGGTGACGGCGTCGGCGTCGCTGCCCGCGGTCGACGATCGGGACCTCGCGGCGGCCCGCGACCGCGTCCGCGTCGAGCCGGCGGCGAACGGGACGGCGACGCGCGTGACCTTCGAGGGGGTGGAGACGACCGCGACGCGGGACGGACGGACGGTCGTGAATCGCAGCGTGGACAGGACCGTCGTGGTGGCGGTACCGACCCTCGCCGCCCACCGGCGGACGGAGCGGTTCGAGGAGCGGCTCGACAGGGGGCCGGTCGAGGGACCGGGCCTCGGCCGACAGCTCACCGCGAGCCTCTATCCGATGACCTGGGCCCGCGGGTACGCGCAGTACGCCGGGGCACCGGTCGAGAACGTCCTCGCGAACCGGCACGTTGAGCTGTCGACGAACGCGGGGGTCGTCCGGACCCAGCGGGCCGTCTTCGGAACGAGCGACCCGGACGCCCGCGGCGGGGTCGCGCGGGCGACCGCGAAGACCGGACTGACAGACCTCCTCGCGCCCACCGGACTCAAAGAGGGGTCGTGGACCGACGCGGTGCTCGGAGCCCCGACGCCGACCGGTTCCGGCGGCGCCGCAGCGGGGTCAGACGCCGGAATGGATCCGAACGGGGACGCGAGCGAGGACGCCGCGTTCGAGACGGAGACGGATCGGACCGACGAGGAGACGGCGGTCCGGATCGGACACGCGGCCGACGTCGGGGCGACTCGCGTGCACGGCGACCTCGACGAGGTGATCGACGGGTCGTATCGGGTCGAGGCCGAAGTGGAGACCGCGACGACGCAGGTCGCCGACGGCGGACGGCTCTCGCCTCCGTCACCGGGCGGCGACTGGCACCGCGTCGACTGGGCTCGGTCGGAGCGCCTGACCGGCGTCTCGGGGAGCGACGTGCTGAGAGGGGTTCCGGCGGGGGTCGTGGCCCCCGACGAGCCGGTCTCGTTCGGCGACGCGAGCCGCGACGTGACGGTCGAACGCACCGCGACCGCGACGTGGGAGCGAGAGGTCGTGGAGCGGGGCCCGAACGGGAGCGTCGTCGATCGGACCGTTCACCGGACGACGACCGGCGACGCAGCGACCGACCGCTACCGCGTCGAGATCGCGGTGACGGGCCGGCACGCGCCCCGCGACGACGCGCCGAATCGGCCCGCAGCGACATTCGGAGCGGGGGGGACTGACGAGGCAACGGATCTGCGGGGAACGCCGGACGCCGCTCGGTCGGCGCTCGACGTCGATACGGCGGCCGACGTCGACCGGCTCGCTCGCGACGCCGTCGAGAGCGGCGACGTCGACGACGCGACGGTCGTCCACGGGTCGCCGTCGGCCGCCGAACGGGACCGCGTAGCGGCCGACGTCGCCGCGCTCGCCGCGACGGTCCGGGAGTTCGAGATCGACGCGTCGATGGAGTCGGCGGCGGTCGGCGAGGCGGAGCCGTACGCCGACCTCGCCGACGCGGTCCGCGACCGCCGCGCGGGCCTCGTCGACGCGCCGGCGACGTACGACGGGGCGACCGACCGGGCGCGGACCGCCGCCCGCGCCGCGTACGTCGACGCCGTCGTCGCGGAGCTTGAGGCCGCCGCGGCCGATCGCGAGACGGCGACGGACGGGTTCTTGGACCGGGTGAACGGCGCGTTCGGTGGTCCCTCGGTCGGCGAGGTGATCGCCGCCCGCGAGGCCGCGAAGGACCCGGGCACCTACACGGTCGACGGCGGTCCGGGCGGATCGGTGACGTTCTCGCCGCGGGGGGCGCCGGGATACCTGCCGCGGACGGCGGTCGACGGCGAGCGGCTGGCGGGCGTCGAGAAGGGGTCGACCCGGCCGCTCGCCGTCCGCAATATCAACTACGTCACCGTCCCGTACGGCGACTTGTCGATCGGGATCGTGGACCGGATCCTCGGGGCCGGCGACACGGTCCGGATCGGCACCGCCGGGCGGGCGCTCCTGCTCGCCGACAAGGCGCTGGCCGCGAGCGACGACCCCGGCCTCCGCGACGACCGGAACGCCCTCGCGGATCGGGTGGACGAGTCGCTGCGGGCCGTCGATCGGGATCTCAGCGGCGTGCTACGGGACCGGACGTCGCTCTCGCGCGAAGCGCGGCGCGAGGCGATCGACGAGGCCGCGGCGTCGTACGATTCGGCGGGCTACCGAGCGGCCGCGGTGGGCGACGGCGAGTACGCGGAGCGGATCGCCGCCGAGGCCGCGACCGCCGGCGGACTGTCGACCGCGGCCGAGGCGTCGCTGGCCGCGCACCTCCGCGTCGCGCTCCGGCGGGCGGCCGGCGGAGACGACGCCCGCGTCCCGACGGGGGTCGTCGAACCGCCGACGGAGGGGGCACGGCTGCTGCTCAGAGACCGCATGGAGAAGGCGATCGAGCGGGAGGCCGCGAGCGCCGGCGAGGCCGCGACCAGAGAGGTCGGCGAGCGGGCGGCCGAGGAGTTCGGCGAGAAGTGGTCGCTGAAGCCCGCCCGGAGCGTTGGCGCGGGGCTGCCGGTCGCCCCGGTGCCCGGCTACTGGGTGACGACCGTGAACGCATGGCGCGTGCAGGTCCGCGGGGAGTACCCGCGGTTCGCTCTGCGCGCCGACGTCGGCACACCGGGGGAGCCGTTCGAATACGTTCGACAGGAGGGCGACGTGACGCTCGACGTCGACGGGAGATCGGTCCGGCTCGGGTCGACGGAGCCGATCCGGTTTGAGACGGGGACCGTCGTCGTGCTCGCGGTGCCCGCCGGGCCGCCGGGCGTCGGCGACGTCGACGGCGTCCGCGACGAGACCTCGGCCGGGTGGCCGTGTCCGGGAGAGACGGAGACGTCGGAGGGAGGGGAGGGGAACTGCGACCCGCCGTGAGCCGACCGCAGCCGTTTTGGGAGACGGCGACCGAGGGCGACCATGTTTCACGAAGTCGTCGAGGACGGGGGGGCGACCGGGAGCGCCGGCGCCGACGGGACCTCCGACGCCGACGAGGTGACCGCGACCGCGCTGCTCGCGGCGTTCGAGGCGCTGGTGAGCGAGGCGGTGGCCGAGGCCGGCCGCGAGCGCGTCGTCGACGAGACCGACGTCGACGAGGCGGCGATCGAAGCGGCCGCCGAGGGCGACGCCGCGGGGCTCAGCCTGGTCGACGGGGCGGCGATACTCTCCGTGACCGCCGACCGCGACGCCGACGCGATCCTCGCCGAACTGCGCGACCACCTGCTGATGGGGATGGCGATGGCGGTGCTCGACGTCGACACCCTCGCGGCGGGGATCGACGCGGACCTCACCGGCCAGGAGGTCCAGCAGGCCCTCGAAGGGCGCGCCGGGATGACGCTGGGACAGCTCGCGGAGGTCATGGCGGTCATCGAGCGCCGCAAGCGATGAGGGTCGTCGTCGTCGGCTGCGGCTACGTCGGCCTCGAACTCGCGGCGCAGCTCGCGGAGCGCGGTCACGCGGTGACGGGCGTGCGCCGGTCGGACGCCGGCCTCGACGCCATCGAGGAGGTCGGAAGACAGACTGACGGCGGCGGCGCGGTCGACGCGGTGCGCGCGGACGCGACCGACCCCGCGTCGCTCGACGCGCTGCCCGACGCTGACGCCGTCGTCTTCGCGGCCAGTTCGGGGGGCCGCGGGGCCGACGCGGCCCGCGAGGTGTACGTCGACGGCCTCCGGAACGTGATTGAGGCGTACGCCGAGCGGCCGTCGTCGCCGGACCGGCTCGTCTACACCTCCTCGACGGGCGTGTACGGCGACCACGACGGGGGGTGGGTGGACGAGGAGACGCCGATCGATCCGACCACGGAGAAGACGCGGGTCCTCGCGGAGGCGGAGCGGATCGCGCTGGAGACGGCCAGCGACGCCGGGATCGACGGGACCGTCGCCCGGTTCGCGGGGCTGTACGGACCGGACCGGTATCGACTCGAACGGTACGTCGAGGGCCCTGTCACCGCGGGGTACCTCAATATGGTGCACCGGAACGACGCCGCGGGGGCGGTCCGGTACCTGCTGGAGACCGACAGCGCGCGCGGCGAGCCCGTCGTGGTCATCGACGACGAGCCGGTCGACAAACACGCGTTCGCCGACTGGCTCGCGGACGAGTGCGGCGTGTCGCGACCGGAGAAGCGATCGAAGGCCGAACGGATCGCGGCCGGCGACCTGTCCGCGGCCGCCGAGCGGCGGGTCCGCACGAGCAAGCGCTGTTCGAACGACCGGCTTCGCGCGCTCGGCTACGAGTTCGCCTATCCGACCTTCCGCGAGGGGTACCGCGACGCAGTACGGTCGTTTCGGGCGGCCGGGGGGTGAGTTCGGCTCGCGGTCCCGTCCCCGTCAGTCGGTCGGAACAGTAACGAACCTTCATGTGCCGGGAGGGAGTTCCGAAGACACATGTGGAGTCAGATCGCGGCCGACGAGCGCCTCTCGCAGGCGGAGGCGTTCGTGCGGGAAAACCCGGAGCTGACGGCGGTCGCCGTCGCCGTCGCGCTCGTCGCGATCGCCGGCGGATACCTCCTGTTTCGCGACCGCTGGACGGCCGGAGTGCGGTTCCGGCGCCTGCTCGCCGAACAGGAGGAGATCGCGGTGCTGATGCACCCGAACCCCGACCCGGACGCGATGTCGGCCGCCCTCGGCGTCGCGTCGCTCGCGTCGCAGGTCGGCGTCGACGCGACGGTGCAGTACCCCGGCCAGATCCGCCATCAGGAGAACCGCGCGTTCCGGACGGTGCTCGATCTGGACCTGGAACCGATCGAGCACGTAAGCGACCTCGCCGCGGAGTCAGTCGTGTTAGTCGATCACAACGAGCCGCGTGGGTTCGCCGGAGCCGACGGCGTGCTCCCGGCGGCGGTCGTCGACCACCACCCCGGCGACGGCGCCGGAGAGCTGTTCACCGACGTCCGCACCGACTACGGCGCGACCGCGTCCGTCGTCGCCGAGTACTTCAAGGAGAACGACGCGATCCCGGTCCCGCCGGACAAGCACGCGAGCGAGACCGACAGCGACCTCACGCTTCCGACGGACACCGCGACCGGGCTGCTGTACGGTATCCTCGCCGACACGAAACACCTCACGGTGGGCGCGAGCGAGCCGGACTTCGCGGCCGCCGCGTACGTGTACCCCGGTGTCGATCAGGACCGCCTCGACCGGATCGCCAACCCCGCGGTCGACGCGGAGGTGCTGGAGGTGAAGGCCCGGGCCATCGCCGGGCGCCGCATCGAGGGGTCGTTCGCGGTGGCCGACGTCGGCGGGGTGAACAACGTGGACGCGATCCCGCAGGCGGCGGACGAGCTGATCCAGCTCGAAGGGGTCAGCGCGGTCGTGGTGATCGGCGAGCGAGACGGGACGATCCACCTCTCCGGACGCTCCCGCGACGATCGGGTCCACATGGGCAACGCGATCGAGTCGGTGCTCGACGACGTCGAGAACGGCGACGGTGGCGGTCACTCCCGGATGGGCGGCGGGACGGTCGCGCCGCGGATCGACCCGACCGGCGGCGACGACCCGGAGACGGTCGACCGAGACGATCTCGCGGACGCGCTGTTCCGAGCGATGGCCGGAGACGTCTGACCGCCGGTCTGCGGGCTCAGAGGTCGACATCGACGGGCGGCCGCAGGGACCGGCGCCAGCTTTTACCCGCCGAGCCGCGGAGCGTACGGTATGAACGCGGACATCGCCGACGGCGGGTGGCGCGTGCTCGCCGGCGTCGGCGCCGGGTACGCGCTCGCGACCGGACTGATATTCCTCCTGCTGTTCGTGGTCCCGTATCTGATCGTGCGAGCGTTGTAACGGCCGAAAAGCGAGGATGAGCGCCGTCGGTTCAGGCGAACGCGAGCGAGTCGTCGGCGCCGCCGTCGTCGTCCTGCTGGAGCTTCTCGTGGGCCTCGAGGAAGTCGTCGAGCGTGACCTCGGTGCGGTCGTCGCGGATCGCGAACATCCCGGCCTCGGTACAGATGGCCTTGATGTCGGCACCGGACGCGTCCGGGGTCATCTCGGCGAGCTCGTCGAAGTCGATGTCGCTCGCGAGGTTCATCTTCCGGGTGTGAATCTGGAAGATGATCTCGCGGCCGTCGGTGTTCGGCTTGGGGACCTCGATGAGGCGGTCGAACCGGCCCGGCCGGAGGATGGCGGGGTCGAGCATGTCGAAGCGGTTCGTCGCGGCGATGATCCGCACCTCGCCGCGCTCGTCGAAGCCGTCCATCTCGGAGAGCAGCTGCATCATCGTGCGCTGGACCTCGGCGTCGCCCGACGTCTTCGAGTCCGTCCGCTTCGAGGCGATCGCGTCGATCTCGTCGATGAAGAGGACGGCGGGCTGGTTCTCGCGGGCGACCTCGAAGAGGTCGCGGACGAGCTTCGCGCCCTCGCCGATGAACTTGTGGACGAGCTCGGAGCCGGCCATCTTGATGAACGTCGCGTCCGTCTCGTTGGCGACGGCCTTCGCGAGCATCGTCTTCCCGGTCCCCGGCGGGCCGTACAGCAGGACGCCGCTCGGGGGCTGGATCCCCACGTCCTCGAACATGTCCGGGTGTTCGAGGGGCATCTCGACGGTCTCGCGCACCTCCTGCATCTGGTCTTCGAGCCCGCCGATGTCGGCGTAGGTGACGTCGGGTGAGTGCTCAACCTGCATCACGCGAGCGCGCACGTCGGTCTCCTTCTCCAGCTTCTTGACGACGGACAGCGAGTTGTTGACCGCGACCCGGTCGTCCGGGTCGAGCTTCTCGCGCATCTCCTCCGTGATCTCCGTCAGCGCCTCCTGGTTGTTGCCGTGCTGCTTGATCACGGCGCCGTCGGGCGTGATCTCTTGAACCGTCGCCACGAACAGCGGGGACTGCTTCAGCTTCTTGTTCTCGTGGGTGAGCCGTTCGAGCTTCTGCTGGTACTTGTTGTTCTCCGCGTTCGCGTCGAGGAGCTTGTCGCGCATCTCCTCGTTCTGCGACTCCAGCACGTCGAGCTCCTCTTGGAGGGACTCGATCTTCTCCTGTCTCGACGCTGCCCCCTCGTCGTAGGGCATCTCGACGTCGTCGACGGTGTCAGTCATTGTCCGTAATAAGGCGTCTCGCGCGTAAGAGGTTTCGGGTGGGGGAGAGTCGGACGGGAAGAATCCGAAAATAAATGCCCTATGGTAATTAAACAGGATAGTAAATATTATCTAACGGCATGAGATATGGGAAGGTACGCATGAGCACCACCGACGCCGTCACCGCCGACGAGGACGTCACGGACCGCTGGACCGCCGTCCGCGATCTGCCCCCGAGCGCGAAGCTCGTGGCGAAGGTCCTCGACTACAACGACACGCTGACGCAGAGCGAGCTCGCCGAGGAGACGCTGCTGCCGCCTCGGACCGTCAGGTACGCGCTCTCGCGGCTGGAGGAGGAGGACGTGGTCGACTCGCGGTTCTCCTTCACCGACGCCCGGAAGCGGCTGTACACGCTCGCGGTGTAGACCGACGAGGGGGGACGCGACCCGCGCTGCCGCGACCGACGGCGGAGAGCCCACATCTTATGCCCGATACCGACGCAGGGACGCCGTGGTCTCGACAACCGCCGTCAAGCGGGCGCTGGCCGCGCTGGCGACGCGCACCGACACCGCGACCCGGCCGTACACCGCCGTGATCGACGAGGCCGAGGCCGCGCGGACCGACCTGCGGCGGGCCGCCGCGTTCGTCGGTTCGGTCGGGCTCGGTCGACTTGAGGAGGCGGTCGCGGCCGCCGAGCGCGACGGCGACGCGGCCGCGGCCGAACGCGGTCGCGCGGCCCTCGCCGCCTACCGGGCGTTCCGCGAGGCGGCGGCCGGCGGGGACTGAACGAAGCGGGCCGCCGACCACTTCCGCTCCGGCCCCGGAACCCCTAAACCCGACACCGGCTAACACCCGGGCAGATGACGCGGGTGATCCACACCGGCGACACCCACATCGGGTACGCGCAGTACCACTCGCCGGTCCGACGCCAGGACTTCCTCGACGCCTTCGACGCCGTGATCGACGACGCGATCGACGGCGACGTCGACGCCGTCGTCCACGCGGGCGACCTCTTCCACGACCGGCGGCCCGAGCTCGCGGACCTGATGGGGACGATATCGATCCTCCGCCGGCTCGACGACGCCGGGATCCCCTTCCTCGCGGTCGTCGGGAACCACGAGTCGACGCGGGGCGGTCAGTGGCTCGACCTGTTCGAGCGGCTGGGGCTCGCGACCCGACTCGGGAGCGAGCCGACCGTCGTCGGCGACACCGCCTTCTACGGGCTCGACCACGTCCCCGTCTCCCGCCGCGACGACCTCGACTACGCGTTCGCGGCCCACGACGCGGAGTACGCCGCCCTCGTCGCGCACGGCCTCTTCGAGCCGTTCGGCTACGCCGACTGGGACACCGAGGAGGTCCTCGCGGAGAGCACCGTCGACTTCGACGCGATGCTCCTCGGCGACAACCACACGCCCGACGTCGCCGAGGTCGCCGATACGTGGGTCACGTATCCGGGGTCGACCGAGCGCGCGAGCGCGAGCGAACGCGAAGGGCGCGGCTACAACCTCGTCACGTTCGACGCCGACGCCGCCGGCGGCGACGACCGCGTGGAGATCCGCCGGCGCGCGCTCGACACGCGCCCGTTCGTCTTCGTCGAGGTCGAGCTCCGGGAGGGCGAGGGCGCGCCGCGGGTGCGCGAGAAGGTCCGCCAGCACGGCCTCGACGACGCCGTCGTGCTCGTGAGCGTGACCGGCGAGGGCGACCCCGTTACCCCGGCCGCGATCGAGGAGTTCGCGACGGAGGAGGGCGCGCTCATCGCCCGGGTCACCGACCGCCGCGAGGTCGAGACCGACGCCGAGGTCGACGTGAGCTTCGCCGACCCCGAGGACGCCGTCCGCGAGCGGGTCGACGAGATGGCGCTCTCCGAGGCCGCCCGCGACGTCGACGAGGCGGTCCGCGCCGAGACGCTCCCCGACAGCAACGTCAGGGAGACGGTGAAGGGGCGGGTCGAGGAGCGGATCGACGACCTCGACGCGTTCGCCGGCGGCGAGCCGGACAGTGACGACGAGGGAGACGCCGACACCGCCGAGAGCGACGAGGCGGATGTCGGCGACCACGGCGGGGAAACGGCCGAGGAGACGCCCGGAACCGACGGTCAGGTCTCCATGGAGGACTACCTGTGAACTTCGACCGAATCCGCCTCTCGAACTTCAAGCCGTACGGCGACGCCGACCTCCGGCTGACGGAGGGCGTCACGGTCATCCACGGGCTCAACGGCAGCGGCAAGTCGTCGCTGCTGGAGGCCTGCTTCTTCGCGCTGTACGGGTCGAAGGCGCTCGACGGTACCCTCGACGACGTCGTCACGAAGGGCGAGGAGGAGACGGAGGTCGAACTGTGGTTCACCCACGACGGGGCGTCGTACCGCATCGAGCGCCGGCTCCGGGTGTACGACGACCGGGTCGACCACCAGTGCACGCTCGAATCGACCGACGGGAGCGACGTGAGTCGCGACGGCGCGCGGGCCGTGCGCGAGTTCGTCACCGAGCTCCTCCGGATGGACGCCGAGGCGTTCGTCGGCTGCGCGTACGTCAGGCAGGGCGAAGTGAACGAGCTGATCGACGCCACGCCGCGGGAGCGGCAGGACACGATCGACGACCTGCTCCAGCTCGGGAAGCTGGAGGAGTACCGCGAGCGCGCCGGCGACGCGCGGCTCGGCGTCGAGGACGTGCTGGGGAACCGCCGCGGCCGGCTCGACCAGCTCGACGAGCAGATCGAGGCGAAGGAGGATCGCGACCTCCACGAGCGGCTCAACGGGCTCGAAAGCGACCTCTCGGAGGTCACCGACGAGATCGACCGCTACGAGGACCAGCGCGAGCGGGCGAAGGAGACGCGCGAGGCGGCGGCGGAGACGCTCGAGACTCACGCCGAGAAGCGCGAGGAGCTGGAGTCGGTCAAAGCCGAGATCAGCGAGATCGAAGCGGCGATCCGCGAGGCCGAGCGCGAGCGCGACGAGCACCGCGACGCGGTTCGGGAGGCACGCGAGCGGATCGCGGAGGTCGAGGCCGCGATCGACGACCGGCTCGACGACGCGGGCCTCGACGCGGCCGAGGGGGACGCGATCGCGGCCCGCCGTGAGGCGCTCGACGACCGCGAAGCGGAACTCCGCGAGGAGCTCGACGACGAGCGGGTGAGCGCCGAGGCGTTCCGGAACCAGGCGACGAACCTCGCCGGAAAGGCCGACGACCTCGCCGACCGCGCCGCGGAGCTGGAGTCGGCGGCCGACGACCTCGCCGACGAGGCCGAGGCGGCCGCCGAGGCGGCCGACGAGCGTGAGTCCTCGGTCCGGGAGCTCCGCGAGGAGGCCGAGGGGCTCCGCGAGCGGTTCGCGACCGCCGACGTCGACCGCGACGGCGTCGCCGACGAGCGCGAGGCGCTCCGGGAACGGCGGGGCGAGGTCCGCGAGCGGGTCGCGGAGCTGTCGGCGGAGCTGAAGAACGCCCGGGAGCGCGTGGAGGAGGCGGAGGCGCTGCTCGCGGCGGGGAAATGTCCCGAGTGCGGCCAGCCGGTCGAGGACTCGCCGCACGCGACCGGGATCGAGGACGACCGCGAGCGCGTCGACGAGCTCGAAGGCGAGCTGGCGGCGGCCCGCGAACGCGAGGCGGAACTCGACGAGCGGATCGAGGACCTAGACGGCCTCGCGGCGGCCGCGGACCGGATCGACGAGATCGAGGAGCGGGTCGAGACGCTCGAAGAGCGGGTGGAAGAGAAGCGCGAGACGGCCGAAGCGAAGCGAGAGGCCGCGACCGAGAAGCGCGAGCAGGCCGAGGCGAAGCGCGCGGAGGCGGAAGAGACCCGCGAGGTCGCCGCCGAGAAGCGCGAACAGGCCGAGTCGACCGGGGGCAGGGTGTCTGAGCTCGAAGAGGCGCTCGCCGAGGTCGACGACGCGCGGGAGGTGGTCGACGCGGTCGAGGAGCGGACGGAGGCCATCGCCGACGCCGAGGCGGAGATCGAACGCCGCCGCGAGAAGCGGGAGAGCCTGAGAGAGGTGAACGACGAGCGGCGCGACCGGCTCGCCGACAAGCGCGAGCGCCGCGACGAGCTCGCCGACGCGGTCGACGAGGACGCGGTCGAGGCGGCGAGGGAGAAGAAGGAGCGGGCCGAGGAGTACCTCGAGGAGGTCGAGGACGAACTCGACCGACTCGACGAGCGACGAACGGAACTCCAGAACGCGATCGGCAGCGTCAACGGCGAGATCCGGGAGCTGGAGGCCCTCCGTGGAGAGCGCGCGGAGCTGGCCGACACCGTCGAGGCGATCGAGGGGCTCCACGGGGAGACGAGCGAGCTGGAGGCGATGTACGGCGACCTCCGCGCGGAGCTCCGCCAGCGCAACGTCGCTGAGCTGGAACGCACCCTCAACGAGACGTTCGAGCTGGTGTACGGCAACGACGCCTACTCGCACATCGAGCTCGACGGCGAGTACGCGCTCACCGTCTACCAGAAGGACGGCGAGGCGCTCGACCCCGAGCAGCTCTCTGGGGGCGAACGCGCCCTGTTCAACCTCTCGCTGCGCTGTGCGATCTACCGGCTGCTCTCCGAGGGGATCGAGGGCGCGGCGCCGACCCCGCCGCTCATCCTCGACGAGCCGACCGTCTTCCTCGACTCGGGCCACGTCTCGCGGCTCGTCCGGCTCGTCGAGGAGATGCGGGGCTTCGGCGTGGAGCAGATCCTCATCGTCAGCCACGACGACGAGCTGGTGGGCGCGGCCGACGAGCTGGTCACCGTCGAGAAGGAGCCGCGGTCGAACCGCTCGACGGTCCGCCGCGCCGACGCCGCCGAGCTCGACGTCGCGTCGCTCGCGGACGACTGACGCGTTACTCCTCGTCGCGGTCGTCGTCGTCGCCTTCCCCGGCGACGCCCACGGACCCGTCCCGCAGGAGATCGAGCGCCTCGCTCGCCGCGTCCGCGGCCGCGTACCCCCGCCGGCCGGCGACTTCCACCTCGTCGATCAGTCCGGCGGCGCGGAGTTCGGTGACCGTCCCGTGGAGGTCGGACTCGCACATGTCGGCCGCGTCGAGCAGGTCGATCACGGCGAGCGGCCCCTCGTCGACGACCACCGCGAGCAGGCCGAGCGACCGGTCGTCGTGGACCGCGCGCATCGTCCGTCGGACCGGCTCGGGGATCCCGGAGGCCGCGGTCGCGAGCGGCGGCTCGCCGTCGACGACACTGAGCTCGTCGTTGGCGACGTGGCGCTCCGCGCCCGTGGCCGGGTCGCGGACCCGGCTCGACTCCGCGGAGCGCTTCACGAGGAGGTACGTGTCACCGTCGGCGTCGCGGACCGTCTGCATGGTCGAAGGAGCGGGGTCACCGGGTATCACGTTTTCGGGGGCGCGGGGTCGTCGCCCGCGGGAGCGGAATCGTCGCCCGCGGGAACCGAACCATCGTTGTCGTCGTTCGCTGCCGACTCGTCCCGCGAGCGCCGCCAGGCGCGGTACGTCTGGTACGTCCGAACGCCGGCGAGGAGCCCGATAGCGAACAGGCCCGCGCCGATCCGCGCCCGTCCCTGGAAGAACCACAGCATCGGGCCGAGCGAGACGAGGAGCACCGCGGCGTTGGCGTAGATGACGGCGGCGACGAACGCGCGGAGGGTGTCGGGATCGACGTCGCTCGCGCCCTCGAAGTCGCCGCCGTCGTCGAACGTCTTCACGGAGGGCGCTTTCGGGATGTCCGGGGTCATCTCCCGCTCGGCGTCGGAGCTCTCGCCGAAGGAGACCTCGCCCTCGTCGTCCTCGTCGAGACTGAACACGACCGCTCGTAGGCGGGGGCGGGTCAAAGGGGTTCCGTCCGGTCGGCGTCGAGGCGTCGCGAGGAGAGTCGGCGTCGCGGCGCCGAACCGGAGACGGACGCGAAGCTGGGCCGCCCCGTCAGACAGCGTCGGCGAGCCGGACCGTTCGGCTCGCCTCGACCCACGCGAGGGGGTTCGCGGCGTCGAACAACACCACGTTCCCGTCGTCCTCGTACGCCTCCACCTCGGCGTCGACCGCGTCGCGACCGGCCGGGCGAGACACCCTGGGTTCCGAACGTGGGTCGGATGACATGAACCGTGGTAAGTCATCACACATTAAATGCCTTTCCGTGGCGGGACTCCTCGCCGCACCCGAAAGCCGAGTTTTTTAGCCCGGTGCCGTCGAATAGCGGATATGACTCAGTCGGGGCTGTCGGACTTCTCGTCGGGCGCGGACGCGGACGGCGAGGGGAGCGACAGCACGGAAACCGAACGGGAGGACCTCGCCGCGCAGGAGGCGGCGGTCGTCGCCGGCGGCGGCCGCGGCCGCGTCAGCGACGTGGTCGACGTCGACGAGGCGAAGTTCCCGGCGTCAACCGGGACCGTCGAGCTGATGATCACCCAGATCGACTACGCCGTCGAGGGATACGGGAGCGACGAGTACCCCGTCGTCCACGTCTTCGGTCGGCGGCCGGCCGAGGACGTCGACGGCGACGTCGAGCACGACGTCCGCGAGCACGTCCGCGTGCTGGGCGTCGAGCCGTACTTCTACGTCCCGACCGCCGACCTCGACCGCGACCCGGTCGAGGCGTACGACGTGGTGATCGGCACCCGGGAGGAGGGCCCGGACGGCGAGCCGTACGAGAGCATCCGCGGCGAGCCGCTCACCCGGATCGTCACCCGGACCCCGCGCGACGTCGGGAACATCCGCGACGACTTCGAGACTAGCTTCGAGGCTGACATCCTCTTCCCGAACCGGTTCCTCATCGATAACGGACTCAACGGCGGGCTCCGGGTCGAGGAGCGCCGGCTCGACGACGGCTCGGGGACGATACAGGTCCACGAAGGGCAGTTAGAGCCCGCCGACGTCGACGCCGACCTGCGCGTGAACACCTTCGACATCGAGGTTGACGACCGCCGAGGGTTCCCCGAGGACGGCGAGGAGCCGATCATCTGTCTCACGAGCCACGACTCGTACGACGACGAGTACGTCGTCTGGCTGTACGACGCCCCGGAGGCCGATATCCCCCCGCCCGAGGACCTCCCCGAGTACGAGGGGATCGTCGGCGACGGCGAGGCGCTCGACTTCGAGGTCCGCACGTTCGAGGCGGAGGCCGCGATGCTCGACGCGTTCGTCGAGTACATCGACGAGACGGACCCCGACCTGCTGACGGGGTGGAACTTCGAGGACTTCGACGCGCCGTACGTCCTCGACCGGTTGGAGGTGCTCGACGACGGCAGTCAGTACGACCTCTCCGTCGACCGCCTCTCGCGGATCGGCGAGGTGTGGCGCTCGGGCTGGGGGGGTCCAGACATCAAGGGTCGGGTCGTCTTCGACCTGCTGTACGCGTACAAGCGGACGATGTTCACCGAGCTGGAGTCGTACCGGCTCGACGCCGTCGGCGAGCGCGAGCTCGGCGTCGGCAAGGAGCGCTACACGGGCGACATCGGCGACCTCTGGGAGCAGGACCCCGAGCGCCTCCTGGAGTACAGCATCCGCGACGTGGAGCTGTGCGTCGAGATCGACCGGAAGCAGGACGTGATCGCCTTCTGGGACGAGGTGCGGACCTTCGTCGGCTGTAAGATCGAGGACGCGCCGACCCCCGGTGACACCGTCGACATGTACGTCCTCCACAAGGCGTTCGGGAAGTTCGCGCTCCCGACGAAGGGCCAACAGGAGTCGGAGGATTTCGAGGGCGGCGCCGTCTTCGACCCGATCACGGGCGTCAAGGAGATGGTAACTGTTCAAGACTTGAAAAGCCTCTACCCGATGTGTATGGTGACGATCAACGCCGGCCCGGAGACGAAGGTCGATCCCGACGAGTACGACGACGAGACGTACGTCGCGCCCAACGGGACCCACTTCCGGAAGGAGCCTGACGGGATCATGCGCGAGATGGTCGACGAGCTCCTCTCCGAGCGCGAGGAGAAGAAGGCGCTCCGGAACGACCACGACCCCGGGACCGAACCGTACGAGCAGTACGACCGACAGCAGGCTTCTGTCAAAGTTATTATGAACTGCTTCACGCCGGATACCGAGGTCGTAACTCCCGACGGCGTTCGGTCGATCACCGACTTGGAGGTCGGCGACGCCGTGTACTCGCTCGACCCCGATACGGAGGAGATGGAGCTGAAGACCGTCGAAGAGACCCACGCGTACCCGGACTACCGAGACGAACTCGTCGACATCGAGACGTCGAAGATCGACTTCCGGGTGACGCCGAACCACCGGATGCTCGTCCGGAAGAACGAGACGAACGGGATCACCGAAGACGGGTACAGCTTCGTGGAGGCGGGCGACCTCGACCGGGCGACGAGCTACGAACTGCCCCACGATTGGGACGGACCGGACGGCGAACGGATCGACGAGGTCGACCTGACCGAACTCGCCGACGGCGAGTACGAGGTGTGGGTCCGACCGAGCGTCCACGGCCACACGTTCACCGCCGAGCTCGGCTGGACGCCGCGGCATGTTCCGAAAGCCGACGTCGGCCAGACCGGATACGTGTTCACCGCCTCGGAGTTCGAGGAACACCGCGAGTACGTCGAGTCGGTGTGCGAGACGAGTTACGTCCACCGCGAGTCCGGACGGAAGTGGATTCCGCGGACCTACGACGGGGACGACTTCCTCGAACTGCTCGCGTGGTACGTCACGGAGGGGAACGTGTACACCTCCGAGGAGAAGCGGTTCGGCGACAACCTTCGCGGCTCCGCGACCACGATACAGATCGCGCAGGACGCCGTGGCAGACGGCGGCGACTCCGACCACGAGACGGTCGGCCGGCTCCTCGATCGAATGGGACTGGACTACTACGTCGACGACCGCAGCTATCAGTTCACCTCGGGGCTGCTCGGGGATTTCCTCCGAGAGCGCTGCGGCGACGGGAGCTTCGAGAAACGGATCCCGGACCGCGTCTTCGAGGCGACACGTGCGCAGAAACGCGCGTTCCTGGAGACGCTGATCGACGGCGACGGGGACCGACAGACGGGGTCCTGGCGGTACACGACGTCGAGTGAGCGGCTCCGAGACGACGTGCTCCGCCTGTGTGCTCACCTCGGGATCACCGCGAGCTACAACCGCGACAGCGGGAGCTGGCGGATCTACGTCACGGAAGACGCGAAGAACACGCTTCGGATGGATCGGAGCGGAGCCCGGAGCGAAGCCGAAGACGGCGTCTACTGCGTGACTGTCGAAGATAACCACACGCTCCTCGCGGGGCGGAACGGGAAGTTCCAGTTCGTCGGACAGTCGCTATACGGCGTGACGGGGTGGGATCGGTTCCGCCTCTACGACAAGGAGGGTGCCGCGGCCGTCACGGCGACCGGTCGGGAGGTCATCGACTTCACCGAGGAGGCGGCGGAGGAGCTCGACTACGAAGTCGCATACGGCGACACCGATTCGGTTATGCTTTCGTTATCTGACATGTCGAAGGAGGAGGCGATCGAGACCTCCTTCGAGATAGAGGACCACATCAACGAGCGCTACGACGACTTCGCGCGCGACGAGCTAAACGCCGAGTTCCACCGCTTCCAGATCGAGTTCGAGAAGCTCTACCGGCGGTTCTTCCAAGCGGGCAAGAAAAAGCGGTACGCGGGCCACATTGTCTGGAAAGAGGGGAAAGACGTCGACGACATCGACATCACCGGCTTCGAGTACAAGCGCTCGGACATCGCCGGGATCACGAAGGAGGTTCAGCAGAGCGTCATCGAGACGATCGTGACGGGCGACGACATCGACGAGGACATGCAGGAGGTGAAAGCGTACCTCGTGGACGTCATCGCGCGGGTGCTCGACGGCGACATGGACCTCAACGAGATCGGGATCCCGGGCGGGATCGGCAAGAAGCTGGACGCCTACGAGACGCCGACCGCGCAGGTCCGCGGCGCGAAGTACGCCAACATGATGCTCGGGACCAACTTCGGGAGCGGGTCGAAGCCGAAGCGGCTCTACATCGAGAAGGTCCATCCCGACTTCTGGGCGCGGATGGAGGACGAGGAGGGGCTCGACCCGCAGCGCGACGCCCTGTACGGGGAGTTCAAGCGCGACCCGGACGTGATCTGCTTCGAGTACGCCGACCAGGTCCCCGACGAGTTCGAGGTCGACTGGGAGAAGATGCTGGACAAGACCCTGAAAGGCCCCATCGAGCGCGTGATAGAGGCGCTCGGGATGTCCTGGGAGGAGGTCAAGACGGGCCAAGAGCAGACCGGGCTCGGCTCGTTCATGTGACCGACGGCGAGGCGAAAGACCGGTCGTAGAAAGCAGTTTTCGATTGGAAGAAAATTTCTTGGTCGATATGCGATTTTTGACGGGGAGATGCGTAACCATTAACCCCCTCAGCCACCACCGTAAACGTACGAGGCACGAGAATACACATGGCTACTCTCGAAATCAACGATCTTCACGCACGAGTGGCGGAAGAGGGCGGCGAACGCATCCTTCGGGGGGTCGACCTGACCGTCGAGTCCGGGGACATCCACGCGCTGATGGGACCGAACGGCTCCGGGAAGTCGACGCTCGCGAAGGTCATCGCCGGCCACCCGGCGTACGAGGTCACCGGCGGCGAGATCCTGCTCCACCTCGACGAGGCGGACGTCGACGACGTCGACGTCGACCTCGACGACGAGGACTACCACTGGGAGCTGCTGGAGCTAGAGCCGAACGAGCGCGCCGCGCTCGGCATCTTCCTCGGCTTCCAGTACCCGGCGGAGATCGAGGGCGTCACCATGACGAACTTCCTCCGACAGGCGCTCAACGCGAAGGCGGACGAGCGCGAGGAGCTGTTCGAGGACGAGGACGCCGAGGAGGTCGACGCGGACGACGACGACGAGGAGGGATACGAGACCTCCCCGATGGAGGGCCCCGCCGACGACGGCGAGATCGGCGTCGCCGAGTTCCAGCAGATCCTCTCGGAGAAGATGGAGCTGCTCGACATGGACGAGAAGTTCATGCAGCGGTACCTCAACGCCGGCTTCTCCGGCGGCGAGAAAAAGCAGAACGAGGTCCTGCAGGCCGCGATGTTAGAGCCCGCGGTCGCCGTGCTCGACGAGATCGACTCCGGGCTCGACATCGACCGGCTTCAGGACGTCTCGAAGGGGATCAACGCGCTCCGCGACGAACAGGGCACGGGCGTCCTCCAGATCACCCACTACCAGCGCATCCTCGACTACGTCGAGCCCGACCACGTCCACGTAATGTTGGACGGCGAAGTCGTCAAGAGCGGCGGGGCGGAGCTCGCCGAGAAGCTCGAGGACAAGGGGTACGACTGGGTCCGCGAGGACGCGTTCGAGGCGGCGTAACCACAAATGGTCACGCAACAGGAATAAACGGGGCAACACGTAACACATTACCATGAGTTCACAACAAGACGATCTCAAAGAGACAGACACCGAGGCTCGCTTCGAGTTCAAGAAGGAGGAGAAGTCCGCCTTCCAGACCGAAAAGGGCCTCACCGAGGAGACGGTCCGCGTCATCTCGGAGGACAAGGACGAACCGGAGTGGATGCTGGAGCGCCGCCTGCGCGCGCTCGAGCAGTTCCAGGAGATGCCGATGCCGACCGACTGGCCCGGGCAGCCGGACCTGAGCGAGGTCGACATCGACGAGATCATCCCGTACATCCGACCCGACGTGGACGTCCGCGCCGGCGTCGACGACTGGACGGAACTCCCGGACGACATCAAGGACACGTTCGACAAGCTGGGCATCCCGGAGGCCGAGAAGAACGCGCTCTCCGGCGTCGGCGCTCAGTACGAGTCGGAGGTCGTCTACCAGAACATGCAGGAGCGCTGGGAGGAGAAGGGCGTCATCTTCTGTAACATGGACGAGGCCGTCCAGGAGCACGAGGAGATCGTCCGCGAACACTTCATGACGAAGTGCGTCCCCCCGAGCGACAACAAGTTCGCGGCGCTCCACGGCGCCATCTGGTCCGGCGGCTCGTTCGTCTACGTGCCGGAGAACACCACCGTCGACATGCCGGTGCAGGCGTACTTCCGGATGAACTCCG
>NZ_CVRT01000078.1 GCF_001261915.1 Halorubrum sp. SD626R
GACATGGGCCTGAACCTCAGTAAGGTCCTCATCCACGACAACGTGGAGACCGAGAGCATGCACAGCCTCGACCTGATCGACATGGGCGCGATCCCGGACGACCGCGTCATGAGCGAGCTGGAGGGCGACGTCCAGGCGATCGTTCCCACCCACGGCCACCTCGACCACATCGCGGGCATCCCGAAGCTCGCCCACCGGTACGACGCGCCCATCGTCGGCTCCCCGTACACGATCGAGCTGGTCAAACAGCAGATCGACGACGAGGGGAAGTTCCAGGTCGACAACGACCTCGTGAAGATGAAGGCGGGCGGGACGATGGCCATCGGCGACTCCGAGCAGGTCGAGATGGAGTTCGTCAACGTCACCCACTCGATCATCGACGCGATCAACCCGGTCCTCCACACCCCCGAGGGCGCGATCGTCTACGGCCTCGACAAGCGGCTGGACCACACGCCCGTCATCGGCGACCCGATCGACATGGACCGGTTCCGCGAGATCGGTCGCCAAGACGAGGGCGTCCTCTGTTACATCGAGGACTGCACGAACGCCGGTCGGAAGGGCCGGACCCCCTCGGAGTCGTACGCCAAGAAGCACGTCGAAGACACGCTGACCTCGATGGAGGACTACTCGGGCGGGATCGTCGCCACGACGTTCTCCTCCCACATCGCCCGCGTGAAGACCCTCGTCGAGTACGCCCGCGAGATCGGCCGCCAGCCGGTCCTGCTCGGGCGCTCGATGGAGAAGTACTCGGGCACCGCGGAGCGGCTCGACTTCGTCGACTTCCAGGGCGACGTCGGCATGTACGGCCACCGCAAGTCCGTCGACCGCGCGTTCAAGCGGATCATGAAGGAAGGGAAGGGGAACTTCCTCCCCATCGTGACGGGCCACCAGGGCGAGCCGCGCGCGATGCTCACCCGCATGGGCCGCGGCGAGACCCCGTACGAAATCGACGACGGCGACAAGATCGTCTTCAGCGCCAGCGTCATCCCGGAGCCCACCAACGAGGGCCAGCGCTACCAGAGCGAGCAGCTCCTCCGGATGCAGGGCGCGCGCCTTTACGACGACATCCACGTCTCGGGCCACCTCCGCGAGGAGGGCCACTACGAGATGCTGCAGGCGCTCCAGCCGCAGCACCTCATCCCCGGTCACCAGACGCTCGAGGGCCGCTCTCCGTACGTGAACCTCGCGACGTCGCAGGGGTACAAGCTCGGCCGTGACATCCACGTCACGCAGAACGGGAGCGTCGTCCAGCTCGTCGAATGACGAACGGGACGAAGGAGGCGCGGGTGCTGGACGCCATCCGCGAGCGGCGTGACCTGGTCAACGCCGCTATCGACGAGGAGCTGCCGGTACAGCACCCGGAACGCCTCTACGAGGCGACGCGGTACATCCTCGAAGCTGGCGGCAAGCGACTCCGGCCGACGGTGGCGACGCTCGCGGCCGAGGCGGTCACGGGCACCGAGCCGATGGGCGCCGACTTCCGCGAGTTCCCCGGCCTCGACGGGACCGAGGTCGACGTGATGCGCGCGGCGGTCGCCATCGAGGTGATCCAGTCGTTCACCCTCATCCACGACGACATCATGGACGAGGACGAGCTCCGGCGCGGCGTCCCGGCCGTCCACGAGAAGTACGACACGTCGACCGCGATCCTCGCCGGCGACACGCTCTACTCGAAGGCGTTCGAGTTCATGTCGGAGACGGGCGCGGCACCCGAGAACGGGCTGGAAGCGATGCATATGCTCGCGTCCACCTGCACGGAGATCTGCGAGGGACAGGCGCTCGACGTCTCCTTCGAGTCGCGCGACGACATCCTCCCCGAGGAGTACTTGGAGATGGTCGAGCTGAAGACCGCGGTCCTCTACGGCGCGTCGGCCGCGACGCCGGCCGTCCTGCTCGGCGCCGACGACGAGACCGTCGACGCGCTGTACAAGTACGGGATCGACTCGGGGCGGGCGTTCCAGATCCAGGACGACGTGCTCGACCTGACCGTCCCCTCCGATGAGCTCGGCAAGCAGCGCGGCTCGGACCTCGTCGAGGGGAAGGAGACGCTGATCACCCTCCACGCGCGTCAAGAGGGCGTCGACGTCGACGGGCTCGTCGACGCCGACACCCCGGCGGAGGTCACGGAGTCGGCCATCGAGAACGCCGTGGCCGCTCTGGAGGAAGCCGGCTCCATCGCGTACGCCCGCGAGACGGCCGAGGACCTCACCGCGCGGTCGAAGGAGCACCTCGAACTGCTCCCCGAGAGCGGCTCGCGGAGCCTGCTCGAAGACCTCGCGGACTACCTGATCGTCCGCGGTTACTGAGCGGGCCGGGAGGGCGAGCGATCGGCGGCGCAGACGCCCGCGTCCGGGCGACGTTCCCGATCCGGCGGCGTCGTCCGCAACGGACACCGCTTTATCCCCGGTCGCCCTCCTCCCCGTGTGTCCCGGTATCGAGACGTCGTCCTGTTCTTCGCCCTCGCCTCGCTGTGGGGCGGCTCCTTCGTCGCCATCGAGGTCGGGCTCGACTACTACCCGCCCGTGCTGTACGCCGCCTTCCGGTTCGACGTGGCGGCGCTGGTGCTGGTCTCGTACGTCCTCCTCACCGAGTCGGAGCCGCTCCCGCGCACCCGCGGCGACCTCGCCGCGATCGGCTTCAGCGGCGGGCTCTCCGTCGCCGCCAACAACTCGCTGCTGTTCGTCGGCCAGCAGTACACCACGAGCGGCATCGCCTCGATCACGTACAGCCTCGTGCCGATCGCGACCGCCGCGGTCGCGGCCGCCTGGGTCGGCGGCTCCGACCTCGACGCGCGTGGCGCGCTCGGCGTGGTGCTCGCGTTCGTCGGCGTCGGGCTCGTCGCCCAGCCCGACCCCGCGAACCTCGCCGGCGGCGTCACGATCGGCGTCGGGCTCATCTCGATCGGCGTGCTCGCCGTCGCGGTCGGCAGCGTCGGGCTCCGCACCGTGGAGACGAGCTTCTCCAGCATCGCGCTCACGGGATGGGCGATGCTGTTCGGCGCCCTGCTGATCCACGGGCTCAGCGTCGGGCTGGGCGAGCCCCAGCAGCTCCCGGTCGCGGAACTCCCGGCGGTCGTCGCGCTGCTGTTCCTCGGCGTGCTCTCCTCGGCGGTCGCGTACACCATCTACTTCACGCTGCTCGACCGGCTGGGGGCGTTCGAGATCAACCTCGTCTCCTACGTCGTCCCGGTCGTCGCCACCGTCGCCGGGGCGGTCCTGCTCTCGGAGCCCGTGACGCCGTTGACGGTCGCCGGCTTCGCGGTCATCGTCGTCGGGTTCGCGCTGCTGAAGCGGCACGCCATCGCCGACGAGGTGCCGCGGTTGCTCTCGCGGGTCGGCGGTTTATTCTGACGTATTGATGATTGGAGCAGTGAACGAGGCTTCCGATGCTGGAATTTATATATTGATTCGAGGTGTTGCTGTCGGTTGTTTATACGTGGGCGGTGACGTTGTGTAGACTGTTGCCGGGGACCGAGCCGCTCATTCATACGTTATCAGCACCGAATCGGCAGAATCCATCTCTGAAGTCATAGTCGCTCGGTTATAAATAACGGACACCGGATCGACGGTGACCGCCTCCAAAGCCCCACCCGACCGCACAGCGACCGCACCTCACGCCTCCCCAGCCTCGCGGTTCGCTCGGGGCTCCCTTCGGTCGCCCACGTCGCTCACCGCGTCCCTCGCGCGTGCGACTCGCGCCCTCCGGGCGCTTGTCGGCACGCGCCACCGCACCGCTTATGCGATCGTCGCTGCCGTTCATCAGCCCTCCAGCGCGGCGATATCCTCGACGATCTCGACCGCGTGGTCCTCGGGGGAGACGCCCTCGTACGCGAGGACGACGGTCCCCTCGTCGTCGAGGACGTACGTGTTCCGGAACACGCCGTCGAAGGTGTTCCCGAACATCTGCTTCTCGCCGTAGGAGTCGTACGCGCTCGCCACCTCGCCGTCCGGGTCGGAGAGCAGCGTGAACGGGAGGTCGTGCTTCTCGGCGAACGATTTCAGGTCCTCGGGCGGGTCGTCGCTGATTCCGACGACCGAGATGTCCGCTCCCTCGAAGGCGTCCCACTCGTCGCGGAACCCGCAGGCCTCGGCGGTACAGCCCGGCGTGTCGGCGCGCGGGTAGAAGTAGACGACCGTGTACCGCGCGGCGGCGGGGTCGACCGCGACGGTCTCGCCGCGCCGGTCGGACAGCGTGATCTGGGGTGCGGGATCTCCCGGTTCGAGCATACCTCCCGTCGGATCGGCCGCGTGTTATGCAGTTCGGTCCGGTTCGTTTTTATCCTCTACCGTCATGCAACCGGTATCGATGCCGTGGCAACCGACGCCGTACACGGCGCCCCTGCTCGTGGCGGCGGTCGCCGCCGTCTCCTTCGCCGCCTACGCCGCGACGAAGGGGCGGCGGGGGGACGGCCCGCTCGTCCACGCCTTCGTCGGCGTCGCGGTCGGGAGCGGGATCTGGTCGCTGGCGTACGCGGCCCAGCTGTCGGCGACCGCCCTCGACGCGACCCTCTTCTGGAACCGGTTCGTCTGGGTCGGGATCGGGGTGCTCGGGGTCGCCTGGCCCGCGTTCGTGCTCGCGTATCTCGATCGGACGGCGTGGTTCCGGCCGCGCCGGTTCGCGCTCCTCTGTCTCGTCCCCGCGACCGCGGCCGGCGGCGCCCTCCTGTTCGGCGCGGCTCCCCTGTTCTACCGCGCCCCGTCGCTCGCCGACGCCGGGGGGTACCTCGTCGTGGAGTTCGCCCCGACGCCGGCGCTCCTCGCGTTCGTGGGCTACTCGTACGCCGTGAACCTGCTCACCTTCCTCGCCCTCGGCCGCGCGGCGCTCGTCCGCGAAGGCGTGTTCCGGCGGCAGGCCGCGCTGCTGCTCGTGGCCGGCGCGGCGCCGACGGTCGCCGGAATCGCCGGCCTCTGGAGCGCGGCGGGCTCGCCGTTCGTCGACCTCACCCCGGTGACGTTCGCCGCCACGTCGGGGGTGATCGGCTGGGTCGCGTTCAGGGGACGCCTCCTCGACCTCTCGCCGATCGCCCGCGACGCCGTCTTCGCGAACCTCGCCGACGGGGTCGTCGTGGCGGACGCGACGGGTCGGATCGTCGACGCGAACGGCCCGGCGAAGGGGTTGTTTCCGTCCGTCGCAGTCGGACGCGACGCCGCGTCGGCGTTCGACCGCGCTCCGAGCGTCGCCGAGGCGGTGACCGGCGAGGGCGACGCCGGACCGCGCGAGGACGAGTTCCGAGTGACGCTCGACCACGGGAACGGTCACCGGTTCCTGACCGTGAGCGTTCACCCGATCGCCGCCGACCGCGGGGTGACGGGGCGCGGCCGGAGCGGGACGGTCCTCCTCTTTCGGGACGTGACCGAGCGGGAGACGCTCCAGCGCCGGTACCGGACGCTCATCGAGAAGTCGCCGAACGTGATCGCCGTCTGTGGTGCCGACGGCCTGCTCCGCTACGTGAGCCCCTCGGTCGAGCGGCTGCTCGGCCGCTCGCCCGCCGAGATCGAGGGTCGACCGATCGTCGACTTGGTCCACCCGGACGACAGGCCGGAGGCCCAGCGCGCGTTCGAGCGCGCCTTCGAGACGGGCGACCCGCAGCCGATCGACCACCGGATCGCGCACGCCGACGGGAACTGGCGCCGGTTCGAGACGACCGTCGAGCGGCTGTTCGACGACGCGGAGGAGGTCGTGATCACCGCGACGGACGTGACCGAGAGCCGCCGGTACGAGCAGCGCCTGCAGGTGCTCAACCGCGTGCTCAGACACGACCTCAAGAACGACGCGAACGTGATCGGCGGGTACGCGGAGCTGCTGCGCGACCACGTCGACGCGGAGGGCGACGGCTACCTGGACATCATCGACCGGAAGGTGGAGACGCTGACGCACCTCAGCGACCAGGCCCGCGAGATCGACGTCGCGCTCCACAGCGAGCGGGGACGGACGACGATCGACCTCGCGGAGCTGGTCGAGCGCCTCTGTGCGTCGCTCGACTCGTCGTTCCCGCACGCGACCGTGCGGGTCTCGACCCCCGCCGTCGCCGTCGCCCACGCCGACGAGCTGCTCGAATCGGCCGTCCGGAACGTCTTGGAGAACGCCGTCGTCCACAGCGATCGGGACCGCCCGACCGTCGAGGCGAGCGTCGCGGCCGCCGACGGCGGATACCGGATCGAGGTCGCCGACGACGGGCCGGGCATCCCGCCGGCCGAGCGGGCGGTCTTCTCCGAGGCGCGCGAGACGGAGCTGGAGCACGCGAGCGGGCTCGGCCTCTGGCTCGTCCACTGGATCGTCACGGAGTCGGGCGGCGAGCTCGACATCGAGACGCGGGAGCCGACGGGGACGCTGGTCGCGATGTGGCTCCCCGCGGCCGACGGGGAGGACCGGGAGGCGGCGGTCGCCGAGCGCGACGGGGGGTCGCCGACCGCGGCCGACGGGGAAAACTCGGCCGCGGCCGACGACGAGAGTTCGACCGCGGCTTACGGCGGGGGATCCGCCGCGGCCGACCCCCCGGACTGACGCGGCCGCCGTCGCTCCGCAACCTCTTTGCGGTCGCTGGCCGAACCGGCGGTCATGAGTTACGGAGCCCTGGACGACGAGGCGGTCGAGAGCTACCGGGAGGCCGGCGCGGTGCTGGTCGAGGCGACGAACGAGGCCCGGAAGATGGTCGAGCCGGGGCGGACCCACCTAGAGGTCGCGGAGTGGACGGAGGACTTCGTCCGCGAGCGGGGGGCCGGGCTCGCGTTCCCGGTCAACATCAGCGTCGACCCGGAGGCGTCGCACGCCACGCCGAGCCGCGGCGACGACACCGAGTTCGGCGAGGAGATGGTCTGTCTCGACGTCGGCGTCCACGTCGACGGCTACATCGCCGACGCCGCGGTCACCGTCGACCACTCCGGGACCCCGGAGCTCGTCGAGGCCGCCGAGATGGCGCTGGAGGCGGCGGTCGACGAGGCCGGCCCTGGCGTCGAGGTCGGCGTCGTCGGCGGGGCGATCGAGGACGTGATCCGCGGCTACGGCTACACCCCGGTCCTGAACCTCTCCGGCCACGGCGTGGAGCGCTATGACGCCCACACGGGGCCGACGGTCCCGAACCGCGGCGTCGACCGCTCCGTCGAGCTGGAGCCGGGACAGGCGGTCGCCATCGAGCCGTTCGCCACCGACGGTCGCGGGAAGGTCGGCGAGGGGACCGACGAGGAGATCTTCGAGCGGCAGGGGTCGGGGAGCGTGCGCGACCGCCGCGCGCGGCAGGCACTCGAAGAGATCGAGGCGTTCGACGACCTCCCGTTCGCGGCGCGGTGGCTGGATGGCGACCGGGTCGGGATGGCGCTCCGGCGCCTCAAACAGGCGAACGCGGTGAAGGGGTACCCCGTTCTGAAGGAGGCCGACGACGCCTTGGTGAGCCAAGCGGAGCACACCCTCCTGATCACGGAGGACGGCGTCGAGGTGACGACGGCTGGGATCCACGGCTTCGACGACTGATGGACCGGATCTACGCCCCGTGGCGGATCGAGTGGGTCGAGCGCGACGCCGACCCGATCGACGGCTGCCCGTTCTGCGTTCTGCCCGAGCGCGAGGACGCCCGCGAGGCCCGGATCGTCGCCCGCAGCGAGCGCAACTACGTCCTGTTGAACAACGCGCCGTACAACCCCGGTCACGCGATGGTGATCCCGAACGAACACGTCGAGGACCCGACCGCCCTCGACGACGCGGCCCTGCTCGATCACGCGAGGCTGAAGGCGGCGACGTTGGCGGCGCTGCGCCACGACGTCGACCCCGACGGCGTCAACACCGGGCAGAACCTCGGCGGAGCCGCCGCCGGCGGCTCGGTCGATCACCTCCACACCCACGTCGTCCCGCGGTGGGACGGCGACACGAACTTCATGCCCGTGACCGGCGACACGAAGGTGATCGTGGAGGCGATCGACCGCACCTACGAACACCTCCACGCCGGCTTCGCCGCCGGCGACGACGCTATCGACCCGGGCGACCCCGACGCCGGCGAGGCGGTCGAGCTCGACTTCGGGGTCTGAATCGACGACGCTGATTCTTTATAAAAACGGTGCGGCTTGAGGACTACGCAGATTCCGTGAGATGGAGCCATCGGATTCACAAACGCCAGCGTGCAGGTGCTATGATCCGGCTTCGGATCGGGGAGTAGGATGCGGCGATTAACAGTAAGAGTAGAGTTACCGACGTAAAGAAATGCGACGAGCGACGGTCGAATCACGGCGCGAGTGCGCGCGAGAAGGATCCCGGCCGCGGCGGGACCGGTCTACCGCACTCGCAGCGTCCGGTGGAGCGTGTAGCCGGCGGTCACGAGGAAGACGAACGGGAGGCCCGTGAGCGGGTGCGCCAGCAGCGATCCGGCCGCGAGCACGAGGTACCCCTTGTCGGGCGGCGCCCACGCGGTCCGGTCTCGCATCGCCGCCAGCTCGGTCGCGAACGCGTAGAGGAACCCGCCGGCGACGAGCAGCCACAGCGCCGCCGCCAGGGCCGTCCCGAGCGGCGCCCCCGCGACCTCGGCGACCGAGCGGGGGAGCCACGCGACCGCGGCCGCGTACTCCGGGTCGACGAGCGCGCGGGCCGCGACCGACGCCGGCAGGTACAGCGCCGCGACCGCGACCGTCGTCCAGAAGGGGACGTTCGCGCGCCGCGGCGAGACGGACGGGGTGCTCATACCCGACCGCGGGGACCCGCCGGGAGAAATCCTCCGGTTCCCCTCACGCCGTCACAGGCCGTGGACGACGCGCTCCCCCGCGTCGAGACCGTTCGCGATGGCGGCGTGGAGTCGCCCCTCGCCGGCGACCCAGTCGCCGAGGAGGTAGAGGTCGTCCCGGCGGGCGGAGTCGATCGGCCCGCGGTCGACGCCGCCCTCCGGGAGCGCGTAGCGCCACCCCTGGTGGTCGGTCCACGCCGGGTCGGCCAGCCGCTCGTCGCCCACGATCGAGGCGGTGTGCGCCGCCAGGTCGGCGACGTTCGCGGCCGGGTCGTCGTCGTAGCGCTCGGCGGACCACTCGGGACCCGCCTGGACGACGAGCAGCGTCTCGCCCTCCGGGACGTGCCCCGCCTTGCACTCTTCGCGCGAGATCCACCCCACTGGGTGCTCCTTGTCGGTGTTGACCAAGGCGTAGTAGGGGACGTCGACCGCGAAGGGGTAGTGGAGCACCGCGGTCCACACAGAGCGGTACGCCACGTCGCCGACGGCGTCGACGAGCGACTCGCGCACGGACGACTCCCACTCGGCGTCCCGGAGGAGTTCGGCGGTCTGCGGCGCCGGCGGATTCAACAGGAGGACGTCGAACGGTCCCCACGTCTCGCCGTCGGCGTCGTCGAGCGCCCACCGCTCGCCGACCTGGCGCACCGTCTCGACGCGCGTCCGCCGGTGGACCGTCGCGTCGGTCCGCCCGAAGAGCCGCTTGGCGATCTGGGTGAGCCCGCGCCGGTAGCTCCACTTGCGCTCGTCGGCGTCGCGCCCGGGCGAGACCGTCTCGTCGACGTCGAAGGTGTACACCGGTTCGGTGACGTCGACGAGCCCCTCGTCGTCGAGGGTCTCGGTGACCAGCTCGACGACGCGCTCGTCGTCGGACTTCAGGTAGTTCGCGCCGTAGTCGTACGTCAGGTCCCCGTTCCGGCGGGTGGCCGCGCGGCCGCAGAGCCCGCCGGACTTCTCTAACACGGTCACGTCCGCGTCGGGCGCCGCTTCGTCGACGACGAAGGCCGCGGCCGCCGCGCCGGCGCCCGCCCCGACGATGCCGATTTCGGTCATACAGAACGTAGGCGACGCAGCCACTTAGTCGGTCGTCTCACGGTCAGTCCGTCGTCTCGCGGATCGCCGAGCGCGCGGACGCGGTGCGGAAAAAAGGGACGGCGACGCGGTCAGTCGTCGGCGCCGACCACCATGACGGGCGCGGAGGCGCCGCGCTGGACGCGGACGGGGAGCGTCTCGGGGTGGACGAGCCGGTCGAGGCCGGTGCGGCGCGCGGAGCCGACCACGATCAGGTCGGCGCCGTGCGCGTCGGCGAAGTCGAGCACCTCCTCGTGGGGGGCCCCGTACCGGAACCGCTTCTCGACGTCGACGCCGAGCGCCTCGCCGCGGGCGGCGGCGTCCTCGACGAGCGCCTCGCCCGTGCGCTCCCGGCGCTCGACGACCATGTCCCAGTGCTCGCTGGTGTCGACGACGTACAGCGCGTCGACCGTCGCGCCGTGCGCGGCGGCGACGTCGAGCCCGGCGTCGATCGCGGCGCGACCGGCCTCGTCGTCGCCCGTGACGACGAGCACGCGCTCGAAGACCGATCCGCCCCGGGCGGTTTCGACCGGGCGCGGCGCGCCGTGCGCCTCGTCAGTCGCGGCGTCGACCGCGCTCGGAGCGACGGTCCGGTCGGTGTCGGCGGGTGCGCTGACGTTCGGGGCCTCAGTGTCGACGGCGTCGGTGTCGGCGGACATGATGAGTGGTGCCGGTCTCGCCCGTTCTCGGGCGCCGGTCGTGTTCGTATTCATGTAGGAGAGGCTCCCTCTTAACAATTTTCGACAGTATAGACGATTATCATTATCTATCCGGTAGCGATTTTCGGGGCCGGTTGCGCTTCGCGGCGATCCCTCCCGATTTTCTTTGACGAACGACCACCACATCGATACCCGATCGGGGAAGGTCCCGTGCGACGCGATCTCGAGGGCGACGTGCTCCGGGATCGCGGCGCTCTGGGTCGTCGGCCTCGGAGCACTGGCCGTCGGGGGACTGATCCCGCCCGCGATCCGGTTCACCGCGGCGGATCCCGACGCGCTCTGAGGGGTCCCCTCCTCGAATTCGATCCGACCGCGGGTCGACGAGGCAAGAACGTCCCCAACGACGCGTTTTAATCGGCGAGTCCGAACAGTACCGGTACGGACGCGAGCGCCGCGGCGGAGCCGCCCCCGCGGCGCGATCGAGGCACACGACATGACACCGAACATCACCACGCGGTCGACGGACGGCAACGATGGGTGAAGAGGGCGAAGCGAGCGACGCCGCCGACGAGCCGACCGGCGACGATTCCGCCCCCGATGAGCCGGACAGCGACGGTTCCGCCCCCGACGAGCCGCCCGGCGAGGTCGACTACGCCGGCCGGGCGTCGTCGATCCTCGGTTTCTCCCGCTGGTGGCAGATCGTCGCCGCCGCGGGGATGATGGCGGCCGTGAGCCCCTATCAGTACGTCTGGTCGTCGATCGAGCAGCCGCTCGCCGCGAGCCTCGACATCGCGCTGCCGGCGCTGGGCGCGGTGTTCTCGTTTTACGTCGTCTTCCAGTCGCTCTCGCAGTTCCCCGCGGGCAAGTGGCGCGACAGCCGCGGGCCGGGCGCGCTCACTTTCCTCGCGGCGCTGCTGGCGGGCGGAGGGTACATCGGGCTGGCGTACGCGACGGCCGTCTGGCAGCTCTACCTGCTGTACTCGCTCGGCGCGATCGGCGTGGGGATCGTGTACACGGTCGCGGTGAACACCGCGGTCAAGTGGTTCCCCGACCGCACCGGGCTCACGACCGGTATCGGCACGATGGCGTTCGCGGGCGGGAGCGCACTCGTGGTGCCGTACGTGCGCGCGAACGCGACGGTGGCGGCGTACGGCGACGTGCTCCGGAACGTCGGGGTCGCCATCCTCGTCGTCACGCTCGTCGGCGCGTACCTCCTGCGGGACCCGCCGGACGACTGGCTGGGGCTGGAGGACCGGGAGGACGACGAGGGCGACGACGGGCTGGCCGCCTCGCTCCGCGGGCGGGCCTACACGACCCGCGAGATGCTGTCGACGTGGCAGTTCTGGCTGTTGTACGCGATGTTCGTCGCGATGGCCGGCGCCGACCTGATCGTCATCGCCAACGTCGTGCGGTTCGCCGAGCAGTTCGGACTGGCGGCGGTCGTCGCGACCGCGGCGGCGACCCTGCTGCCCGTCGCTGCCGGGGTCTCGCGGATGATCCTCGGCGAGGCGTCCGACCGCTTCGACCGCAAGAAGGTGATGGCCGCCTCGTTCGTGCTCGCCGGAGTCTTCCGGCTCGCGCTGATCGGTGCCGGACGGGCCGAGGCCGGACTCGCGTTCGTCGCGCTGGTGATGGCGGCGATGTTCTTCTCCTCGCCGCTGTTCGTCTACTTCCCGTCGGTGATCGCCGACTACTACGGCTCGCGCAACTCCTCCGGCAACTACGCGGTCCTCTACACCGCGAAGGTCGGCGGCGGCGTCTTCGCGGGGACCGTCACCGGCTACCTCGTCTCGGCGTTCGGCTGGGTCCCGACGTTCGCGCTCGGCGGCGGCCTCGCGATCGCCGCCGGTCTGGCGGCGCTCGCGCTCCGCCCCCCGAGCGGCTCCGGGCTTGAGTCCGAGTCGGCGACGCCGGCGGATTAGCTGTCCCGGCCGCGAGATCGACGCCGCCGGTACCGCGCTCAGCCGCGGTCGCCCGCCGCCGGCTCCCGCCCCACGACCGCGTAGAACGGGTCCGTGCCTGGACGCTCCGCGATCCGGTCCGCGACCGCGAGGCCGCCCGCTTTCAGATACCGCTCGACCAGGTCGGCGCGCTCGTCCATCGAGGCGGCCCGCCACGCCCGGACCGCCTTCGTCGGGAACATCCGGTTCGAGAAGCTCACGACCACGACGCCGCCGGGCGCGAGGACGCGCGCGAACTCCGCGAACACGTCGCCGGGGTACTGGAGGTACTGGACCGACAGGGCACAGCAGACGGCGTCGAAGGCGCCGTCGGCGAACGGGAGCTCCCGGTCGGCGTTGAGGTCCTGTACGACGAACTCGTCGAGCCGGTCGTTCGCGGCGAGTTCCGCCTCGTTGAGCCCGTGGCCGACGACGCGATCGAACTCGGTCGCGGGGAGGTGCGAGACCCAGCTGCTCATCGCGTCGAGGACGCGGTCGTCCGGGGCGAGCAGCCCGTCGTACAGCACCGTCAGGCGGTCGAGGAACGCGTCGTCGGCGTGGGTGACGAACCGCGGCTCCTCGTAGAACGTCCCGTCGGGTCGGTCGTCGCGCTTCCGCCGGTCGCGGTCGGTGAGGACGGTCGTCACGCGTGTCGAGAGGTGTGGACCGCGCGTCAAAGAACCCGTCGCCAGCGAGGACGTCATCGGTCCGCCGGCCCGCGGACCGGACCGCTCACCCGACGCGCGCCATCGCGCGCTCGATCCGCCGCGTGAGCCCGTCGAGCCGGTCGCCGACTGCACCGACCGCCGCGAGGACGGGGTACGTCGCGTCGGTCGACCCGTAGAGGTACGTCGGGAGGTCGACGGCGTCCTCGTCGAGCCGGAGTTCGCGCTCGTGGGCCGCGATCACGCGTTGACGGCGCGCCGCGATCCGGTCGCAGTCGTCCACGAGGACGCCGGCGCGGGCGCGACACGCGTCGAGCGCGCCGAAGTCGCCGTCGGGGATCGCCGCGTCGAGCGACGCGATCTCGCGCCGGACGGCCGCCAGCCGCGAGCCGGCGCGGTCGAGCGACTCGGCCTCCGTCGCCAGCCGCTCTTCGAGCCGCTCGCGCTCCGCGATCGCGGCGTCGACCGCGTCGAACAGGGCCCGTTCGCAGTCGGCGTGATACGCGGCGCTCCGGGTGAGCGCGTACGCCAGTTCGGGGCCGAACTCCGCGGCGACGCTGCGCTCGTAGGTGTCGTCGTACTCCGCCTCGTAATGCGGGACCGACATCACCGTCTCGACGTACGCGTCGCGGACGGCGACGAGCCCGGAGCCCGGCGGCGCGGCGGGAACGCCCGACCCCGCGTCCGCGGTCGCGCCGGGGGCGGCGGTCGGTCCCGTGGCGCCGCCGGTTCCCGAGATTCCGGGCGGGCCTCCGGGACTACCGAGATCCGCCGCGCGCGACCCGTCCGGCGAGGTCGACTCCGTCGGGATCGCCTCCAGTCGGCCTCGGAACGCCCGGAACGCCTCGCGCTCGTCGACGGTGCGGCGGCGCTCGACGCGGATGGCCTCCCGCGCGTCGTCGATGAGCGCCCTGGACCCTTCCGATCCGTCGGTCGTTGGCATACCGCGTCCCTCGCTACCGGTCCTCGTAAACGCTTATATGAGCGGTATCGGGCCGCCGTGAGCGCTCCCGAGCGCTCAATAGTCCTCCCGAGGCGGCGGTCGGACTCGTCTCGTGAGCCCGCCCGCCCGCTCTGGCGGCGGCGGGAAACGTACATCCGTCGGCCGACCCAAGGGCGCGCCGATGGAAGTCGCGCTGATCACGGTCGGCGACGAACTGCTCTCGGGCGACACGGTGAACACGAACGCGAACTGGCTCGCCGGCGAGCTGAGCGACCGCGGCGTCACCGTGGCGCGGATCCTCTCCGTCCCCGACGACCGGGCGGCGATCGCCGACCACGTCCGCGAGTACGCCGCGGCGTTCGACGCCGTGATCGTCACGGGGGGGATCGGCAGCACCCCGGACGACGTGACGATGGAGGCGGTCGCGGACGCGTTCGACCGAGAGATGGTCGCCACCGACCTCACGCGCGAGTCGGTCGAGCGCCGGCTGGCCGCAATTCGCGAGCGCGTCCCCGACCGCGAGTTCGACGTCGACGTCGAGGCGGAGGCGGCGGTCCCCGAGGGGAGCCGCCCGCTCGTGACCGAGGCCGGGCTCGCCCCCGGCTGCGTGGTCGAGGGCGTCTACGTCATGCCGGGAATTCCGGACGAGCTGAAGGCGACCTTCGCGACCGTCGCCGACGAGTTCGCCGGCGACCGGCGCTCGCGGTTCCTCTACACGGTCGAGCCCGAGTCGAACATCGTGCCCGCCTTGGAGGAGGCGATGGAGCGGTTCGACGTCGCCGTCGGCTGTTACCCCGACCGCGAGGCCGACCACAACCGCCTGAAGGTGACCGCGACCGACGACGGCGCGCTCGACGACGCGGCCGCGTGGCTGCTGGCGAACGTCAACGCGAGCGAGACGCCGGTGCGTCGCAATTGGGACTGAAAAGAGCGGAGCTGCGAAGGGAATTCCCGATCGGCCGCGGGCGCGGCTCAGCCGGTCGTCTGGTTCTCCGGGGGCTCCTGCGATCCGGACGGCGCCGTCTGGTTTCCGGACGGTGCCGTCTGGTTCCCCGAAGGCGCGGTCGGCGTCGGCCCGGCGGTCGGTGTCGCCTGGCCGCCCGCCACGAGGAAGTCGGCGAGGTTTCCGATCAGCGCGTCGTTATCGGCGCGGGCGGCGTTCTCGGGCGAGAGGAAGTCGCTGTCGCCCACCATCACCACGCCGTCGCTCCGAACGAGGAGCGGCGCCTCGGTCGACGCGCGCGTCGTCGACAGCTCGCTCCCCTCGATCGGGCGGAGCACGTCGCCGCCGCCGGTCGCCGTGCCGACCGGCGTCGCCGACGGCAGGACCGCGCGGTCGACGCCCTCGGTCAGCGCCGCGCCGGACCCGCCGGTCGGTTCTGCGTACACGCGCTGGTAGTTCAGATCGTTCTCCTCCATGTTGTAGACGTAGCCGGGCTCGGTCGTGACCTCGAGCGTCGAGTCGAGGCCGACCGCTCCCGGCTGGTCGAACGCCGCGTCGGGCTCCGTCGCCACGATCACGCGGCCGCCCGAGTCGACGAACTCCTCGATCGCGGAGAGCTCGGCCTCGTCGTAGTCGGTCCGGAACGTCACGAACGCGTCCGCGTCGGCGAGCCGTTCGCCGAGCCGAGTCTCCGCCCCGCCGCTGCCGGGACCGGCGGCGCGACGCGGCTGCGTCGCACCCGGCACGTAGACGCCGATCTCGTGGCCGTTCTCGATGAGCGCGTTCGCCAGCGGCCGGATGTCGCGGTCGGCGACGCCCGGACTCCCGAGGCCGAGGAGCGCGAGCGGGCTCGCGGCCACGCCGCCGGACGAGTCGATGCCGGGGTCGACGAGCACCGTCTGCGACCGCGCCGTCGACTCCATCTCGACGGTCGCCCGCCCCGGCGTGTCGTTCGCGACGGCGTCGCCGTCGACGTAGTGCTCGTTCTGGATCTCGGGCGCGGGGGCGGCGCCGTCGGCGGTCACGAAGCCGGTGACCGCCGCGCCGCCGGTGATCGCCGCCAGCGTCACGACGAAGGCGACCGCCAGCGTGCGGATATCGCTCACGCGCCGACACCTCCGGTGGACTGCGCCGTCTCGTTGCCCGTCGCGCCGGTCGCCGCCTCGCCGCCGTCGACCTTGAGGTCGCTCTCGGAGAAGCGCTCCACCGTGTCGACGTGCGGGACCGCCGGCAGGTGGACGTACGTGAGTCCCATCGGCTTGACGTCGGCGTAGCCGGGGTCGTTCGCGTGGACCGCGACGACCTGGGTGTCGGTGCGGAGCAGGAACGGCAGGCCGCCGTCGGGCCCGGTCTCCCGGGTGTCGACCCGGTACTCGCCGAGGTTCTCCTCGGTCGCGGCGGCGTGGATCGCCTCGTTGAGCGAGCCGATCTCGTCCGCGAAGCCGTTCTCGACCGCCTCGGTACCGAGGTAGACGTCGGCCTTCGCGACCTCCTCGCGAGGCATCTGGAACTCCTCCTCGCGCTCGGCCATCATCGCGTCGACGAACGTGTCGGCGAGCGTCTGCTGCTCGGCCCATCTCTGTATCTCGTTGCTACCGGCCTTGTCTGGGCCGCTCGGGCCGTAGACCGGCGCGGTCGACCGCGGCGCGGGGGCGTTCAGGCCGATGCTGCCGACCGTCGAGGTCGGGAGCACGTAGATCTCGTCCGCGGGCGCCATGGCGTAGTAGCCGCCGGAGGCGCTGATCGACTGCACGCTCGCGATGACGGTCATCTGTTCGCTCGTGCGCTGGACCGCCTTGTACATCCGCTCGGAGGCGACGGGCGCGCCGCCCGGCGTGTCGATCTTGAGCACCACCGCGCCGACGGAGTCGTTGGCGCGGATGTCCGCGAGTTCGCTCTCGACGTCCTCGGCGAGGGCCGTGTTGACGGGCCCCTCGATCTCGACGACGGCGACGGTATCGTCCGGGTCGTTGGTCGCCGCGTACACGCTGGGCGCGAGCACGGCGCCGACCACCGCCGCGGCCACCACGACGACGGCGAGCCGCTGCCGCGACGTGAGAGCCGTGGAGGGCTGTTTGGATGACATGACCGAGTAGACCCTGCGTCAAACAGAAAATAAAAATTGTGGAAACGAGAGCGGTGATATCAGTCCTCACGAAGGGGTCCCGCAGGGCGCGTCGGCACCCGGATCCCTCCCGCGGTCGTGTGCGGCGCGCGCCACCGGGGACGGGACTTGATGAGGGTGGCCGCCGTCACCGGGCCCATGCAGGAGTTCGATTTCCTCGTAATCGGGTCGGGATCGGGACTGGACGTGGCGAACGCGATGGCCGGCCGAGGGAACTCGGTGGCGGTCGTCGAGGAGGGGCGGCTCGGCGGCACGTGTCTCAACCGCGGCTGTATCCCCTCGAAACAGCTCCTCTACCACGCCGACGTGCTGGAGACGATCGAGGGCGCCGGCGCGTTCGAGATCGACGCCGAGGTCAACGACGTGGATTTCGCAGAGATCGTCCGGAAGGTGAACGAGGACGTCTCCGAGAGCTCCGAGTCGATCCGCCGCGGGCTCTCCTCGTCGGACGGCCACGACCTGTTCTCGGGGACGGGCCGGTTCGTCGACGACCGCACGGTGGAGGTCGTCGACGGCGACGACGAGGGCGCCACCCTCCGCGCCGACACCGTCCTCGTCGCCACCGGCACGCGCCCCTCGATCCCGCCGATCGACGGGATCGACGAGGTGGACTACCTCACGAGCACGGAGGCGCTCCGGCTCGGATCGCCCCCCGATCGCCTCGTGATCGTCGGCGGCGGCTACATCGCGGCCGAACTCGGGCACTTCTTCGGGACGTTCGGCAGCGACGTGACTATCGTGGGTCGTCGCGAGCACCTCCTCCCGGAGGCGGACGCGGAGGTCGGTGAGGCGTTCACCGACCGCTACGCCGACCGGTTCGACGTGTACACCGGCTACGAGGCCGTCGCGGCCGACGAGGCCGGCGGCGAGGTGACCGTCGAGGCCCGCCCGTACCCCGAGGCCGACGCGATCCGCGCGGGCCGCGAGGCGGTCGGCGCGCCCGACGAGGCCGAGGACGTGACCGTCTCGGGCGACGCGCTACTCGTCGCCGCGGGTCGGCGGCCGAACACGGACGCGCTGAACCTCGACGCGACCGGCGTCGAGACCGACGAGCGGGGGTTCGTCGAGACCGACGAGTATCTCCGGACCGACGCCGAGGGCGTGTGGGCGCTCGGCGACGTGGTCGGCGAGTACCTGCTGAAACACAGCGCGAACCACGAGGCGAAGGCCGTGATCCGGAATCTGCTCGGCGACGAGCCGGAACCGGTCGACTACTCGGCGATGCCGTTCGCCGTCTTCGCGTCGCCCGAAGTGGCCGGGGCCGGGGCGCGCGAACGGGACCTCCGCAAGGCCGACGCCGACTACGCCACCCGCACCTACGCGTACGACGAGACCGCCCGCGGGAGCGCGATGCACGCCGACGGGTTCGTGAAGGTCCTCATCGACCTCGACGGGAACATCGAGGGCTGTCACATCGTCGGCCCCGAGGCGTCGAACCTGATCGAGGAGGTCGTCGTCGCGATGACGGCGGGATCGGGGACGGTCGCCGACATCCGGGACGCGGTCCACGTCCACCCCGCGCTCTCCGAGGTCGTCGATCGGGCCTTCTCCGGGCAGTTCTCGCGCGGCGGCAGCCATGACCACGATCACCATCACCACGGGTGAGCGGTGTGAATCGCCGGCCTTCGGGCCGGCGCGCGAACCGTCGGTACGCCATGGCATGCCGAATCGGCGTCCGGAACACACACCCGCCGGTGCGTTATGTACCGGTAGCGTTTATAAGAACGTACAATGGCAAAAGCAGCTATCGTGATTCTCGCCGGCAACGAATCGCACGCCGACTACGGTCGCCTCGCGAACGCGCTGGAGGCCGCGAAGGAGTTCGCCGAGAACGACGAGGACGAGCTCGAGCTCATCTTCGACGGCGCCGGGACCCAGTGGATCCCGGAGCTGGAAGACGAGGAGAGCGACTACCACGAGCTCTACCGGGCGGTCCGCGACGACGCCGCGGTCTGCGACTACTGTTCCGGCGCGTTCGGCGTCGACGAGGCCGTCGCCGACGCGGGGCTGGTCACGCTCGACGAGTACGACGGGCACCCGAGCGTCCGGTCGCTCGTCGACGACGACTACGAGATCATCACGTTCTGAGCGCCGTCCGCGGCGCGTCTTCGTCTTTTTAACGACGCCGCCCGGTAGCGTCAGATGAACTCGGAGGGGTTCGGCCCGTTCGTGACGTGGACCTCGAACGGCTGCGTGCCGACGTCGTCCCGCTCGACGAGGTGCCAGTACGTCTCGGCCAGCTCGTCGGGGTCGAGGAACGTGTCCGCCTCGCGGTCCGGGTCGCGCTCGCGGGCCCCAGGCGAGCCGATCTGCCCGTCGATCACGACGTGCGCGACGTGGACGCCGTCGCCGCCGAACTCCTGCGCGATGTCCATCGCCATCCCGCGCGCGGCGAACTTCGCGGCCGTGAACCCGATCGCCCCGCCGCGGCTCCGCACAGCCGAGGTCGCGCCGGTGAAGATCACCGTGCCGCCGCCGGCGTCGAGCATGTCGCCGACGGCCTCCCGCGAGCAGACGAACGCGCCGCGGCCGTTGACCGCCCACGCCTCCTCGAACGCCTCGACGCTCGTGTCCATCAGACCGGTCCACGACGCCGCGCTCGCGTGGTTGACGAGGACGTCGACCGGCCCGAACGCCTCCCGCACCGCCGCGAACCCCTCCCGGATCGCTTCGACATCGGTCAGGTCGACCGTGACCGCGAGCCCCTCACCGGGCTCGGGGAGGTCCGCGGCGAGCTCCTCGATGTACTCCGTCGAACGGGCGAAGAGGGCCACGCGACACCCCTCCGCCGCGAACTTCCGCGCGAGCGACTCCCCGAGCCCCGGACCGACGCCGGCGACGACTACCGTGCGAGTCATGCCCGTGATACGCGCCGCCGCGTGAAAACCGTGGTCGCTCCGGCAGGGAGCTCAGTCGGAGTCGCGTCGGGCGCGGCGACCGCGTCTCACCCGCCCGAGGCCGCCCGGAGCTCCGGGAAGTACCGACCGTGGAAGTCGAACGGGACCGCGTGCGGCAGCGTCGCCCGGGCGCGCTCGGTGAACGTCTCGCCGTCGAGGACGAGCAGGCGCGACCGGTCGGCGTCGACGTCGAGCGCGACGGTCAGCACGACTCCCTCGTCCTCGCGCTCGCCGTCGGGCGCCGGGACGAAGATCGGTTCGCCGAAGTAATCGCCGCCCGCGTCGAAGCTCTCCGCGGTCCCCGACTCGGCGTCCAGCTTCACGACGCGTCGGGCCCACTCGGTGACCGGCGCCTCCATGCCCATCGCGTAGACGTAGCGGTGCTCGCGGCACCACCGCGCGGGCGAGCTCGTCGGCAGCGCGGTCCCGCCGTCGTACAGCGTCTCGCGGGACACCGCGGCGTCGTCGCGGTCACCGTCGCCCCCGCCTCCGCCGTACCTGTCCGCGCCGGTCGCCGCTCCGAGGTCCAGAGTGAACCGGTCGACCCGACCGACGATGGCGCCCATCTCGCCGGCGCGGACGTTCTCCAGGTACAGCGAGTCGATGGCGGTCGCGTCCGGGACCGTCTCCAGGTCGAAGACGACCTCGGTCCCCCCGTCCCGCTCGAAGGCGTTGACGTGGTGGAAGCCGAAGACGGGGGCCGCGGTCGGCTCCGCGACCACGTCGCCCGTCGTCCGGTCCAGCACGACGATGCGGGTCCCGCGCTCCGGTTCCCACTCGAACTGCTCGATGAACGGGGGCTGTCGCCCCGGCTTCAGGAACCGACGCGGGTCGAGCCGGAGCGGGAACTCCGTCAGCACGACGTACCGCGGCGTGAGCGCGAAGCTGTGCATGTACGCCGGCCGGTCGGTCTCGACACTGCCGACGTGACGACGGTCCCCGCCGGCGGTCCACGCGGTGACGTGGTACCGGCTGGTGCGCCCGAACTCGGTGTCGACGGTGACGAGCGCCCCCGTCGCCGGGTCGCGCTTGAAGTGGGCACAGGAGAGCTGGCCGCTCGGCGCGTCGCCGTCGCGGTCGGCGTATCCCGTCGTTTCGAGCGTGTCCGGGTCGAACCGGACGCCACGCGGCGACTCGGTCAGGGCGACGTACGCGTCGCCGACCCGCTCGGCGACGATGTTCGCGTTGTCGTACGGGTCCGTGAGGAAGGTCGCCAGCCGCGATCGGAGCGTCGTCTCGCCGGTGGCGAACCCGCCTTCAAACGCGCCGCTCGTCGCCGCCTCGTACGCCTCCGTCCGGAGGAAGCGGTTGCGGTAGTGGACCGCGTCCCCGTCGCCGTCGGTCACCGACCCGGCCTCGTCGCCCGGATCGAACGTGAAGCGGTACAACATCGCCAGCCCGTCGAACCAGTGGTCCACCTCGCTCCCGTTCGGGAACGAGAACGCCCCGGGGCCGTTGCGGATCAGGCTCCCGCGGAGCCACGCGGGGAGGTCGCCCCTGACCGGGAGCGACGCGGCCGCCTCCTCGCGGAGCGAGTGGAACCCGGCGTGCGAACCCATGACGGATCCTCGGGGCGCGCCGGCGTCAGACCTTAGCCCGGCGCGGACGACTCAAACCGGATCGATGTCGGCGACTCAGGCCGGATCGATGTCTACGACGGTCGATATCCGCGCGTTCTCCTTGATCCGGATCCCGGCGCCGCCGACCGACAGCGGGACTCGGGGGAGTTCCGCGACGCGAAGCGTCGGATGGAAGGCCCCTCGCTCCAGCAGCGCGTCCCGCGTCTGGACGGTGAACCGCAGGTCGCTCCCGGAGATCGACTCGTTGTACTCGACGAGGTACGTGCCCGGGTCGAGCGACCACCACCCGTACTCGTCGTCCGGATCGCGCATCTCCCGCTCGTGCGGTTCGGTGGCGGCGGCTTCCAGCTCGCCCCCGCCGAAGTCGACGCGCCCCGCCCCGGTCATCTCGTACACCTCGGCGACGGTGAGGTCGACGCCACTCCCTTCGGTCTGCGTCGGTTCGTGGACGAGTCCGTCGATGTGGGTCGCGTACGGTGACATCGGCGGACGCCTTACCGGCGAAGCAACGTAAAATCACGCGGCGTTTGGGGTGAGGGACCTTCGCCGTCGCTCGCGGTTGCGGCGTCGACAGAAATGGGTTGGGGCGGATTTGAACCGCCGGCCTCCTCCATGTCAAGGAGGTGTCATAACCGGACTAGACTACCAACCCGAGGGGGCTTACTGACGCGTCTCGTCGTTTCCGGGGGACGTAATTGAACCTTTCGTTTCGACCGGCGACGACGTGGCGCGGTCCCCCGATCGGCGGTCGCTCGCGTGCGGCGCCCGGCGTCGCGGGACGCCGACTCTCGACGCCGACGCGATCGCTGCGGTCGGCTTTCGACCGGTTTTACTGGGTCGACGAGAATCGGTGGGTATGGCCGATCTCGCCCCCCGCACCGACAGGCTCGACGCGTACCTCGACGAGCGCGGGCTCGAAGCGGTCTGGTTCGCCAGGCCGAACGGCTTCGCGTGGCTCACCGGCGGCGACAACGTCGTCGACGCCGAGACCGACGTCGGGGTCGCCGCCGCCGGCTACGACGGCGCGCTCCGCGTTATCACGGACACCATCGAGGCGGAGCGGCTCGCCGACGAGGAGCTCCCGGACGCGTTCGCGGTGGAGTCGTTCCCGTGGCACGCCGACTCCTTGGCGGGCGCCGTCGCCGAGCGCTCGCCCGCCCCCGCGGCCGCCGACTTCGACGTGCCGGGCTTCGAGCGCGTCGACGCGAGCCGGCTCCGTCAGCCGCTTACCGACGACGACGTCGAGCGCTACCGGGAGCTGGGCCGCGAGGCCGCCGCCGCCGTCGAGACCGTCTGCCGCAACCTCGAACCCGAGGACCCCGAGTACGAGGTCGCCGCCGGGATCGACATCTCGCTCGCCTCCCGCGGCGTCGACACCCCGGTCGTGCTCGTCGGCGGCGCGGAGCGCGCCCAGCGGTACCGCCACTACACGCCGAGCGACGCGGCGCTCGGCGACTACGCGCTCGTCTCCGTCACCGCCGAGCGGGCCGGCCTCCACGCCTCCCTGACCCGCACGGTCGCGTTCGACGCGCCCGACTGGCTGGAGGAGCGGCACCGAGCCGCGGCCCGCGTCGAGGCGACCGCGCTCGCGGCGACCGAGGCCGCCGCGATCGGAGAGCTGACCGGAACGGACGGCCCGGACACCGCGGGCGACGTCTTCGACGCGATCCGCGAGGCGTACGACGCCGTCGGATTCCACGACGAGTGGCGAGCGCATCACCAGGGCGGCGCCGCGGGGTTCGCGGGCCGCGAGTGGCTCGCCACGCCCGGGAGCGAGGAGCCGGTTCGACAGCCGATGGGCTACGCGTGGAACCCGACCGTGCAGGGCGCGAAGAGCGAGGACACCCACCTCGTCGCGCCCGACTTCACCGAGCGACTGACGAAGACGGGGCAGTGGCCGACCCACGAGGTGGAGCCGGTCCCGGTCGAGGGGATCTCGACGGAGCCGCGGGAGCTGTCGGCGCCAGTGATCCGGTAGACCGCCTCGTCGTCCGCGACGCCCCGGGTCGCGGACGCTCAGTAGACGTACTCGCGCTCGTCGATGCCGACGTACTCCCGCCCGACGCGCCGCTTGTTCCACTTGTAGCCGAGCATGAGCTTCAGCGACTCCCAGCCGGAGCGGTACGGCTGCGAGAGGAGCCCGTCGCCGGCCTCGGCCGCCAGCATGGCGTCGGCGGCGCCGATGATCCGGTTCCAGTCGTCCGGGTCGTAGTCGGCGACCATGTCGGCCATGGTCACGTTGCGGACGACCTCGTCGCCGATCGCCTCCTTCCAGCGCCGGTTGTAGGGGGCCATGTCGCCCGCGGCGGCCAGCTCGCCCGCGATGGCGCCGGTGCGGACCGCGACGTGGTCGCCGCCCTCGTGGAAGGCGGAGGTCGTCCCCATCGCGCCGCCGACGACGGCGACGCCGGCCTCGGTCGGCGAGTCGATCGGCCGCGTCGAGGAGATCGGATACGTCTCGGTCCCGCCGCGCTTGCCCGCGTCCTCGACGATCGGGAAGTCCTCCTCGACGTCGTACTCGTCGCCGTACTGCCACTCCAGGAGGCGTCGGATGTACTCGCCGCCCTGCGGGATCGACTCGTCGTCGGGCTCCAGCAGGGCGTACGCCTCCCGGTCGAAGTCGTCGACGTCGAGGCCGATCGGCATCGTCAGCCCGACGCGGCAGACGCGGTCGTCGTTCGGGAAGATCCACGGGTACGCCGTCTCGCCGGGCATCACGCCCCACCAGAAGACGAGCGCGTCGTTCACATCCTCGTACACGTCCGCCGGGACCCGGCGGTACTCCTGGTAGGCGATGTGGTTCGCCGTCCGCGAGGCGAGCCGGTCGGAGGCGGCCGCGTCCGCGGGGAGATACTCGTCGAGCACCTTGTTCGTCACCGTTCGCTGGGGGCCGTCGGCGAGCACGAGGAAGTCGGCCCCGACCGACTCGCCCGAGGCCAGCTCGACGGCGTGGCGGGGGTCGTCGCCGCCGGGCGAGCCGGTGTCGACGCCGCGGACGGAGACGCCCGCGCGGTACTCCGCCCCGGCGTCCTCGGCGCGCTCGCGGAGCCAGTCGTCGAAGCGCGCCCGCTGGAAGGTGTAGCCGAACTTGTCGTACGACGACTCGATCCCGGTGGAGGTGAGCGTCGCCGCCTCGTCCGGCCCGCGGAACTCCGCGCGGGTCAGCTCCCGCTGGACGACGCCGTCGTCGAACTCGTCGGGGTGGATCCCCATGATGTCGACCCAGTAATCCAAGATCCCCGCGGCGTCCGTCGAGTCGGGGCCGAGCCGGTCGCGATCGGCCCGCGGCACCCCCTTCTCCAGGACGAGGGCGTCGGCACCGCCGACCGCGGCCGCGTGCGCTGCGGCGGCGCCGGCCGGGCCGCCCCCCACGATAGCGACGTCTACGCGTTCCATATCCCGTGAGGTCACCCTCCGGCTATTAAATTCACGGTCCCCGACCGGACGACCGTTCAGCCGCGCAGGACCGCGGAGTAATCGGCGATGATCCCGTCGACGCCGGCCGCCGCGAGCCGGTCGGCCTCGTACCACGTCTCGACGGTCCAGACGTTCACCGCGACGCCCGCCTCGCGCGCCGCGGCGAGGACGTCGATCCCGCCGGTCGCCGCCGGGTCGCCGTCGGGGGCGCCGAAGCGCTCGGCGTCGAAGAACGGGGTGCCCCGGATCGCGTCGATCGGAGGGTGAACCGCGACCGCGTCGTGCTCGCGGGCGATCGCGACCCCGTCCGCGATCGACTCGGACACCAGCGGGGCGACCGCCGTCGCCGACAGCGCGCGGACCGCCGCGAGCGCCCCCTCGCAGAACGACGAGAACAGGAGGTCGTTCTCGCGCCCCTCGGCGACGTCGAGGACGCGCTCGACGAACGGCCGCCAGGCGGCCGTCCGCTCCGCGAGCGCGTCGCCCGCGAGCTTCTCGTCGGGACGGAGGTCCCACCGCCCCGGGTTCTTGAGCTCGACGTTCACGTCGACATCCGGCGGAACGGCGTCGAGCACGTCGACGAGGAGCGGAACGGTCGCCCCGCTGTCGAGCACCTCGGCGTCGGTGACGGTCGCGGTGTCGGTCTCCCAGACGACGCCGCTCGCGTCGGTGAGCCCGCGTCCGCCGCGGCCCGAGAGCGCCGCGTCGTGGATCACGACCGGGTCGCCGTCGGCGGTGGGCATCGCGTCGACCTCGACCCAGTCGGCCCGGCGCCCGGCCGCGGGAACGCGGCGGCTTCCCGTCCCGCCCGTCGAGTCCTCTCCCCTCGCGACCCCTGCGGCCCGCTCGACGGCCGGGACGGTGTTCTCGGGGTTCTCACCGGCGAACCCGCGGTGCGCGATCAGGGTCGGGGCGGAATCAGCCTGATCGGTCCGGTCAGTCATATCGCCTCCAGCACCGCGTCGACGGCGACGCCGACCGCCTCGGTGACGACGGTCTTGATCTGCGCGAAGAGGCCGCTCGATTCCGCGTCGTCGTCCTCGCCGCCGTTATCGCCCCTCCCGCCGTCGTCTTCGCCCGGTGGGTCTCGAACGAGACACCCGGCGTCGACGGGGAGCGCCGATCCGCCGCTGCCGCTGAGATACCGCCGTCGCGTGTGATGCATGCGGCCACTCAGGACGCCGACGGGCATAGTCGTGCCCGTCAGTAGACGACGAGCGAGAGGTACAGCTGGCCGACGCCGGCGACCACCATCACCGCGCCGGCGACCCGCTTCAGCGTTCCGGCGTGGGCCATCACCCGGTTGGCGTTGCCGATCAGCCCCACGCCCGTCGCGACGGTGGTCGCCGCCATCAGGAGCGCGACGACCCCGGCGTACACCGAGAGGACGACGAGGGCGGCGTCGCTGGGGAGCGCGATGGCGCGCGCCACGACGGCGAGGAAGACGGGGGCGACGCAACCCGCGCCCGCGAGCGCGTATCCCGCGCCGAACAGCCCGAAGCCGAGGACGCTCGACCGCCGCTTCGGCAGCGAGAGCGAGAGCGACGGCGCCCGTCCGGCGACGACGAGCAGGCCGAAGACGACGAGCAGCCCCCCGACGAGCGTCTCGAAGACGGCGATGTTCGAGAGCGTCGCCCGACCGACACGGACCGTCGCGCCCGCGAGCAGCGCGAACGTCGCCAGCACGCCGACCGCGGCCGCGATGCCGCGCACCCCGGCACCGGTCACCGAGGCCTCGTCGGCGTCGACGGAGTTCACGTAGAAGCCGACGTACCCCGGTAACAGGGGGTACGCGCACGGCGAGAAGAACGTCGCCACCCCCGCGGTCACCGCGAACGGGACGTTGGTCGCGAGCGAGACCCCGGTCATCGGTCGACTCGTCGGTTCACGGATCGGTCGACTCGCCGCCTCATCCGTCGAGCGCCCTCTCGATCCCCTCGACGAACTCCTCCGTCGTGTGAGTTCCGGACGTCGCCCAGCGGACACGCCCCGTGGCGTCGATGGCGCGGGCGCTCGGGAAGCCGTTGATACTCAGTCGCGTGAAGAGTTCGGCGGCGACGTCGGCCGCGACGAGCCAGTCGCCGTCGTGCTCGCGCCACCAGTCCGCGACCGCTTCCTCGCTGACCGCACCGCCGACGTCCTCGGTCGTCACCGAGACGAACCGCACCTCGTCGCCGAGCCGGTCGTGCGCCTCGGCGAGCGCCGGCATCTGCTCGGCGCAGGGCGGGCACCACGTCCCGAAGAAGTCGACGAACGTGGCCCGACCGTCGGCGGGGACCGTCACCTCGCCGTCGCGGCTCCCGGGAGCCGCGACGGTCGGTAGCGTCGTCGGCTCGACCGGCTCCGAGCCGTCGCCGAATCCCAGCCCGTCCGGCACGCTCCCCGTCGCGACGGCGCCCGCCCCGCCGAGGACGCCGACGCTCGCGACCCCGGCCAGCAGGTGCCGCCGCCTCACGCCGTGACCACCCGCTGGACGTCGTCGACGAGCCGTTCGACCTCGGTCTGCGGCCCCCTCGGGTACGCGCGCTCGACGATCCCCCGCTTGTTCGCGAGGATGATGAGCCCGTAGTGCGGGAACCGGTACTCCAGGTTCTCGATGTCCTCGGCCGGCTGCTTCTCGATGACGAGTCCGAACTTCTCGTCGTGTATCTCCTGGGCCCGCTCGTAGCTCTCCGGGCGGAGGAAGTGCCAGTTCCCCGCGTCGAGGTCGACGCCCTGCTGCGCGGCGTACCCCCGGAGCGCCTCGGCGGTGTCGCGCTCGGGGTCGAACGTGATTGGGAGGAACGCGACCTCGTCGCCGTACGCCTCCGGGCCAATGACGTCCCGGATCTCCGACGGGAGGAACGGGTACTTCGGATTCCTTCCGGTCGGGTCGGCGGCGACGGCCTGCGCGCGTCGCAGCCGGAGGATGAGCGCGGGACAGACCCCGTCCGGGCAGTTCGTGTAAAACGAGGTCCACAGCACCGCGCGCTCGCCCTCGAAGTCGGAGACGGTGACCTCCTCGTCCGCGATCGGGTCGGGGACGGTGAAGTCGGGCATCTCCTCCCCGTAGCTCGGGAAAGACGCCTCGCTCAGGTCCCGCTCCGGCGGGCCGAGGACGGTCCCCTCGGCGCCACCGGTGCCGAGGACGCCGAGACAGCCCGCGGTGCCGACGGCCGCGCTAACGCCGGTCCCGGCCGCGAGCGAGCGCATGAAGGTGCGACGGTCCATCTGTTGTCGACACCTACGTCCTCGCGCGTAAATGAACCCCGCGACTGGTCGCACCGCGCGGTGACGGTCGAGATCGCGCCGGAACCGCCGTCCTCGGAAGGTTCTCCCGAGACGAACCCGACCGACGGCCCCCGCGACGGTCGTGGTACCACGACCCTCGCAAGCGTTATCCCCCAAACGCCTGTACGTTTGGTTGCAATGGCAAACGGTAAGGTTGACTTCTTCAACGACACTGGCGGCTACGGTTTCATTTCGACTGACGACGGCGATCTCGACGACGACGAGGACGTGTTCTTCCACATGGAAGACGTCGGCGGCCCGGACCTCGAAGAGGGTCAGGAGGTCGAGTTCGACATCGAGTCGTCCCCCAAGGGACCCCGCGCGACGAACCTGACGCGCAACTAACGATTCTACCGCGGACGCCGCGTCCGCACGCACTACCGGACCCCGTCGCCGGTCACCGCGACCGGCGACCGTTCCGTTCTTTCGCGCTTATTTCGCCCGCTGAGCGACGCGCTCGGCTACCTCGATACCTCCGCCGACGCCGCGATCGACCGTTTAAATACGAGCGGGGGCAACGCCCCTTCTAGTGAGCGATCCGATCCCGACCGGCTGTCGGCCGGTCGACGACCTGTTGGGCGGCGGCTTCGAGCGCGGGGTCGTCACCCAGCTGTACGGCCCCCCGGCGGCCGGGAAGACGAACCTCGCGCTGGCCGCGGCGGTCGAGGTCGCCGGCGGCGGCGACCGCGCCCTCTATATCGACACCGAGGGGCTCTCGATCGACCGGTTCGAGCAGCTGGCCGCGGGCCGGGCCGACGACCCCGGCGTCGACGACACGGTCGAGGAGATCGCGTCGCGGCTGGTGATCTCGGAGGCGTACGACTTCGACGACCAGCGCGAGGCGGTCCGCGACGCCGAGGAGCTCGCCGAGGAGATCGAGCTGATCGTGTTGGACTCCGCGACCGGCTTCTACCGACTGGAGCGCGCCGGCGACACCGAGGGCGGCGAGTCCCTCCGGAAGGTCGCCAAGCAGGTGACGCATCTCCTCTCTTTGGCCCGCCGTCACGACGTCGCCGTCGTGATCACGAACCAGGTGTTCACCGACCCCGACTCCGACCGCGACCGGGCGCTCGGCGGCAACACCCTCAACCACTGGACCGGTGCAATCGTCCGCGTCGACCGGTTCCGCGGCGGGAACCGCCGGGCAACGCTGGAGAAGCACCGCTCGAAGCCCGCGGGCGACTCCGCCACCTTCCGGATCGTCGCCGACGGGCTCGCCGAGGGCGCGGAGACGTAACGAGTCGGAGAACGTGAGAAAAGCGGCCGGAACCGCCGAGAGTCGTCCGTCTCTCCTCCCGGCTCAGAGCTCGCCGAGCTTGCGGAGGAGCTGGCCGCGGTACTCCTCGTCGGCGTTGACGCCCTTGATCTCCAAGACGTTGCGCTCCAGCTTGTCGAGCGCGACGTGGAAGGCGTGTTCGGCGCCGTACCCCTCGCCGGAGCCGCCGACCTGCCCCTCGTTGGTGCGGAGGCGGATCTGACACTGGATCAGGGGGGTGCCGCGGAGCTTCTCCTTGTGCGCGTGGAGCCGGACGTGCGCGTGGATGACGTGCATGTCCGCGTACTTGTCCGCGACCTGCTCGATCGACTCGACGATGTGCTCGCGGGAGGTCGTGTCCAGCAGGTCGACGTTGGTGATCTGGACGTCCATCGAGTCCTCCTCGGTGAACGTGAGCGCGCGGAGCACGTCGGTCTTCGTCACCATCCCGGCGACGGTGTCGGCGCCGTCGGGCGTGACGACGAGCCCGGAGACCTCGTTGTCGAACATGCGTTGCACGACGGCCTGCGCGGTCTCGTCGGCGGTCGCGGTGACGACGGGGTCCGACATGATGTCGTAGACGGGGATGTCGAGCATCCGGTCGATGTCGCCGGCGCGGTCGCCGCTCCCCTGGCGCTCGTGGTCGCGGACGACGAACTCGACGATGTCGTTGGTGGTGACGACGCCGACGAGCGTCCCGTCCTCGTCGAGCGCCGGGAGCCGGGAGATCCCGTTCTCGCGGAGGAGATTGATCGCGCGGCCGACGCTGTCCTTCTCGCTGATCCCGATAACGTCCTCCGTCGCGATCTGCCCGACGGTGATCGCGTCGAGGCTGTCGAGGACGGCCTCGAGGATCTGGTCGACCGTGACGATCCCGTAGAGCTTCTCTCCCTCGTAGACGGGGGCGATCTTCACGTCGCCCTCGACGAGGAGGCGGGCCGTCTCCCGCACGTCCTCGTGGCGGTCGACGGAGGGCGCGGGCTTCATGACGGCCGACACCTTCGTGTCGTCCTCCATGCGCGAGCGCATGAGCTGTTTCTCCCCGACCACGCCGACGTACTCGCCGTCGTCGGTGACGACGATCCCCTTCGGGTTCTCGCGCTCGAAGATGGACCGAACCTTTGCGAGTCGCTCATCGACGTCGACCTCGACGTACTCCGGCACCGCGATATCAACGATATTCATGGTCCAACCTTCGGGTTCGTCGCGCCGGGTATTGAAAGTGCGGGAGGCGTATTCGTCAATGAGATCGGGGCCGGGGACCGCACGCGGCTCAACACCTTTCCGTTCGGACGACGAGGGTGTGGTATGCGATCGTCCGCGGCGCTCATCGCGATCGGCCTCCTCCTCATCGTGATCCCGCTCCCGGTCCCGATCCCGTTCATCGGCCTGTTCGTCGGGACGATCCTCCTGCTCGTCGGTCTCGCGCTCAGGCTGTTCGGTGCGTGAGTCGCACGGGGTCGGTGAAACCTTTTTGCCGGTTACCCACCGAGAGGTGGCCGTGTACGACGCCGTCGTCCTCGACAAGGACGGGGTGCTCGTCGGGCGGACGCCGTTCGACACGCTCCGGGAGGCCGCCTGGGACGCGTTCGTGAGCCTCGGCGTCGAGGACCCCGACCTCGCCCACGTCGACGACGTCGCCGTCGGCGTCGACCCGGCGACCCTGACAGACATCTGCGAGCGCTACGGCATGGAGCCGGCGGAGTTCTGGCGCGTCCGCGACGAGATGGCCGCGACCGCGCAGATCGACGCCGCCCGGAAGGGCCGGAAGACGCCGTACGAGGACGTGGACGCGCTCCGGTACCTCGACGCCCCGCTCGCCGTGGTCTCGTCGAACCAGCAGGCGACCGTCGACGCCGTCCTCGACCACTTCGGGCTCGCCGGGCGGTTCGAGGTCGCGTACGGGCGCGAGCCGTCGATCGCCAGCCTCTCGCGCAAGAAGCCGTCGCCGTACTACCTCGAACGCGCCTTAGAGGACCTCGGCGCCGAGACGGCGCTGTTCGTCGGCGACAACGAGTCGGACGTGCTCGCCGCCGACAACGCCGGCATCGACTCCGCGTTCGTCCGGCGCCCGCATCGCCGCTCCGCGGAGCTCTCCTGCCAGCCGACGTACGAGATCGACGACCTCCACGACCTCGTGAGCATCTGCGGGCGGGCGCCCGTCGACCCGGACGCGGACGGCGGTGGCTGACGGCGTCGAGCCCGTCGGAACCGTCCGGTTCGCCTGAACCGCCGCCCCGAAAATCACAACCACTATCCGGATCGTGGCCGAGCCACCGCTCGTGCACTCGCCCTCCACGAGTCCGGACGCCGACGCCCGGCGCTCGGACGTGCGGTCGATCGCGAAGCGGTATCACCGAGTCGAGCGCGCCGTCGGCTGGCTCCTCGCGCTGGCCGCGGCCGGGACGTTCCTCCTCGCGTTCGCGCTCGCCGACCTCGTCCCGGCGCTGGCGCTGGCCGCGGCCATCGTCGTCGCGTTCCGCGCTCCGGTCCTGCGACGGCGCGGGGCGACGAGGCTCCGGACCGACGCGGCGCCCGAAGCCGTGATCGAGGCGTTCACGTCGGCGACCCCGCCGGTACTCGCGTTCCAGTGGGGCACCGCGGACGAGGTTCGTCCGGCGTCGGACGGGGTGGACGCGACGTACGAGCACTCCGCGCTCCTCGGCCTTCGGACCTATTCGCTGGCGGTCGAGACCGAAGTCGACGAGACGCGAGAAGCGGACGAGACGGGGGAAGGGGACGCGGTCGCCGGCGCGGACGACGGCACAGGTAGTCCGGTCGCCCGCGTTCGCATCGAGGGCACGCTCGACGGTCGGCCCTGGGGCGCTTACTCGGTCGCGGTCCGGAGAGCGGGCGACGGGGAGCCGGGCGAGACGGTCCTCGACGTCGAGCTGCTCCCGCGGCGCCGGTTCGGACTCCGCAGCGTTCCGCAGGCGCTCGTCACCGACGCGTACTACGTCGACGTGTTCGCGGCGCAGGGGTACGAGATCGTCGACCGCGACGTGTCGTTCGGGGTCTAGCGCCGGCTCTCGACTCGACCGAGGGCGCCACGCGAGCGGGCCGATCGGGAGGGGACGGGGTCACGCGAGCAGCTCGGTCTTCGGGGCGTCGACAGCGGTCCGAGAGACCGCCTCGTCCCCTTCGATACCCCGGAGATCGACGCCCCGGAGTCGGAGGGCGACCGCCGCGTCGGACCGCTCTTCGTCGTCGCGGGGACGGACCGTCTCCGTCTCGCGCTCGTCGTCGTCATCGCGGTAGACGACCTCGATCTCGCCCTCGTCGAAGCCGACGTGCTCGACGTCGCGCAGCGGGACCGTCGCCGTCCGCTCGCGGGCCACCGACGTGGCGACGCCGCCGACCGCCGTGATCAGGCCAATCAGGCCGAGAGCGGTCTGTGCGCTGCCGCCGCCCCGCAGGAGCCACTCGACCGCCGGGGGAACGACCATCGCGACGGCGCCGATCCCGGTCCAGCCGACGTCGCGGAGGGCCGACGGGACGCGGCCGGCGGCGAGCGCTCTGCCCGACTCGGCGACGGTTTGCGCGAGGCCGCGCCGAATTCGGAGCTCGTCGGGGGCGACGCGGACGCCCCCCCGAACCGTGGCGAACGACCACGTTCCCGAGCGGCTCATCGGTCGAACGAGCCGGTCGCGGCCGCCGGCTGACCCGGTGTCGGGAACATCGATCGCGGCGTGACGGCGGGTCGACGGCGACTGCGGGGGACGAGACGAAGCGACATGGAGGGATGTCGGAATTTCTCCCTCGAACCTATTAAATCGTCGAGGTGAGCCGCCGGCTCCGAGAGGATTCAGGTTCGTGTATAAAAACGGCTCTCCGATCACCGAGATCGACACGATCCCGCGTCGCTTTTGTATCGCCTCGCCCTCGGTTTCGGTATGACTGAGACCACGGACGGGCCGGACGACGACCCCGACGACCCGGGTAACGCGGGCAGCGTGGACGCGACGACGATCATCGACGGCGAGGCCGTCGCGGCCGACGTGCGCGCCGACGTGACCTCCCACGTCGAGACGCTGGAGGCGGCGGGCGTGACCCCGGGGCTGGCGACCGTGTTGATGAGCGACGACCCGGCCAGCGAGACGTACGTCTCGATGAAGCAGCGGGACTGCGAGGAGGTCGGCATCGAGAGCGTCCACGTCGAGATCGACGCCGACGCGCCCGCCGAGGAGCTGTACGACGCCATCGACGACCTCAACGGGCGCGACGACGTCCACGGAATCTTAGTCCAGCTCCCCGTTCCGGACCACGTCGACAGGCGGAGCGTCCTCCGGCGGATCGACCCCGAGAAGGACGTGGACGGCTTCCACCCGGAGAACGTCGGCCGGCTCGTCGCGGGCGACGCCCGGTTCAAGCCCTGCACCCCGCACGGCGTGCAGAAGCTCCTCGCGGCGTACGACGTGGAGACGGAGGGCGCCGACGCGGTCGTGGTCGGCCGGTCAGACATCGTCGGGAAGCCGATGGCGAACCTCCTGATCCAGAAGTCGCCGACGGGCAACGCCACGACGACCGTCTGTCACTCCCGGACCGAGAACTTGGAGGGAAAGCTCGCGGCCGCCGACATCGTGGTCGCCGCCGCCGGCATCCCGGAGTTCGTCGACGGCTCGATGCTGCAAGACGGGGCGACCGTGATCGACGTGGGGATCAACCGGGTCGACGCGGACACCGAGAAGGGGTACGAGCTCGTCGGCGACGTGGAGTACGAGTCCGCGAAGGATGTCGCGGAGGCTATTACGCCGGTTCCTGGTGGGGTGGGGCCGATGACGCGCGCGATGCTGCTCTACAACACCGTGAAGGCGGCCGGACTCCGGCACGACGTTGACGTGAATCTGGACTGAGACTGCGAAGCGGCAGATTCGGCCGGTTCGCTCGCGGTTGACGTTTATAAATAGTCGAACAATCGTTTATATACTGTTGCTGCTAGATCGGCGGTGAACACTTCCAAAGCCCCAGCCGCTCGTTTATAAATAGTTGGTGACGGATCGACGACGGAGACCTCCAAAGCCCCAGCCGCGAGGCGGGCGCACGCTCGCTGCGCTCCTCAGTCGCTCACTTCGTTCGCTCCTTACGGTGCTTACGTCGCCTGCGCCCGCCTCGCGGCTGCCCCTTTGAGCCCCGCCCGACCGCGACCGCACGGCACCTCACGCCTCCCCAGCCTCGTCGGTGACCCTCCGCTTCGCTCCGGGCCACCGACTCCCTCGCGCGTGCGGTTCGCGGCCTATCGGCCGCTCACCGGCACGCGCCACCGCGTCTATTTATAAGTAAGCGATCGTCGCCGCGACTCCCGTTTAGTCGTCGTCGCCCGCGACGGCGCGGTTCCGGATCTCGATCCGGTCCTCGATCTCCGGGTCGATCCCGTGTTCGCGGGCGTAGGCGGCGAGCACCTCGTACTGGATGTCGGCCTCGTCGATCCGGTGGCGCTGCGCCAGCGTCGGGTACTCGTGCTCGGAGTGGAGCAGGTACTCGGAGACGGCGACGGTGTAGCGCGCCTCGGGGTCGATCGGCTCGCCGCCGACGGTGGCCTCTAGGATGAGTTCGGCGTCGTCGTCCCAGACGACCCGGGCGTTCGAGACGTGGCCGTGCCACCAGTCGTCCTCGCCGAAGTCGACGTCGGGCGCGGCCATCTCGCGGAAGACGTCGTGCAGCTCCGCCCCGGTGACCGACGCGAGCGCGACGGGCTCCTCGAACGGGATCAGGCTGATCAGGTCGGCCTTCGTCACCTCGTCGTGCCACGGGTCGCCCTGTCTGAGTCCGCCGGCGTTCGAGAGCCCCACGTCGGCGTCGTGGGCCCACCGGAACGCGTCCGCGACGAAGTTGCCGACGCGGCACTCGCCGCCGTGGACCACGTCGCCCGTGCGCTCGATCGGATCGTCAACGACGTCGACGGTCTCGTCGAGGTCGGCCGCGGCCATGCGCTCCGCGAGCGCGTCCGCCAGGCCGGGCGCGGGCGTCGCGCCCTCCGGCTCGTGGAGGGTCGCGTCGGGGATTGTGGAGTCCAGGTCGACCTCGACCACCGTCTCGCCGTTGACGCCCGGACGGACGAGTCGCGTCCCGGCGACGACCTCGTTGCGCCGGCTGTGGACGTGACCGCCGAGGATCGCGTCGACGTCGAGCGCCCGGGCGAGGTCGTCGTCGCCCGCGCCGAGGTGCGAGAGGACCACGGCGTGGTCGAGCGCGGCGGGTCCGTCGTCGGCCGCTCCCTCCCTGTCCCCCTCGCGCTCGGCGACCGCGGTCCGCATCTCGGCGAGCGCGTCGTGCGCGGCGGCGACCGGGTCGTCGAAGGAGAGGTCGGCGGCCATCGGATTCAGCGAGTCGGTCGCGGGGTCGGTGACGCCGACGAACCCGACCGTCTCGCCGCCGACTTCGCGGGTCGCCCACGGGACGACGCCCTCCTCGCGGCCGAAGGGCTCGCCCGCCTCGTCGCGGACGTTCGCGGAGACGAACGTCGCGGGCGCCTCGGCGACGAGCCCGCGGAGCGCGTCCGGCCCGTAGTCGAACTCGTGGTTGCCGAACGTGTCGAGGGAGGTGTCGGTGGCCTCGTAGAAGTCGGCGACCTGCCGCCCGCTCGCGACCAGCGAGAGGACGCCCGGCGCGGTCGTGTCGCCGGTGGCGACGACCGCGGCGTCGGGACCGGAGAGCGCCCGGATCCGGCCGGCGAGCCGGGCCGCCCGCTCGGGGGCGTCGAAGACGTTCTCGATGTCGGAGTAGTGGACGAGACGGACCATTCGATGTGGGAGAAGAGGAGCGAGCGAGGCTTAAAAAACGCGAAGTCCGCGTGAGGGTCGCCTTCGGGGCGGTGTAAGCGCCGTCGCGAGTCGGACGGGAGCGCCGTTACGGGTCCGGCGACGCCACCGTCCTCCACCCGTGACTCCCGATCGCACACGCGAGGGACATTGAAAGCGCTTTTATGGATGTCCGGACTACCTCGGGTCACAGCCTCTGTGGGGTTGATGATGTGCCGTGCCGTTAGGGACCGACCACGGTGCGAGCACGCGAGCCCGCGCGGAGGATAGGAGAAACATATGCCCGTTTACGTAGACTACGAAACCCCGGCGGACCTCGCCGAGCGATCGCTCGAAGCGCTCGAGGTCGCCCGAGACACAGGCACCGTGAAGAAAGGAACCAACGAGACGACCAAGGCCGTCGAGCGCGGCAACGCCGACCTCGTCATCGTCGCGGAGGACGTCTCCCCCGAGGAGATCGTCATGCACCTCCCCGAACTCGCCGACGAGAAGGGGATCCCGGTCGTCTTCGTCGACACCCAGGACGACGTCGGCCACGCCGCCGGCCTCGAAGTCGGCTCGGCCGCCGCCGCCGTCGTGGACGCCGGCGACGCCGAGGACGACGTCGAGGACATCGGCGAGAAGGTCGCGGAGCTCCGGTAACCACCCATGAGCGCAGAAGAGGGCACCGGCGACTCGACCACCGCCGAGGTGATCGAGGTCGTCGGCAAGACCGGGATGCACGGCGAGGCCATGCAGGTCAAGTGCCGCATCCAGGAGGGATCGAACCAGGGCCGGATCATCACCCGGAACGTCCTGGGCCCCGTCCGCATGGGCGACGTGCTCCAGCTCCGGGAGACCCAGCGCGACGCCGACTCCATCGGAGGGCGATAACCAATGGTCGAGACACGCACCTGCGACTACACCGGCGAGGAGATCGAGCCCGGCACGGGCACGATGTACGTCAAGAAGGACGGACAGATCCTCCACTTCGTCGACTCGAAGGCGGAGAAGAACTACTTCCTCGGCCGCGAGGCGCGCGACCTCGAATGGACCGAGGAGGGGCGCGACCACGGTGGGGAGTAGATGAGCCACCACGACGAGCGCACCTTCGTGATGGTCAAGCCGGACGGCGTCCAGCGCGGCCTCATCGGCGAGATCGTCTCCCGGTTCGAGGAGCGCGGTCTGAAGCTCGTCGGCGGGAAGTTCACCCGGATCGACGAGGAGCTCGCCCACGAGCACTACGGCGAACACGAGGGCAAGCCGTTCTTCGACGGCCTCGTCGACTTCATCACCTCCGGCCCCGTCTTCGCGATGGTGTGGGAGGGCGCGGACGCGACCCGACAGGTCCGCGCGATGGTCGGCGAGACCGACCCCGCCGAGTCCGCCCCGGGCACGATCCGCGGCGACCTCGGTCTCGACCTCGGTCACAACGTGATCCACGCGTCGGACCACGAGGACGAGGGCGCCAACGAGCGCGAGATCGACCTCTTCTTCGACGAGGACGAGCTCGTCGACTACGGCCTCGACACCGCGGCGTGGGTGTACGAGGACGAACAGCACTGAGTTCGCGGACCGCTTTTTCGCCGCTCTCGACGCCGACGCGACGCCGAGAGCGGCCGCTCCGGTGACACACCGCGTTTCCGGTGAAAAACCGTCCACGATACGGTTCCGTCTGGCGGTTTTCTGTCAGCGGGATTGATAAATTGCGGCTCAGTCGTCGAGCGCGACGACGCGGCCGTCCGCGGTGACGACGAGGACCTCGTCGCTCCCGTCGCCCGTCGCGTCCGCGAACAGCGGCCCCGCGTACACCACGGCGTCGCCGACGTCGCCCTGCGCGATCGCCTCGCCGTTGGCGTTCAGCGCGAGCGCGTCGCCGTCGCGGTTCACCGCGACGGGTCCGGGCTCGTCGGTCCCCGCGAAGCTTGCGACGCGCGGGGCGTTCACTCGCGTCTCCCCGCCGTACTGCTGTTTCCAAGCCACCTCGCCGTCGCGGAGGTCGACCGCCCAGACGCTGCCCGCCCCGCCGACGTAGATCCGACCGGGCGCCGCGTCGCCGACCGTCACGGGGAGGTCCTGGAGCCCGACCTCGAACCTCCCGGAGCCGTCGGCGAGGTCGACCGTCTGGAGGTTCCCGTTCGTCCCGCCGAGCGCGAGCGCCGGGCCGTCGGGGGTGTCGACCGCGGTCCACGTCAGCGGCGTGACCGCGGGCGTCTCGGTCCACCGCGCGTCGCCGCCCGCGTCGAGCAGTCGGATCGTCGTCTCGCTCTCGCCGACGCTCGCGACCGCGACGCCGCGGGGGTCCGCGCTCTCCGCTCCCTCGTCGGCCTCGAAGTCGGCGATCAGCGGGCGGCGATCGATCGAGGCGTCCAGCCCCCTCTCGAAGACGACGTCGCCGGCCGCGTCGACGGCGAGGACGGTCCCGTCGGTCGCGGCCGCGGCGACCTCCGCGTCGCCGTTGCCGTCGAGGTCGCCGATCGACGGCCGCAGCCCGCTCGGCCCGTCGAGGTCGGCGACGAACCGGGCCGAGCCGTCCTGCGCGTCGAGCACGACGAGCGAGCCCGACTCCGTCGTGAACGCGACGACCGAGTCGCCGCCGAGCCTCGCGGAGACGAGGCCGCTGATCCCGGGCGGGTCGCCGCTGCTATCCTCGGTTCCGGTATCGTTTCCGCCCTCGCCGTCCCCGCTCGCGAGGTCGCCCGCGGCGATCGCGGAGAGCGGCGTCCGCCACGCGACGTCGCCGCCGACCGCGGTCGCGCGGACGACCCGCTCGCCGTCGGCGGTCGTCGACTGGACGACGACCGAGTCGCCGGTCCTCGTCGCGACGACCGCGCCGCTTCCGTCGTCGCCGTCGACGGGCTCCGTTTCCCAGACGATCTCGGCGTCGACCGCGCCGCCGTCGACGCCGACGAACGCGAAGAGGGCGACCCCGACGCCGGTCGCGCCGCCGGCGAGGAGGATCAGGCTCGCGAAGAGGACGCGTCGGTCCATTACCGCCTCGTTCGGACGACGCGGGCATACGACTGTCGGATGCGGGCCGATCCCGTATCGCCGCCGGTCAGAGTACGAGCCCGATCGCCGAGACGACGAATCCGACGGCGAAGACCGCGAGCAGCGCGATCGTGGCCACGACCACCGCGGGCGCGAGCACCTCCTCGTCCTCGTCCAGCGTCATCTGTTCGATGTTTCGCATGGGATCGGCGTCGGCGCGACGGGGTTTGAACGCTTCGCTCGCGAGCGCGCCGGGGGACGCGCCCGAATCTCCGATGATTCGCGGCGAGCGCCCGAGAGACGTTAAAAAGTAAAGTAGCGGTGCCACGGATGGACCGACATGACCGACGCCGAGATCGACGACGTCGACGAGGCGATCCTGTACGCGCTTCAGGAGGACGCCCGGAACGCCTCGTCCGGGGACATCGCGGAGCGGACCGGGACCTCGGACAGCACCGTCCGCAAACGCATCCAGCGGCTCGAGTCCGACGGCGTGATCAAGGGGTACAGCGCCAGCGTGGACTACCAGCGCTCGGGGTATCCGCTCCGAATGCTGCTGTACTGTACCGCCTCGATCCCCGAGCGCGGAGACATCGTCGCCGACATCTTGGAGATAGACGGCGTCGTCTCGGTTCAGGAGCTGGTCACGGGCGAGCAGAACCTGCTCGTGACCGCGGTCGGAAAGACGGACGGCGACATCACCCCGGTCGCGCAGGCCCTCCTCGACATGGGGCTCACCGTCGCCGACGAGGTGCTCGTGCGGACCCACGAGACGACGCCGTTCGGCAAGTTCGACTCGGGGACCCGCGCGCCGGACGACGATTAAGCGAGGATCCGTTTCCTACGCGAGGACTCGCTTCCTACGCGAGGACTCGCTTCCTACGCGAGGACTCGTTTGACGTCCAGCGCGGTCGCGCGTCGAACGACCGCCCGCACCGGGTCGGCCGTCCCGGCCAGGTTGTCCGAGTCCCCGTCGAGCACGAGGAGCGCCGCCGGGCGACCGGGGGCGATGACGCCGCGGTCGAGTCCGACGGCCTCGGCGCCGGCCGCGGTCGCCATCCGCAGCACCTCCCGCGCGGTCACGTCGAACCGCTTCGCGGCGAACGACATCTCCCGGAACATCGACGGCGGGTTCAGCATCGCGTTGTCGGTCCCGAGCGCGACCGTCGCGTGATCGAGCAGTTCCCGTATCGGCGGGTCGCCGACGCCGAGGACGGCGTTCGCCCGCGGACAGACCGCGACCGGAACGGACCCCTCGGCGACCCGTTCGAGGTGGTCCCGCTCCGCGTGTACCATGTGTATCAGGAGGTCGGGGTCGAGGTCGAGCGCCGGGTGGATGTCGGTCGCGTCCGGTTCGCCGGCGTGGATGGCGAACGGGAGGCCGCGCTCCTCGCACGCGGCGCGCTCGTCGGTGAAGTCGGCGTCGTTCGCCCCGGAGGCGCCGTAGCCGTCGGCGACTTCGAGGACGGAGCGGTCACCGCTGCCGAAGACGAACGCGTCCACGTCCACGGGCGCCGCCGCGTCGCGGAGCGCGCGCGCTCCGTCGACCCCGAACTCGCGAAAGTCCAGGCACGAGAGCGTGCCGGTCCGCTCCATGAACCGCAGCGTGCGGCGCATCGCCGACACGAGGTCGGACCGGTCCGCGGCCGCCAGCCGCCGGTGTTTCAGGCTGTCCGGCGGGGCGACGGCGTCGTCGAGCGACAGCCCGACGGCCGCCTCCTTCGCCACGGAGTCGCCGAGGTGCGTGTGCGCGTTGACGAACGCCGGCAGCACGATGTCTGTCGACGCCGTGTCCGTCTCCTCGACGGCCTGAATCCGGCCGTCCGAGACGACGACGCGGCCGCGGATCGGCTCGAACGATCGCCCCGCGAGAACGGTTCCGGAGAGTTCGTCCATACCGGGACCGCGGGGCGGAGAACGATATGTTTTCCTACGGCAGGATATCGAACGATTCGGTCGTTCGGTACCGTTCGCGACCGAGCGACCGCCCCGCTATCGTTTCTCCGAAACTATAACGTTCTATAATCCATAATTTTCGAACGAATTGTGAACTTAGATAGATTTAATAGCCATTCTGTTCTCAAATCTGGTGACGAACGACCGGAAACGGACCCGGGCGCCCCTCGGTCGAACGGACCCGAGCGCCTCGGTCACCGAGACGGGTCGTCGGACGACTCAACGATGTCAGGACGCACACAGCAGCCGACGGTCGGACCGCTTCCGGAGGCGACGGCCGCTTCGTCGCCCGTACCCGCCGCGCTGACGTGGCTCGCGTGGTCGCTGTTCGCGGCGAGCGTCGCCGCCCTCGTCGCTCGCCTCCGACTCGACGGGGCGTGGGAGATCGCCGGCCTGGTCGCCGTGGACGGCCTGACCGTCCTGCTGTGGGTGGTGGTGACCTTCTTCAGCGGCGTCGTCCACAGCTACTCGCGCCGCTACATGGCGGGGGACGCCGACGAGACGCGCTTTTTCCTCCTGGTCTTCGGCTTCACCGTCGTCGTGATGGGGCTCGTGGCCGCCGATCACCTCGCCCTGTTCACCGCCCTGTGGCTGGCGATGGGGCTCGCGATGGCCGAGCTGATCGGTCTCGTCGACGGGTGGCGTCAGGCGCGTGTGGCCGCGGCGGTCGCCCGCAGGCACTTCCTCGCGAGCGGCGCGCTCCTCGCGGTCGCGGTGACGACGCTGTGGTGGTCCACGGGTGCGACGACGGTGTCGGGCGTCGCCGCGACCGCGGACGGCCTCGGCGGCGTCACGTGGCTCGTCGCCGCGGCCGCGCTCGTGCTCGCGGCGATGATCCAGTCCGCGCTCGTCCCGTTCCACGGCTGGCTGCTCTCGTCGATGACCGCCCCGACGCCGGCGTCGGCGCTGATGCACGCCGGGTTCGTCAACGCCGGCGGCGTCCTCCTGATCCGCTTCGCTCCCGTCGTGACCGCCGACGCCGCGCTCATGCTCGGCGTCGTGGTCGTCGGCGCGACGAGCGCCCTGTTCGGGAAGCTCCTCAAGACGGTCCAGTCGGACGTCAAGGGCGAACTGGGCTGCTCGACGGTCGGACAGATGGGGTTCATGATCATGCAGGCCGGCCTCGGCTTCTTCGGCGCCGCGATCACGCACCTGATCCTCCACGGATTTTATAAGGCGTACCATTTCCTCAGCGCGGGCGGAGAGGTCGAGCACACCGTTCCGACGGAGGCGGACCCCACGCCCGAAATGAGCGCCGTCGGAGCGGTCGTCGTACTGGCCACCGGCCTCGCCGGCGGCGCGCTGTTCGCGGTCCTCACCGGGAAGGGGACCGCTTTCGACAGCGGGCTCCTCCTCGCCGCCGTCGTCACGCTCACCACGCTGCACGCGGCTCGGAGCGCCGTCCGGCAGACCGGGCTGTCGACCGCGGTTCGGTACGCCGCGGTCCCGCTGTTGTTCTTCCCCGCCGTCGCCGGCTACGCGCTCGTCTACGAGGCCGTCTCCGTCGCGCTCGCCGGACTTCCGGTGGTCTCGGCCGCGACCGAACTGAGCGCCCTCCACGCGCTGGTCGCCGTCGCGTTCCTCGCCGCGTACGCCGCGATCGAGACCGGGGTCTACCGCCGGAGCGAGCGCCTCTACGTCGCGCTGTTGAACGCCGGACAGCCCGCTCCGAACACCGTGTTAACCGCCAGGGAGGAATACGATGAGTACTGAACGCGCCGTCCGCGATCGCATCGACGACGCGGCGAGCACCGTCGGGTCGGTCTGGCCGATCCACTCGTTCGTGACCGCCAACCCGCTCTCCGGCTTCGAGGACGTTCCGTTCATCGAGGCCGTCTCGAGGGCGTCGGACCGCTTCGGCGGCCGCGGCTACCCGCGGGCGGAGACGTTCCGGGCGGCCGTCGCCGACGGACGGATCGACCGGGAGTCGCTCGACGCGGAACTGACGGCGCGGGGGCTCGACGGCGATCCGGAGGCCCTGCTGGACCGGCTGGAGGCCGCGGACGCGACGGCGCGGGAGAGCGCCGCCGACGCGGCGAGCGGTCCCCGCGGCGTCGAACGCGTCGACCGGGTGCTGACGAAGTGGCTGTCCGCCTTCCTCGACGAGGGACGGGCGGGGTGGTCGATGCCGAACCGCGAGGCGGGGTTCTACGACGCCTTCCGGTCGGTGGCGGCGCACGACGATCGGATCCCGGAGGCGGGAGTCGTCGCCGACCTCCCCGCGTCGCCGGTCGAGGCCATCGGATCCGTGCTGAGGCCGTACCCGGAGGGGCGGTGGCGGGCGATCTTCGAGCGGGAGTTCGCCGCCCTGCCCGGGTGGACCGGGCTGATCAAGCGCCGCGCCGCCGACGGGGACGCGTGGCAGTCCGCCTACCCGATCACCCTCGAAGGCTACCTCGCGGTGCGCCTCGCGCTGGCGGACGCCTTCGACGTCGACCTCGCGCCGCCCGCCGACGAGGACGGGTCGGGGCCGGACGCGACCGACGAGATCGCCGACGCGTTCCTGAGCGCGTGGGAGGCGAGCTACCGCGCCGAGCTCGTCGACCGAGTGGCCGCGGAGAGCGAGGCCGAGGCCGCGACCGACGGCGACGAGTCCGGGCGCCCGGACGCGCAGTTGGTGTTCTGTATCGACACGCGCTCCGAGGTCATCCGCCGTCACGTCGAGACCGTCGGGGCGTACGAGACCCACGGCTACGCCGGGTTCTTCGGCGTTCCGATGGAGTACCGGGGCTACGACAGCGAGGTGACGGTCGACGCCTGTCCCCCGATCGTCGAGGCGCGACACCGGATCTCCGAGGTCCCGACCGACGACGAGACGCGGGCCGAACGCGATCGCCGGGCGGGGCTCCGCGAGGCGGCCGGCGAGGTCATCGAGACGCTGAAGTCGAACCCAGCCACCGCGTTCAGCTTCGTCGAGGCCGCCGGCGGCGGCTACGGGCTGGCGCTCGCGGCCCGCACGCTCGTTCCCGACCGGGTCGCCGGGCTGCTCGACGCCGCCGACGACGCGGTGCCCGACGACCACGAGTTCTGCGCGCCGGGGATCCGCGCTCGGGACGCGTCCGCGGGCGAACTCCCGGCGGGACTGACCCGCGAGGAGCGGGTCGAGTACGCCGCGACCGCCTTCGAGCTGATGGGGTGGGACGAGTTCGCTCGGCTCGTCGTGTTCACCGGTCACGCCGCCGAAACGGCGAACAACCCGTACGACTCCAGCCTGGACTGCGGCGCCTGCGCCGGCAACCCCGGCGGCCCGAACGCCCGCGTGCTCGCGGCCGTCTGCAACGACCCCGAGGTCCGCGCGGGCCTACGCGACCGCGGTTTCGACGTGCCCGAAGACACGGTCTTCCTCGCCGCCGAACACAACACGACGACCGACGAGATCGAGCTGTACGACGACGGGGTACCCGACTCGCACGCGGACGACCTCGACCGGCTGCGCGCGGACCTCGACACCGCCCGCGAGAACGCCGCCGCCGAGCGGATCGGGTCGACGAGCGGAGCGGGTTCGACGGCCGCGGGTGGTTCCGTCGGCGCGCGCGAGGCGGAGCGCCGCGCGGGCGACTGGGCCGAGACGCGCCCCGAGTGGGGGTTGGCCGGCAACGCCGGGTTCGTCGTCGGCCCCCAGGACCTGACGAGCGGTCTCGACCTCGACGGGCGCGCGTTCCTCCACTCGTACGACTGGTCGACCGACCCCGAGGGCGACGCGCTCGAAGCGATCCTCGCCGGACCGATGGTCGTCACGCAGTGGATCAACGCGCAGTACTACTTCTCGACGGTCGATAACGCCGTGTACGGCAGCGGGTCGAAGGTGACTCACAACCCGGTCGGGAACGTCGGCGTCTACCAGGGCAACGGCGGCGATCTGATGACGGGGCTCCCGCTCCAGTCGCTCGCGGCGGCCGACGGCGAACCGTACCACCAGCCGCTCCGCCTCTCGACGGTCGTCCACGCCCCGGTCGACCGCGTCGCCGAGGTGCTGGCCGACCACGCCGAGCTCGTCAGACTGCTCGACAACGACTGGCTCTCGCTCACGGTCGTGGACCCCACGCGGGACCACCGCGCGTTCCGCTACGAGGAGGGGCTCGAATGGACGCCGCCGTTCGATCGGGCCGGGGATCGGGAGACGACGCCGACCGTGCCGGTGGCCGAGGACGACTGACTCGGGTCCGCGGATGCGGAAGCTTCTTTTGGCTCACACCGGTGCGTAGCGACAGATGAGCGACCGAGGCGGTCGAGCGCCGGACCGAACCGAACCGTCGGCCGGGAACCGCGAGACGGCGGCCGGGGCCGAGCAGACGCCGTCGGCCGTCGCGGCCGACGGCGACGCGTCGCGCGGCCGATTGGCGGTCGTCTGCGGGCTCCCCGGAGTCGGCAAGACGACGGTGGCCGAGCGCGTGGCCGCCCGCCTCGACGCCGAGGTCCTCCGCACGGACGTGATCCGCAAGGAGCTGTTCGACGACCCGGCCTACACCGACGCGGAGACGGAGGCGGTGTACGCGGCGCTGATCGACCGGGCCCGCGAGCGCGTCGCCGACGGGGACGCCGTCGTCCTCGACGCCACGTTCGCCGACGCGCGCTTCCGCGCGGACGCCCGCGAGATGGGCGAGCGGGCGGCCGGCTCGTTCGACCTCGTGGCCGTCGAGTGCGACGAGTCGGTCGTCGAGCGCCGGATCGAGCGCCGCGACGGGATCAGCGACGCCGACTTCGAGGTCTACCTCCACTTCAAGGAGGTCTTCGACCGGATCGAGACCGACCACGTGGTCGTCGACAACTCGGGCGACGAGGCGGCGACGTTCGCGCAGGTCGACGCCGCGTTCGGCGGGGAAGTCGAGGGTGGCAGGGCCGACAGTGACGACGACGTGGTCGGCGATGACCCGGTCGACGGCGACGGACACGCGTGAGCCGCGGACGCTCGCCTCGGTGCGTGCTATCGATTCGCACGCGAAACGCGCACACGCGTCTCCCACCACTTATACGGGCGAGCGCACTACGAAGTGTATGAGCGAAGAATCCGGGCGTCGGAACCTCCGAATGCCCTCGGACGACGAAGTGTTCGCCGTGGTGACCGAGCACCTCGGCGGGAACCACGTCCGCCTGCGCTGCGTCGACGGCGAGACGCGACTGGGCCGGATCCCCGGCCGCATGAAGTACCGCACGTGGATCAGCGAGGGCGACGTCGTGCTCGCGGAGCCGTGGGACTGGCAGGACGAGAAGGCGAACGTCGAGTGGCGGTACGAGGACGACGAGGCTGACCAGCTGCGCCGCGAAGGCCACATCCAGTAGCTCGCTTTTCACGCGGTGATCGGTCCCGGACCCCGACTTCCGGCGTCGTAGCCGCGCCTCCGGCGACTCGGACCCCGTCGCGGTTCCGTCGCGCGAGCCAGAGCGAAGCCCTTTGTGGCTCCCCCGCGGCGTTCGACCATGCTCGCCGGCGCGTCGACGGGGACGCTCGTGGTGTTCGGGCTGATAGCCGCCGCGCTGGTGCTGTTCGTGACGGAGGCGATCCCCAACGACGTCACCGCGATCGGGATCGTCGTCGCGCTCGCGGCGACCGTGCTGACCACGGGGCCGATCGCGCCAACGGGTTCGCGTTCCTGCTCGTGGTGACGTTCGCGTCGGCGACGTCCTTCTCGACGCCGGTGGGGTACCAGACGAACCTGATGGTGTACGGTCCCGGCGGCTACGAGTTCGCCGACTTCGTCCGGGTCGGCGGGCCGCTCCAGCTCCTGCTCGCGGTCGTGACGACCGCCGGCGTGGCGGCGCTGTGGGGCGCGTGACCGCGGTTGCGAAGCCGGCCGCTTCCACGAGTCGATCGGGTCAGCCGAACAGTAGGATGATCACGGCCACGAACAGCAGCTCGCCGCCGACGAGCAGGACCGCGACCAGCCAGTAGCGGTAGGTCCAGAGCCACTCTGCGGTCCGGCTCCACCGCGCCGAGAGCCCCGGCCTCGCGGCGTCGCCCTCGTCTCCGTCGGCCTCGCGCTCCCCGACGTACGCCTCGTCGAGCCGCCACCCCTCGTCGGGGTCGTACGTCGCGGGGACCCGGGTTCCGGCCAGCTCGTCGACGTCGAGCGGCGAGACGCCCGCGGCGTCGAGGAACGCGAGGAACGCCTCGGATTCCGCGAGCGACCCGTCCCGCGGGGCCCGGAACCGCTCGACGTGGGTCGACCCCCCGTGCGGCGGCCGGAACTTCACGACGACGTGCCGCTCGGTCGATCGCACGCCGGTCACGACGAGGACGCTCTCCTCGTCGTTGAGATACGCCTCTCGAAGGCGACGCTGCACCTCATCGTCGACGGCGTCCGCCCCGTTGACGGCGTCCGTCTCGCCGGCGGATTCCGCCTCGTCGGCGGGACCCGTCCCGTCTGAGACCCCGTCGACCGGGGTCGTCCGCTCGCGCTCGTCGCCGAACGATGTCGTCACCTCGCCGTCGTCGTCGGGCGACGGCTCAGTCTCGTGCCCGTCGTCGGAGGGGCCTTCGGGCATTCGACCGGTAGTTGGCGACGCGCGCTCATAAGCCCGTGGCAGCGTCGGGGTGAGCGTCGCCGCGCGCCTCGGAGTCGCCTGCCGGTCCGTCCGGAAGCCGTTTGAACCTCGGCGGTCACCCTCCGGTATGCGCGAAGTGACCCTTCGGATCCGCCACCGCGGCGGGCCGGAGTCCGAGGTGAGCGCCCGCCACCCGGAGGTGACCATGCGGTCCGTCTCGTCGATGACCGGTCGGGGGAGCGAGCGGAAGCGGATCGTGGAGCTCCGCGGTCCGACCGCGGACATCGAGTCCTTCATCCGTGAGTTCCGCGCGGCCGACGACGTCGTCGAGGCGGAGCCGCTCTCGCCGGTCAACGGCACCCACGCGTACGTGGCGGTGGTCGTCGACACCGAGGGGTGGGAGGGGATCCGCGAGCGCCTCGCCGAGATGGGGATCCACTACCGCACCGGGACGACCATCGTCGGCGGGATCGAGCGCTGGACGGTGTATATCGAGCCCGACGACGACCTCTCGGCGGTGATCCGCGAGCTGGAGCGCGGCGGCAACGACGTCGAGCTCGCGCGCAACGTCGAGCTGGCGTCGATCGAGCGGCCGCCGGGCCTCCCGGCGTCGGGCATCCTCGACGGGCTCACGTCGAGACAGCGGGAGGTCCTCGCGACGGCGATCGCGGTCGGCTACTACGACCACGAGGGCGGCGTGGGCGTCGAGGATGTCGCCGACGAGATCGGGCTCGGGTCGACGACGGTGTGGGAGCACCTCTCGCGGGCGGAGTCGACGGTGATGAACGCCCTCTTCGATCGGTTCGAGGGATAGCGACGCGCGTCGAGCGAGCGCGGCGTCGCCGACTGACACAGCGCAACTGACAACTCCGGGGCCGTCGAAGGGACGCCATGACCTCGAACGTCGACGCCGATGTCACGCTCGTCCGCAACGCCACGCTCTTGGTGACCGTAGGCGAGACGACCTTCCTCGTCGATCCGCTGTTCGCGTCGGAAGGCGCGCTGCCGCCGATCGACGACACGGCGAACGACCGGGCGAACCCCCTCGTCCCGATGCCCGACGTCGACCTGTCGCACGACGCGGTGGTCGTCACCCACCGCCACCCCGACCACTTCGACGACGCGGCGCGGGAGGCGCTGGACCCGGACGTCCCGCTGTTCTGTCAGCCCGCGGAGGCGGCGGCGTTCCGCGACGAGGGGTTCACCGACGTGCGCCCCGTCGAGGACGCGGCGTCGTTCGCGGACGTCACGCTCCACCGGACGCCGGGCCGCCACGGACACGGAGAGTTGGCCGAGCAGATGGGCCCCGTCTCCGGCTTCGTCTTCGAGGGCGACGACACGCTGTACCTCGCCGGCGACACGGTCTGGTACGAGCCGGTCGCGGAGACGCTAGACCGGTTCGAGCCCGACGCGGTCGTGCTCAACGCCGGCGCCGCGCGGTTCAATCACGGGGAACCGATCACGATGGGCGTCGACGACGTCGCCGCGGTCCGTGAGGCCACCGACGCCGCGGTCGCCGCGGTCCACATGGAGGCGATCAACCACTGCCTGCTCTCGCGGGAGGAGTTGCGAACGGAGACGGAGGACGTGGTCGTCCCGGAGGACGGCGAGCGGATCGAGTTCTAGTCGCGCGGCTGTCCGGTAGCGGCGCTTCGGAGAAGGTCCGGGTGCGAGAATCGAACCCCGGTCGCTCTGCTCACATTCGCTCGCGTCGCTCCCCGCTTCAATTCTCCGCGGAGCCTCGCGGCTCGCGGTGTCGCTCGCCGCGAGAAGGTCCGGGTGCGAGAATTGAACCCGCGTCTCAGCCTCCACAAGGCTGAAGGATAGTCCACTACCCTAACCCGGACACGCGTCGATATCTACCCCGCTTCGATAAATAACGGTTACGACTCCCGGACGGGCGTGTGACGCGGTGGCGTCCGGTGATAGCGCCGAGTCGCCATGGGTCGTCTCGGGTCGCCCGTCGGGCGAACGAGGGCGACGCACCGCGCCGTTTTTACTGCCCGCCGGCGTACGTCGGCGCACCCGTGGCGTTCACCGATAAGATCTACGTCAAGAACCACCGGCAGCTCGCCTCCCAGCTGGAGACGAACATCCCGAAAGGGGCGTTCGCCGGCGCGACCCTCGACATGCTGTTCACCGGCGACGGCCTCTCGAAGCTCGACTCCACCACCCGCGACCGCATCCTCGACTTCGCCGAGGACTTCCTCGACTGCGACTGCCAGGCGAACCCCTACTGCGGCTGCCCCGAGGAGAAGTTCATGCGGTACGTGCTGGAGCTCCGGGCCGAGGGGCTCGGCCCGCAGGCGATCGTGGACGTGATGACGGACGATTACATGGTGTACGCGTACACCGGCGACGTGCTCTCGTTCCTCGACGACGCGGTGCGGAACCTGGAGGCGGTCGAGACCCTCGCCGACGTCGAGGGCGACGAGGAAATGTCCGACCGCGCGCGACGAGCGAAGCGCGAATTATCGGGATAGAACGAGGCAGCTCAAAGCGATTCCGTCGGTTCGAACGATCACGTGCAGACCGGTTCCGCCGGCGGTGTAGTGAACGCCTTCAAAGCCTCAGTTGCCCGGATACAGGCGCACGACTTCAAATCGGCGGATCCCTCCAAAGCCCCAGCTGGGAGGCGGGCGCACGCTCGCTGCGCTCCTCGTCACTCGCGTTGCTCGTTCCTGCGGTGCTTGATCGTCATCAGAACGCGCAGCGTTCTGATTGGCTCACGAGAGCAGAGCTCTCGTGAACGCCTGCGCCCGCCTCCCGGCTGCCCCTTCGAGTCCCATCCCGCCCAGCACCGCAACCGCCCTCGCACCTCCCCAGCCTCGTCGCCGGCGGCGGAGCCGCCGGCTGCCAGAGGCGCGTCGCGCCTCGCTGCCGCTCACGCCCTGCGGGCGTTCGCGGCGTCCCTCGCGCGTGCCTGCAAGCGGCCGCCCTCGGCGGCCGCGAGTCAGCACGCGCCACCGCAGTCCTATTTATGAACAATATCGTCTGTCACGGCCGATCCACCTTCCCGTCCGCGTGGAGCGTCCGAACGGTCTAAGTGCGCTCGCGCCCGAACTCGGGTAATGAGTTTTCGGCCCGCGTGGCTGACCTTCAGGCGATACGCGGCGGCGACGACGGGGATGACGCTGACGCTGTTCGCGCTCGGCGTCTACACCGCGGCGACCGGCTCCGGACTGGCGTGCGAGGCGCAGTGGCCGCTCTGCTCGGACCAACTCATCCCCGCGATGACGATCAACCCGGACTTCATCGAGTGGTTCCACCGGGCGTGGGCGATGATCACCGGGTTCCTCATCGTCGGGACCGCGGGGTGGACGTGGCTCGGGAGCTTCGACCGGCGAACGCGGCTCGCGGCGACGCTCGCGGTCGCGATCCTCCCGCTGCAGATCACCGTCGGCGCGATCACCGTCACGGTCGGCGGGCTCGTCCCGGGCGGCTACACCGTCTCGACGCACGCGGCGCACCTGATCGTCGCGCTGACGATCTTCACGCTGCTCGGACTGGCGACCATCTGGGGCGGCGGCCGCGGGTCGGCGCGGCTCCTCCGGATCGCGGCGACGGTCGGCGTCGCGGGGATCGCCGCCAGCGCGGTCTTCTCGCGGGCGGTCCCGTTCGTCACGTACTCGCCGGGCGCGCAGGCGGGCTTCTACGCGACCGGACTCGCGGGGCACCTCGGCCTCGTCGCGACGGTCGCGTTCGCCACCGAGGCGGTCCGGTCGGGCTACGGGGGCGTGAGCCGCGCCGCGGCCGGGACCGTTCGCCTGCTCGCCGCGGGCGCGATGGCCGCGCTCGTCGCGACGCTGCTCCTCGGCCGCGACCTGGTGTTGTACACCGCGGTCTGGGAGCGGATCAACCTCGTTGCCCTGGGCGTCGCCGTCGCGCTCGCGGCCGGCGCGGCGTGGGTCGCGCGCGACGCCGGCGAGGTGCGCGACGGCTCGGCCCCGATCGGCGGCGACTGACCGGACGGTCGGCCGTTCGCGGAGGAAAGGTTAAAATCGGTCCACGTTCTCCCACCGATATGCCATACCGTACGGAAACCGATGTGAGTCGTCGGACGTACCTGAAGCTGACCGGTGGCGCGAGCGCCGTCGGACTCTCCGGCGTCGCCGGGTGCCTCGGCGAGAGCGGCGGCGACGGCGCCACGATCACGCCCGGTACCGCGCCGGGGTTCCCGCCGTTCGAGATGCAGCAGGACGGCGAGCTGGTCGGCTTCGACGTCGACCTGCTGGAGGCCGTCGTCGGGGAGACCGAGTACGAGATCGACGAGTGGGCGACCTTCGAATTCGACGGGCTCATCCCCGCGCTCACGCAGAACGAGGAGATCGACGTGATCGCGGCCGCGATGACGATCACCGAGGACCGCCAGGAGACGATCGCCTTCTCGGACCCCTACTGGGAGTCCGACCAGGCGATCCTCGTACGCGAGGGCGGTGACTTCCAGCCGTCGGGCTGGGCGGACTTCGAGGGCGTCCGCGTCGGCGCGCAGTCCGGGACGACCGGGGCCGACCAGGTGGAGTCGAACCTCGTCGGCGAGGGGATCATCTCCGAGAACGACTTCTCCACGTACGACAGCTACGTCCTCGCGGTCGAGGACCTCGCGAACGAGAACATCGACGCCGTCGTCGTCGACAACCCGGTCGCCGAGACGTTCGCGGCCGAGCGCGACGTGACGATCGCGTTCATCGAGGAGACCGGTGAGCGGTTCGGCTTCGGCCTCCGGCAGGGCGAGTCGGAGCTCCAGTCGGCGCTCAACGACGGGCTCGCGACCGTCCGCGACGGCGGGACGTACCAGGAGATAACCAACACCTGGTTCGGGCAGGAGTAGGATGTCGGCCGCGGGGTCGCTCGCGCTCGCCGCGTCCGGCAGCCTCGGCGCCCTCGCGTCGGGCGCCGTCTCCGCCGCCGCCCATCCGGCCGCGAGCGCCGTCTGGCTCGTCGGCGAGGGGGCCGACTGGGGGTTCGTCCTGCGGAACGCCGACTACCTGGCCGGGGGCGCCCTGCTGACGGTCGGACTCACGGCCGCGTCGATTCTCCTCGGCTTCCTCGTCGGCTTCCCGGCGGGCGCGGTCGAGGTGTACGGCGGCGGGCTCCCGAAGCGGCTCGTTGGCGGCGCCGGCGTCGTCCTCCGCGGGACGCCCATCGTCGTCATCCTCCTCGTGATGTACTTCGTGATCGGGGTCCCGCAGGTGAACCTCGGCGTCGCGTCGATCTCGCCGGCGGTCTCGGCGGGGATCCTGGGACTCGGACTCCGCAGCGCGGCGTACCAGTCGCAGATCTTCCGGGCGACGCTGGCGAGCGTCGACGACGGGCAGTTGGAGGCGGGGCGGTCGGTCGGGCTCTCGCGGTTCGAGGCGATCCGCTACGTCGTCGTCCCGCAGGCGCTCCGGCGGTCGATCCCGGGGTTCCAGAACGAGTTCACGATCGTCCTGAAGGACACGAGCATCGTCTTCGCGATCGGGCTCGCCGAGCTGTTGACCCGCGGGGCCGACCTGTTCACGCAGCGGACGACCGCGGTGTTGGAAGTCATCCTGTTTATCAGTGCAATCTACTTCGTCCTCACGTTCGCGACGAACCGCGCGCTCGACTACCTCGGTACCCGCTACGCGATCCCGGAGGGCGAGTCGGTATGAGTGACGCCGACGCCTTCCTCCGAGTGACCGACGTCTCGAAGTGGTACGGCGACGAGCAGGTGCTCGAAGACGTCTCCTTCGAGATGGACCGCGGCGACGTCACCGTGCTTATCGGTCCGTCCGGGTCGGGCAAGTCGACGATGCTGCGCTGCGTCAACCGCCTCGCGGAGGCCCAGGAGGGGTCGATCACGCTCGACGGCGAGGAGGTGCTCTCGCCCGACACCGACGTCGACGAGCTCCGCCGGGAGGTCGGGATGGTGTTCCAGAGCTTCAACCTGTTCGCGCACCTGACCGCGACCGGGAACGTCGCGCTGGGGCCCCGCCGCGTGCTCGGGCTCTCCGAGGACGGGGCTCGCGACCGCGCGGCGGCGCAGCTGGAGCGCGTCGGGCTCGGCGACCAGCTCGACTCGTACCCGGCGGAGCTGTCGGGCGGGCAACAGCAGCGCGTCGGGATCGCCCGCGCGCTGGCGATGGAGCCGAAGCTCATGCTGTTCGACGAGCCGACGAGCGCGCTCGACCCGGAACTCATCGGCGAGGTGTTGGAGGTGATGCGCGGGCTCGTCGACGAGGGGATGACGATGCTCGTCGTCACCCACGAGATGAGCTTCGCGCGGGCGGTCGCCGACGAGATCGTGTTCCTCGACGACGGTCGCGTCGTCGAGCGCGGCCCGCCGGAGCAGCTGTTCGAACGGCCTGAAAAGGAGCGGACCGGCCGCTTCCTCGAACGCATCGCGAGCCACGACTGATGGCGGGGGCGACGAGACCGCAGACGGTGGCCGAGCGCGCGGCCGACGCGGAGGCGTCCGCCGGTCGGATCCTCCTCGTCGCGGCCGGCGCGCTGTTCTGGGGCTGGCTCGTCGTCAGCTGGGTCAACCGGTGGCTCGGCGGGCCGCTCGTCCCCGTCGGCGACCCACTCGTCTCGCCCGCCGCCGTCGAGGCCGCCCTCGGCGCGGTCCCCGTCCTCGCCGCGGTGGCGGCCGACGCCGCGTTCGTGATCGAGCTCACGCCGGTCCTCGCGCAGGGGACGTGGCTCACGGTCGTCATCACCGGCGTGAGCCTCGTCTGCGGCTTCGTCATCGCCGTGCCGCTCGCGGTCGCGCGGGTGTACGGCCGGTTCTCCGCGTGGCTCTCGCTCGGCTACACCGAGCTGCTCCGCGGCACCCCGCTCCTCGCGCAGCTGTTCGTGCTCTACTACGGGCTGAACCTCGCGTCGTACGTCCCCGGCGCGCTCTCCGGCGTCTTCGCGCGCGATGTCGTCTGGGTCGCGATCTTAGGGTTCACGCTCAACGGGGCCGCCTACCAGGCGGAGTACATCCGCGGCGCGGTCGAGAGCGTCGACGAGGGCCAGATCACCGCGGGGCGGGCGATCGGCCTCTCGAAGGTGGAGTCGATCTACCACGTGGTGCTCCCGCAGGCGCTCCGGTACGCGATCCCCTCGTGGACGAACGAGTTCGTCTACCTGATCAAGTACTCGTCGCTCGCGGGCTTCATCACCGTCCCGGAGCTCTACTACCGGGCCGACCAGGTCGCCACCGACACGTTCCGGTACACCGCCATCTTCCTCGTGCTCGGCGTCATGTACCTCGCGCTGGTGCTCACGGCCTCGAAGGTCATGGAGCGCGTCGACGCCAGCGTCGCGATCCCGGGGCTGGGCGCGGACCGGGACCGGTGACCGGTCACCCCTCGAAGTCGGTGACGACCTCCACGCCCTTCACGTCGTACTCGTCCATCGCCGCGAGCCGGTCCGAGACGGCCGACAGCGACAGCTCCCGAGCGACGAGCGCGCCGGGGTCGACGTCGGTCGCCTCGATCAGGTCGAACAGGTCGCCGTAGCTCGTCGGCGGCATCCCGCGCGCGCCGAGGAAGGAGACCTCCCAGCGCGTCATCCAGTCGGTCGGCAGCGAGACCTCGCCGCGCTCGGCCTCGGTGGTGAGCCCGACCTGCACGTGGGTCCCGCGCGGGCGCACCGAGCGGACGGAGTTGCGACACGTCTCGGCGATCCCGAGCGCGTCCATCGAGACGTGGACGCCGCCGTCCGTGAGCTCGCGGACCCGCTCGGGGACGGACTCCCCCGTCGATAGCGACTCCGGGTTCACGAGGCGGTCGGCGCCGAGGTCGCTCGCGAGCGAGAGCGCGTCGTCGTCGACGTCGACGGCGACGACCCGCGCGCCGAGCGCGGCGCCGAGCTGGACCGCGGAGAGCCCGACGCCGCCGCAGCCGTGGACCGCGAGCCGGTCGCCCCCGCTCAGGGCCGCCCGCTCGGCGAGCGCGTGGTAGGCGGTCATATATCGACAGCCGAGCGCGGCGGCGGCGGTCGCGCCGAGCCACGGCGGGCGCTCGATCAGGTTGTAGTCGGCAGTCGGGACGGCGACCCGCTCCGCGAAGGCGCCGGGCGCGGCGGCCTCGAAGCCGAGCGCGCGCCCGTCGGCGCAGACGTTGCCCGCGCCCCGGCGGCAGTACGGACAGGTGCCGTCGCCGAGCGAGAAGGGGACGACGACGCGGTCGCCCGGCGCGAATCGGTCGACCTCGCGGCCGACGGCGGCCACCTCGCCGGCGGGCTCGTGGCCGAGCACCTGTCCCCGCGGAACCCGGTCGTCGGCCCACTCGCCGTGGCCCATCCAGGCGTGCCAGTCGCTCCGACAGACGCCGCACGCCGCCACGCGGACCACGGCCTCGTCCGGCCCGGGCTCGGGGTCGGGGAGGTCGCGGACCGCCAGCGGTTCGCCGTACTCGCGAAGGATCGCCGCGCGCATGGACCGAGGGAGGGAGCGGAGCGAAGTAAAACCCTCCCGAGTTCCGGTCGAATGCGGACCGGCCCGCGTCTGACAGTTATACGGGTACTGATAACACGGGTCGCGATTTGGCGTAACGGGCCGAAAAATGCTCTTTTCGTCCTCGTTCGACTTGATTTCGAACCGTTACGCGTTGATACTGAACGTCAGACAGCTGATAGCTAGGTAAGGTTTATTATCCTACAAGATAGGGTTTGACACGTGTTACCGTCGATGGAGCGTCGGCCCGGCGTCGCCTACCGACGGCCGGACGGCGATCCGAGCCGGTTCGTCGTCGAGGCCGCGGGTGAGCCCCGGCTCGACGTCGACGCCCTGCCTCGGACCGGTTGGTTGGAAGCCACGGCCGAGGCCGACCGCGAGCGCCTCCGGTCTGCGCTCGACGAGGAGCCGGTCGATGTCACCTATCGCCTTGCGCTCGGCGACGACGACCCCACGTGGGTCAGGGAGTGCGGGCGCCTCGACGGGAGCGGCGACGTCGTCGGCTACCTCCTCCCGGCGAGCGAGCGCGTCGAGCGTCGCCGTCGATTGGAGCGACAGCGCGAGCGCTTAGAGGAGTTCGCCAGCGTCGTCTCGCACGACCTCCGCAACCCGCTCTCGGTCGCCGTCGGCAACGTCGAGCTGGCGCGGGAGTTCGAGGGCGAGGCGGCCGACGAGCGGCTCGACCGCGCCCACGACGCGCTCGACTGGATGGACGACCTCATCTCCGACCTCTTGGCGCTCGCCCGCGAGGGCCGCTCCGTCGAGGAGACCGCGACGGTCGACCTGCGCTCCGTGGTCGACGCGGCGTGGCACACGGCGGGGTCCGGCTCCGACGCGACGCTCGTCGTCGAGGACTCGCTCCCGTGGGTCGAGTGCGACCGCAGTCGGCTCCGGCAGGCGCTGGAGAACCTCTTCCGGAACGCGATCGAACACGGCGCCCCCGACGACTGCTCGCCGGGAGAGGTGCCCGGAACGGCCGAGCGAGACGCCGAGGGCGACGATCCGACCGGCGCAAGCGGTTCGGCCGAAGACGGCGAGCCGACGGGCGCGTCCCTTCGCGTCTCGGTCGGCGTCGGCCCGGAGGGGTTCTACGTCGCCGACGACGGCTCCGGGATCGACCCCTCGGAGCGGGAATCGGTGTTCGAGCCGGGACACACGAGCGCTGACGACGGCACCGGCTTCGGGCTCGCGATCGTCGAGCGCATCGCCGAGGCCCACGGCTGGACGGTGTCCGTGACTGAGAGCCGGGCGGGCGGCGCGCGGTTCGAGTTCCACGGGATCGACGTCGTCGACGAAGACGCCGACCCGACGGAGGCGGACGGAGGCGACGCCGCGACCGGCCTCGGCGGCTCGTCGAGGGAGTAGCGTCGCGGCCGCGACGGCGGACGCTCAGACGAAGTCCCCGAGCCCCGCCTGTCCGTCGTCCTCGCCCTCCTCGCCGTCCGCGTCGCCGGCGTCGTCCGCGCCGGGCCCGTCGCCGTCGCGGTTCGGATCCCCCTCGCCGCCCGCGGCGCCGGCCCCGTCCGCGTCGGCGTCCTCGACCGCTCGCGCCCCGCCGGCGAACGCCCCCTCGGCGTGGTCCTCCATCCGCTCCTCGCGGAGCGCCTGCGCGTCCTCGACGATCGACGCGACCTTGTTCGTGGACTCGCCGGAGCCGGTGACGAAGGAGACGCCCGCCTCGTCGAGGTCGTAGGCGGCCGCCATCGCGACCGTCAGCTCGCGGGGCTTGCAGTGGTGGGTGACCGCCTCTAGGAAGGGGAGCACCTCGCGGCGGGCTGTGGCGACGCTGCAGCCGCTCGCGGCCGCGATCTGTCCGACCACCTCGTCGGCGGTCGCGTCCGAGGAGCTCCAGAACTGGGGCCGGCCGTAGCGGGTCCACCCGCCCTTCTCCCCGTCGCGGGCGGCGGCGACACCGGCGGCCGCGTTGTCGGTCGCGTAGCGCCAGTAGGTGTAGTTCTGCGTGGCGCGCACGCGGCCCAGCCACACGTCGGCGTTCGCGAGGAAGTCGTACGCCCGGACCGACTCCGCCGGGTCGTACACGTCGAGGACGTTGTTCTCGATCCACTTCGTGAGGTCGTCGGGCGTCTCGTCGACGGCGTACGCCGACTCCAGCGCCTCCTCCGCCGACTCCTCTTTGAGGATCGCGTCGAGGAACGGGAACAGCCCGAGCGCCTTGTCGCGGTCGCCGGTAACCACGTCCCCGACCGCGATCGCGTCGCGGCCCTCCGTGGCCGCCTGCAGATCGTTGATCGCGCCCCGGAGGTCCCCGCGGTTGCGCTCCGCGATCCGTTCGAGCGCGTCCGACTCGAACTCGATCCCCTCCTTCCGGCAGACGTCTCGGAGGACGGGCACGATCGAGCGCGCGGAGACGTCGCGGAACTCGATCTCCTGCGTCGCGTTCCGGAGCCCGCGCGCCATGTCGTAGTAGTCGTTGGCGATGAGGACGATCGGCTGGCCCGACTCCTTGACCAGCTTCGTGATCGCCGAGGCGCCGCCGCGGTCGTAGTTACCGTGGATGTTGTCCGCCTCGTCGACGACGACCAGCTGACGCGAGGCGGTGTCGCCGCCGCTCGCGCCGCCGCCCGCCGCGCTGCCCCCGAGGGTGGCGTTTCGGGCGGCCCGGCCCGCGAAGCGCTCGATGACGTCGGCGGTGCGCTGGTCGGAGGCGTTCAGCTCGACCGTCTCCCAGCCCATGTCGTTCGCCAGCGCGTGGGCCGCGCTCGTCTTCCCGACGCCCGGGCTCCCGTGGAGGACGACGGCCTCGCGGTGGTCGTCCCAGGAGCGCGCCCAGTCCGCGAACGCGTCGCGGGCCTTGTCGTTGCCGCGGACCTCCGAGAGCGTGCTCGGGCGGTACTTCTCCGTCCAGTCGGCCATTACCGGCGGTAGGAAGGTGCGGCGTTTAGTGGTTCCGGAGAGTCACTCCTCGCGTCGAGCCTTCAGATCGAGCCGAGGGGCCACCCCCTCGTACGCCTCGTCGCTGGAGACGACGGTGTCGCCGCCGCGCTCTTCTCGATGTCCGCGAACTCGTCTCGAAGCGCGGCCCTCAAACGCCGGGAAGAGTACGACGAGGTCGACGACTCCGAGGCGCCGATCGAGTCGGAGACCCCGGACTCGTAGCGACAGAACGCTTATTCCGAGGTCACTACCACTACCAGCCATGAGTACTGGCCGAGAGATCCGTCTGATCGAAGAGGACGAAGGGGGCTGGTCGGCGATCGATCAGGGGATGAACGTCGCCAGCCAGGGCGAAACGCGCGAGGAGGCGCTCTCGAACCTCGACGAAGCGATCGAACCGACGAAAGAAGCCCGCGAGGCGGACACGGACGCACCGGAGCCGGACGCCCCGTGGTTCGAGGGATGAGCGGCCTGCCGTTGAGGAAGTTCATAGTGCACCCTTGAGCGCAGTTTTCGGGTGTTAGACGGTGCTGAGGCTCTCGATAATGAGAACCAATAAAATTTTTATGGGACCGCTGAGAATCGAACTCAGGTCATACGGACCCCATCCGCATAGGATACCACTACCCCACGGTCCCTGACTGCACGCGGAAAAACGGCGGTACGGTAATTAAGGACTTCGCTTCACTCGTCGTCGCCCTCGCTCTCGTCCGTATCCGGAACCGCGACGACGCGGTCACAGGAGGACGCGTTCCAGCGAGACGACGACGCCGGCGTCGGCGTCCGGATCGCCGACGAGTCGGCCGAGACAGACCGCGACGCCGTCGGGCGTGTGGCACGCGACGAGCGGCGGGTCGCCGTCTCGGGACTCCGCGTTCGGATCGACCGTCGCCCCCGCGTCCGCGCCGATGACGCCGGGCGCGTACACCGGCGCGCCGGTGGCGACGCTGCGCGCGGCCGAGGGCGCGACCGTGACCGACGGGAGGTGCACCAGCGCCTCCTCGGCGGGGCGAACGACTTCGCGCAGCAGCGACTCGTCGCCCTCGCGCGCCCACGCGAGTCCGTCGACGAGGTCCTGCAGGGGATGCAGATCGCGGTCGTCGAACGGGTCGGTGGCGGTCCGGCGGAGGTGGCCCATGTGCGCGCCGACCCCCGTCGCGAGCCCGATGTCGTGGCAGAGCTTTCGGACGTACGTCCCGGACTCACACCGGATCCGGAGGAGCGCCTGCCGGTCCTCGACCTCCAACACGTCGAGCGCGTGGATCGTCCGCGTTCGGAGCCGGCGGGTCACGGCGCTCTTCCGCGGCGGCTTCTGGTAGATCTCCGCCTCGAACTCGGCGGCGACCTCGCGGAAGTCGCCCGGCGGCGACCCGTGGAGTTCGAGGACCGAGACGTACTCCTTGCTCCCCTCCAGGAAGACCTGGGCCGCTCGGGTCGCGTCGCCGGTGAGCGTCGGCAGGCAGCCGGTGACCTTCGGGTCGAGGGTGCCGGCGTGGGCGACGCCGTCGATCGGGTCGCCCGCCGGATCGAACTCTTCGAGGGCGTCGTTGACCGCGTCGCGCACCCACGCGGAGAGCTGGTGGGAGGACGGGCCGGCCGGCTTGTCGACGTTGACGACGCCGAACCGGAGCAGCTCGGGGATCGACCGCTCGCCCGGCGGGGCTCGGAGCGGGTCGGCGGCGGAACCGGTGGGGTCGTCCGCGGGCGCGGGGTCGTCGTCGAGGTCGTCTGTCATGTGGGTCGTGGGAGGCCGCTCTCAGAAGTCGTAGCGCACGCCCTCGATGGGCGTTTTCCCCTCGTCGGCCGCGGGGTCGTACGCGTCGACGGTGGCGACGAGCACGTCGAGGAAGCGCTCTGGGGCCCAGCGGGCGGTGTTGTACGCGGCGTCGTAGATCGACAGGTCGTCGACGTCGATACCGTAGAGCTCGCGGTACCGTTTGCGTTCGGACTCCTCCCGGCGCTCCGTCTCGGCCCGCGCCCGGTCGACTGGCTTCTCCTCGCGCTCCGCGATCCGCTCGGCGCGGACGGAGAGCGGGGCGTCGAACCAGAACCGGAAGTCGGCGTGGTCGGCCGCGAGCCACCCGGCGAGCCGCGACTCCAGGACGAGTTCGTCGCTGGTCCGAGCGGTCTCGCGGAGGCGACGGTCGAGTTTGCGGTCGAACTGGGGATCCTCCTCGGCGAACTCGTTGAACTCGACCGGCGTCATGTCGCGTTCGGCCGCCATCTCGCGGAAGATGTCGCCGCCGGAGAGGTGCTCCACGCCGAGGCGGTCGGCCAGCCCCGCGGCGTTCGTGCTCTTCCCGCTTCCCGGCGGGCCGGAGACGGTGATCAACATACCGCTACTGCGCGGGTGGCGTTCAAAACGGTTGTCGTTCGGCGCTCGCCGGCGGTGCCGGCGGGCCCGTCGCTCCCGCGGCGACGACGCCGCCCGCTACCGCCTCCGCGTCGCCGCGGTCATCGACCAGACGGCGACGAGGCCGAGCAGGACGGCGGGGACGAGCGGCAGCGCCAGGTACGTCGCGAAGAAGGGCAGCCCGAACCAGCCGGCCGCGTACGGGTAGAGGTAGATGACACCCGGGATGACGAGGGCGCAGGTGAAGATGGCAGCCGTCAGCGCCCACCCCTTCCGGCCGAAGCCGTCGGCGGTCGGCTCGCCGGTCCCCGGTTCGTCGGCGGCCGATTCCGACGCGGTGGCGCCGGCGGTCCCGTCGCTCTCGCCGCCGCCCTCGCCCGCCGGGACGTGGACGTAGCCCCCGTCCGCGCTCCCGTCCGCGTCGGTCTCAGAGCTCACTGTCGGGCTTTACCACTACCTTGCCAAAGCCCTCACGGTTCTCGATCATCTCGTGGGCGCGCGCGGCCTCGCTCATCGGGAGCGTCTCACGGACACGCGGCTCGAAAGTGCCGTCCCAAACCAAGTCCAGCACGTCGTCGACCTCGCCAGGCGTCGCCATCGTCGAGCCGATGACGGACAGCTGGTTCCAGAAGATCCGGTTGAGCCCCGCCTCGGGTCCTCCGCCCGTCGTCGCGCCGCAGGTGACGAGCCGACCGCCCTTCGCCAGCGACTTCAGCGAGTTCGGGTAGGTGGCCTCGCCGATGTGGTCGACGACGACGTCGACGCCGCGGCGCCCGGTGAGCGCCGAGATCTCCTCGGCGAAGTCGTTCGCCTCGTAGTCGATGACGTGGTCGGCGCCGCACTCCTCGGCGTGCGAGAGCTTCGCCTCGGTGGAGGCGGTCGCGAACACCTCACAGCCCGCGTGGTCGGCGATCTGGACGGCCGCGTGGCCGACGCCGCCGGAGGCGCCGAGGACGAGCACCTTCTCGCCGGCCTCGATGTCGGCGCGCGTCTGGAGCATCCGCCACGCGGTCTGGAAGACGAGCGAGGCGGAGCCGGCGACCTCCCAGTCGACGCCCGAGGGGACAGGGACGAGGTTCTCGGCGGGGACGGCCGCGAGCTCGGAGTGGACGCCGCGGACGTGCTCGCCGATGATGTGGAAGGAGGGGCAGAGCGACTCCTCACCGTGGCGGCAGAACTCGCACTCGCCGCAGGAGACGCCGGCGCTCACGGCGACGCGGTCGCCGGGCTCGAACCGCGTCACACCCTCGCCGACCGACTCGACGACGCCGGCCGCGTCGCTGCCGGGGACGTGGGGCATCTGCAAGTCGATACCGGGCATCCCGCGACGCGTCCAGACGTCGAGGTGATTCAGCGCGCCCGCCTTGACGTCGACGAGGACCTCGCCGCGGTCGGGCTCCGGGTCGGGGAACTCGCCGTACTCGATCACGTCGCGGTCGCCGTGGGCGTCGAACTGGACGGCCTTCATGGATCGCCCCACCCGCGGCATCCACTAAACAGTACGCCAAACGGAACCGCCACGGCGGCGTGCGATTCGCGAATCGTCGGTCTCGACGGCGATCCGCGGTTCGCCCGTGACAACGCCTCACACCCGTGCGAAGCGGGCGCATCCGCATCGCCCTTCCGTGATGTTTAAGTAGCGAAGGCGGGACCGTACGGATGCACGAACTGCAGGGGCGCCGGGTCCCGAGTCCACGAGGGCGATGATACGACGCGAGTTGCGGTAGCCAAGCCTGGCCCAAGGCGCAGGGTTGCTAACTCTGTGGCGTCACTGCCTCCGGGGTTCGAATCCCCGCCGCAACGCTCGAACGGACCGAGCACCGCCGGATTCGCGCCGGTAGGGCTCACCACAACCAACACATGAGCACGGAAGAACCACAGGACGACTCGCCGGAGGAGGAGGAGGAAGACCTCCAGTACTTCGTCCGGATCGGGGGCGCTGACCTCGACGGGACGAAGACGGTCGAGCGAAGCCTGTCCGAACTCGACGGCATCGGCACGCGCACGGCGCGGCTGGTCGCCGAGAAGGCCGACGTGGACCGCAACGCCACGTTCGGGCTCCTCGACGAGGGTGACATCGACGCGGTGGTCGACATCGCCGAGAACCTCGAAGACCACGTCCCGTCGTGGATGACGAACAGACAGAACGACTTCTACTCCGGGGAGACGACGCACCTCGTCGGCACCGACGTCAGCGAGAAGCGTCGCCACGACATCAACCGGATGAAGGTCATCGAATCGTACAAGGGCGTTCGCCACAAGCGCGGCCAGAAGGTACGCGGCCAGCGCACGAAGTCCACGGG